>DCWM01000048.1:0-2008 GCA_002335405.1 Dehalococcoidia bacterium UBA2162
CCGACACCAGCAACCAAAATTGCTCAGTTAATTCCCTTTATACCCGAAGCGGTTAAAAAGGCGATCGGTTAAGGTAAACCAACTTGTCGCTAGTGATGTATGCAGCCTCTCCAAATTATGCCTTGACTGAGAAAACGAGGGTAGTATAGATGAGCGGCAAAGTATATCTGGTGGGTATTGGTCCTGGGAACCGGGACAATATAACCCCGAAAGCGATAAGCGCGTTAAGCAATGCGCCAGTCATCATAGGTCATAAGGCCTGTTTAGACCTGATAGCCGAGTTTATCGCGGGGAAGGAGATTATCGCCGAAGACTTGAGCCCGGTAGAGCGGGCTGAGATAGCCACGGAGCAAGCCCTCACCGGGAAAAATGTCGCTATCGTAACCACTGGGGACCCCGGTATCTATGCCATCGCCAGCACCTTTTTCAGTTATCTCACGGGAAGAGAGATAACTGTCCCCGTAGAGGTCATTCCAGGAGTGACAATAGCTAATGCCGCCGCCGCCCTGTTAGGTTCGCCACTAGGGCACGACTTCGCTGTCATCAGTCTAGCTGACTTGGCGACTACATGGGTTGACATCAAGAGACGGCTCAAGTCTGCCGCTAAGGCCGGTTTCGTAATTGCTTTATATAACCCAAAGAGTAAAGTGGGAAACCAACGGCTCAAAGAGGCGATAGCTATTTTACTGAATTATAATAAAGATTCCACCCCCGTTGGTATTGTCACCGATGCTACCGGTAAGGCAGAGAAAGTCCAAATTACTACTCTGGGAAAAGCATTACGTTGCCATATTAGTACACAGACGATACTAATAGTGGGCAACGCCAAGACATTCATCTTTAACGACACGATGATTACCCCAAGAGCATATAGAAAAGGCGTCGGCTATTAATTAAGAGGATTATGATTACTCCGGTTGGATTTAATACCACACAGAAAAGAGGGCGTACCCAACGTCTCTTCGCTCCGCTTCAATTAGGTCAGAAAATTTACCTCCGCCCTGCCAATCTCAGATTAACGACCCCAAACCGGCAGCCGTCTGAAAACAAAGGGTAAACTCCTGAGTTGGGTAACCAAACGGCGTAAGTTATCGTTAAAGCTACGTAATTTCAACTCCGGTGATATCTGTTGTTTGGCTCCCCAAAGCAAAAGACCGATGGTGGTGGCATAAGCCGGGTCATGGAGGGAGTCGTTAATTCCCGGCATATCGACGGGCGCGCCCACTCTGACTGACAGCCGTAATATCTGGCGGCCCAGTACATCGATGCCGGCTAAATTCGAGCTGCCGCCAGTTAAGACCAGACCAGCCGGAACCAAATCCTCATATTTCGACTGGGGCAACTCAAGCAAGATTAACCACAAGATTTCCTCCACTCGGGCCCGCAGAATATGCCTTAATTCTTGATAAGAGACACTCCGTCCGTCTTCAGATATTCGCCCAGCCAGTTCCGACTGGCCTTCGATAACCGACATCACACTACCATGACTCTTTTTCATCGCCTCGGCAGCATTAAAGGGTAAACCCAGACCGATAGCGATATCGCGGGTAAGTTGATAGCCGGCCACCGCTACAATGGCAGTATGCCATATACTCCCATCCTTAAAAATAGCTACGTCAGTCGTGCCGCCACCGATATCAGCTAAAATCACACCTTTTTGCTTTTCCTCTTCCGTCAGCACCGCTTCACTACTCGCTAGAGGTTCGAGAACCAGTTCCTCAATACCGATACCCAGACCTCGAATACATCTAGCAATATTCTTTATTGAAGCTACGGCGGCCGTAATAATATGCGTCTCTACATCCAACTTATAACCATGTATACCTACAGGATTTCTTACACCACCACTATCATCAACGGCGTAACTCCGGGGGATAACATGAAGCAGCTTCCGGTCACTAGGAACATCAAAATTCCGAGCGCTCTGTAATACCCGTTTCAAATCATTGGGACGCACCATTCGGCCATGGCGGGCAATCGCGACCGCCCCTCGCTGATTAAGCGAGCT
>DCWM01000048.1:2407-12312 GCA_002335405.1 Dehalococcoidia bacterium UBA2162
CACTGACTCACGGATGGCCTGCCTAGCATCGTCAATACCAGCCACCACTCCCTTATGTATACCACTTGACGAGGCAATACCGACGCCAGTAACGCGCAGAATCTCCCCATTCTCAACCTCAGCAATCGTGGTGCACACCTTGGTGGTACCGATATCAATTGCTGCCATAGTAATTCCACTTCCCATACGCCCTCCTTCGTCCTTCATCCCGAAGAACCTTCTTCATTAGCAGACGACCATCTTACTAACACAAATATCCCCGACACGCTCCGCGGCGCGCAACTTAGCACTGCGGCTGCGTGGATTTACCTGAATCTCAGCCGGAGACGGCGTGATGACCTTCTTGTTGATTAAACTCAGTCTGGCCTTATGGCCGCAAACGCAGATCGGCGTAACCGACGGGCAGACACAATCGCTAGCTTCTCGTTGCATAAACTGTTTGACAATACGGTCTTCGAGGGAATGATAGCTTATAACCACCAAGCGACCGCCGGAATCAAGTAGATTAACCGCCTGCTTTAACGCTAATTTCAGATTTTCTAATTCCTGATTAACAACGATACGCAAAGCCTGAAAGGTCTTAGTCGCCGGATGAATACGACCCCGGCGGGAACCAACCGCCCGCTTGACAACCTGAACTAACTGCAAGGTCGTTCTTATCGGACGGGCGAGGACAATCTGGCGAGCAATACGCCGATTATAGACTTCTTCACCATAAGTCCAAATGAGCTGAGCAAGTTCAGCCTCGGAACAGCTATTAACAATCTCGGCAGCCGTCAGTTTTTGGTTATGGCTGAAACGCATATCCAACGGCCCATCATGCTGGAAACTAAAACCGCGCATGCTATCCTCCAGCTGGGGCGAAGACAACCCTAAATCAAATAAGACACCATCCATCGGGAGAAAAAAGCCCTGCTCATGACAAATCGCCTCGAGGTTAACGAAGTTATCGTGGACGAGCCGGATAGAATCACCGTAAGCATCCAGTCTAGACTGAGCGGCTTTTATTGCCTCAGAGTCGGCATCAATACCCAGCAACCACCCATGTGGTGGATCATGCTCCCAATACTCCAAAATAGCGGCGGCATGCCCTCCACCCCCGAAAGTACAATCAATATAGCACCCTCGGGGGTGAACGCCCAGAGCCTCAAGGGCCTCCTTAACCAGCACCGGGATATGAACCGGCCTTACCATCGCTTTGCCTCACTAATGTTGTTCCAAACTTTCGATAATTTGCCAGGCCTGTTCCTGACTCAACGTCTTCTCGACTTCCCACTGTTCCTTATTCCACAGTTCAAGGTAGTTGCTAGCCCCAGCGATAATCACTTCGTCCTTAATGCCAGCATATTCTCGAAGTGGTACCGGCAGGGTAATTCTCCCCTGCCCGTCAAAATCAAGACTAAAGGCAGTAGCAAAAATCACCCGGTTTAGCCGCCGCAGCCGGCTCGAGGTAACGATACCAGTAGTCAAGGCCGCTGCCATTTTCTCCCACTCCGATTGTGGATGAACGACGATGCACTTCTCGACTCCCGGCGTTAAAACCAAGCCTTTATTTAACTCCAAGCGGAACCTAGGTGGAATTAGCACACGACCTTTAACATCAACCTTATGCTCAAACTCACCAAAGAACCATCCCAGCTCTATATCCATTTTTCTTCCCGCTGCCTACCATAAAGATACTTTTACCCCTATTTTACAAACTATTCTACCACTTTCCCCCACCTTCTACCATTTTGCAACATAGCTCCCTATTTGTCAAGTGAGTGATGGGTTGGAAAACCAGTGATCAGCCCGATCATTTCGTGTCACCGTAGTAGCTAACTGACGATAGAAAAGTTAACACGCCATTTAGTGCACTCACACAGAGGCAACGTAAGATTGACAGCATCCCGATAATCACCTAGACTATCTACAACAAATAACTAATCACAGAAAGTAAATCCAAGACAACTGGAGGCTGAAAATGAAAATAATGGTTGTCGGTATGGGGCAGTGCGGTTGCAATATCGCCGATGAGTTCTACGGTATAAACAATTATGCCAAGTCGTTTTTCGGTCGCCGTATGGAAATCCTAATCGACGCTTTCGCAGTAAACACTGATGACGCAGACTTGGCAAGCGTTAGACATATTCCACGCGATAAGCGTCATAGGATTCTGATCGGGTTGGCAAAAACATTTGGTCACGGAGTAGGTAAGATGAATGTCGAAGGAGCCACGATAATGAGCGAAGCCTACCCCGTTATAGTTGAGAATTTGATAACCTCCAGTAAGTTTCATGAGAGTGATGGAATTGTAGTTGTTGCGAGTGGGGCTGGCGGTACTGGCTCTGGAGGCATTGGATGGCTGATAAAGGGACTAAAAGAAAGAATGGAGAAACCAGTCTACGCCATAATAGTGATGCCTTTTGCTTACGAAGAAAAGGGAGAACATTCCTACGCAGTGATAAATACAGCCCGTTGCCTGAAGACCGTGAACCAATATGCAGATGCGGTATTCTTGCTAGATAACGAGCGTTTTGCGAAAGCGGGTGTCGGAATATCCACAAACCTGCACGAGATCAATCAACAAATAGTGAAGAATTTCTATGATCTCTTCTGTGCCGGAGAGGAGTATAGACATCAGTATATAGGCAGTAAAGTAATAGACGCCGGGGATATTAAACAGACTTTAGGAGGCATCTGTACCATCGGTAGAGGGGAAGTGCCTCTTTCGACATTTTACGGTCGGAACAAAACCGATTACCGAGAAGCGGCTAAAGAAAGTGTCGGAGCAATCGGAGCGTTGGGACAAGCCATAAATAGTCTAACCCTTAAGGCAAACATAGAAGATGCGGCGAGAATTCTAGTTCTAATTAGCGCTCCGAAAGATGTTACCACCCTAAGTGTGTTGAGCGAAATTTCGAATTCTGTACAAGAAAAATCTCCTAAAGCAGTATTGAGAATAGGCGACTATCCTCGAAGAGGAAAGGAAATCTCAGTGTCTATAATTCTCTCACAGTTAACTGCGGTGGCCAGAATGGAAGGGCTATTTCTCCAGGCCGAGCTTTTACTCAAAAATCAAGAGAAAATAGAGGAAGAAACGGCCCAGAAAGTCAAGCTCATGCACCAGACCAGCTCCAATATTCCACCGTTAGCCTAATAAACCCACCTAATTACACATCCTCAAACATCATCTTCCCAAGCATGTCATTCACCAAGTTACCATATACTCGTGCTGTACTAATACACAATGACGCGCGTGGTTACTCAGGATTTTCACTTGACCCATCACCCTTAATAACCTATAATTTCAAGAGTTTACGTGAAGCTGAGAGAACAGATGATAGAACATATTGAGGGATTAAGGCTAAAGGCGCTCCAGGAGCTAGCGAGCGTAAACAACGCTACAGAATTAGAAGCATGGCGAGTACGATATCTGGGGCGAAATAGTGAACTAACTCAGGTGTTACGCAGTCTAGCTACTTTACCCCTAGAGGAGAGGAAGAATGTTGGTGGACGGGCTAACGATGTTAAATCCGACTTAGAAGATAGTTTCAAGCAAAGAGAAAAAGAAATAGCACTAACACTAACAAAACTAGCATCGTCCACAAGGGAGGCTATCGATTTTACCCTCCCCGCCCGCCCACTACCGAGCGGTCATTTGCATCCTATCACCCAGACCATCGATGAAATGTGTGATATTTTCGCATCGCTCGGCTTTCATGTAGTAGAGGGACCAGAGGTGGAATGGGATTATTATAATTTTGAGGCATTAAATATCCCCGAGGAACACCCAGCTCGTGATACCATGTCCACTTACTGGATTGATACGGCGCCGTCCGATAATGAAAGAGCGATGTTGCTGCGTACCCACACGACGTCGGTCACGGCTCGAGTTATTGATGGTATGAAGCCACCAATAAGAGCCATTGAGCCCGGTAGAGTCTACCGCTATGAGGCAAGCGATGCCACCCATGTACCGATGTTTCATCAGCTTGATGGTATCGCCGTGGATAGAAATATTACGATGGCCGACCTAAAGGGAACGCTTTATGAATTTGCCCGTCGCTTCTTTGGTAAGGAACGTAAAGTGCGTTTCCGTGGTGACTATTTCCCCTTCGTTGAACCGGGGGTAGAAATGGCTATCGAGTGCGCCGTCTGCCGTGGGCAGGGCTGCCGCCTCTGCGGCAATAGCGGCTGGATTGAGATACTGGGGGCAGGGATGACCCATCCACGAGTACTGGAACAGGGCGGTATTGATCCCAGTATTTACACCAGCTTTGCCTTCGGTATTGGTCTTGACCGCCTACCGATGCTACGTTACGGCATTGACGATGTCCGGCTCTTTTATAGCAGCGACCTAAGATTTTTGAGACAATTCTAATGCATTCTCTCAAGTGGTCTCCGTCTAATGAGCACAGCTTACTAAGAAGGGAGGAAATAGGATGAGAAAACTAACCGTCAGTTTTATTATCGCTATCCTTATCATTAGTGGCGCGGCTAATTCAGCCTTACTCATACAGCAAACCGATAAGTTAGGAAAAATTAGCTCCGGATTAGTCACTCTAGAAGGGAAAGTTTCAACCTTAACGGGAAATGTTTCTACATTGCAAGGTAGTGTTTCCAGCCTGCAAGGTAGTGTCTCCAACCTACGAGACAATATTTTCGGCCTGCAAGACAATATCTCCAATCTACAAGGTAATATTTTCAGCCTGCAAGGTAATATCTCCAACTTGCAAGTAAAATTAACCGATGCGGAAGCAAAACTAACCAACTCGGAAATAAAGCTCACAACTTTACAAACTGACCTTCTAAAAACCAATGCCGACATCGCGAAAGTCCAGGCGAATACTGTATCCCAGGCAACGACTTCTTTTGCCGAGATAGTAGCGCTGGTCGAGCCGGCAGTAGTACGGATTGACGCAGGCGACGTGTCTGGTTCCGGTTTAATAATTAGCCGTACAGGATATATATTGACCGCTGAACATATCATAAGTGACGTCTCCTCAGTTAAAATTACACTACTTAACGGAGAAAAATACGATGGCACTGTTATCTCTAGATACGCGACGATAGATCTTGCGATTGTGGAAATTATTTCTACCCGGACTGACTTTCCCGAAGCCATTTTAGGTACGTCAGAAAATTTAAAGGTTGGCGAGGAAGTAGCAGCCGTAGGCTTTCCATATATATCCTACCTTGAAGACCCAGCTACATTCACAGCAGGTATTGTATCAGCCATCCGCACTATAGACAGCATTGAATATATTCAGACTGATGCGGCCGTAAATCCAGGCAACAGCGGCGGGCCCCTGATTAATCTTAAAGGTGAGGTTATCGGTCTCATTACCTGGGGACTTTATGAAGGTCTAAATTTCGCGATTCCGATTGAGCAGGCGAAAATCGTTATTCAAAACACGATAAAATAAGAATGAAAGTTTCTCTCAACTGGCTCAAGGAATATCTTAGTATTAGCCTACCCCATTCCGACCTGGCACAGAAGTTGACCATGGCCGGGCTTGAGGTCAATGGGGTGAAGATCATCGGCGGCCAGTGGGAAAACGTCGTCGTCGGGCAACTCACGGTCATCAACCCCCACCCCGATGCCGACCGTCTCCATCTGGCGACAGTGGACCTGGGTACGGAACAGGCAACGGTAGTTTGTGGAGCACCAAACCTCCATCCTGGCGATAAGATTGCCTTCGCTCGTGTCGGTGCACAACTCATCGCTGGACGTGGTAGAGAATTAGTCCGCTTAAAACCAGTCAAAATTCGTGGTATCATCTCCAACGGCATGGTCTGCTCAGAAAAAGAGCTGGGCATTTCGGACAAGCACGAGGGTATTGCAGTCTTACCCACTGATGCCCCAGTGGGGGTACCACTAGCAGCTTATCTGGGTGATGCCATTCTCTATATGGAAGTGACACCCAACCGACCAGACTGCCTTTCGGTAATTGGTATCGCTCGGGAGATTACGGCGCTGACGGGACAGAGTTTACATCTCCCAGAGATTAACTATGAAGAGACAATGCCGTCGGCGGAACAGTCGGTGGCAGTGGAAATTCGCGCCCCCGACCTGTGCCCCAGATATTGTGCCAGCTTACTCACCAATGTGAAGGTGGCGGAGTCTCCGTCATGGCTGCAGCAACGACTCTTAGCCTGCGGTATGCGCCCGATAAATAACATTGTCGATGTCACCAATTACGTCATGCTGGAATACGGACAACCGCTCCATGCCTTTGATTATAGCCTAATTCGGGGCAAGCGAATCATTGTACGCCGGACGACCAATAACGAGAAAATAGTTACCCTGGATGGTACGAACCGACTCCTTCCCAGAGATATGCTGGTCATTGCTGATGCCGAGCGTTCGGTGGCAGTGGCGGGAGTAATGGGTGGCGCCAACAGTGAGGTCTCTCCGGAAACCACCACAATATTACTAGAAGCGGCTAATTTCAATCCAGCCAGCATTCACTATACCGGACGTACTCTGGGCTTACCCAGTGAAGCCTGTATGCGATTTGAAAGGGGCATCAGCGCGGAGTTAGCTTTACCTGCGCTGAAACGAGCAACACAGTTGATGACGCAACTGGCCGGTGGCAAAGCGGCTCAAGGCTGGGTGGACATTTACCCCGGCAAACGGGAACAGAAGCCAATCTTACTCTCGACTACGGAAGTGAAACGCATCCTGGGTGTTGAGTTTAGCCTTGACCGAATAATAGACGTTCTGGTTTCTCTGGGCTTTGATTGCCAGCGAGTTCCGATAAAGAATCGAAGTTCTGCCGAAGTTATAGTCACAGCTCCCTACTGGCGGAGCGATATCCGTCTAGCGATCGACCTCATCGATGAGATTATCCGTATTACCGGCTACAACCAGATCCCAACCCCGATGACATCGGGACTCAACCAACCGATACCCAGACAAAGTCCGGAACCACTCACGGGCTTAAAACGCCAAGTCAGAAACCGACTGGCCGGTTACGGTTTCCAGGAAATAATGACCTACTCGCTGACCAGCCTGGATATGCTCAATAAGCTGTTGCCGAAAACTCATCCTCTAGGACCGAGACTACTACGTGTCACCAACCCGATAACGGCGGAGCAGGAATACCTCCGTCCTAACCTGCGGTCTGGCTTACTAGCGACGCTTTCAGCCAACCGCAAATACGAAGAAGGCGGACTTAGGCTTTTTGAACTGAGCCGAGTGTATCTGGCCCGCCCAAAAGATTTACCTGAAGAGAAGGAAACCCTTTGCGGCATACTCAACGGATCGAGGCTGGCGAAATCATGGCACGGTGATGATCAACAGTTTGACTTCTTCGACGCCAAGGGAGTTGTCGAAGACTTACTCAATCGGTTCGCTATCGAAGCCAACTTTGAGCCATATTCGGACGAAAATCTACACCCATCCAGGCAGGCGGTAATAGTGGTCTCGGGTGAACAGATAGGTATCGTTGGCGAACTGCACCCCCAAGTAGCGGAGAACTTCGAGATTTCGGGGACTACCTATCTTTTCGAAATCGACCTGATAGCGTTGTTACCTTTTACCCTCAGAAATCGTGTGTTCCAGCCGGTTCCGCGTTTCCCCGCCGTAGTCAGGGATATGGCATTGGTGCTGGGAACAGAAATCACCCACCGGCAAGTGCAGGATACCATTAAGGGCTTCCCTCTGGTTAGCCAGGTGGCTCTTTTTGATGTTTACGCCGGTGAACAGGTGCCTCAGGGGAAAAAATCACTCGCCTACCGGATTACCTTCCAGTCGCCAGCACAGACTCTGACCGATGACAAGGTTAATCGCGTTCTAAAGCGTCTCCTCGAGAAGTTGTCCCAGGAACTTGGAGCCACCCTCCGTGCCTAACTCAGCTTGTATTAGATAAGCTCTTCGAGGCCATTGAACATATCATTAAGGGGGATAAGATGAGATGCCTTCTCAGAGCGTCGTTTCACTTCGACGCTATTCTTCTCCAGAGTACGGGGGCTAATAGTAACCCGTAACGGTATCCCCAGCAGGTCGGCATCATTGAACTTTACCCCCGGAGATTCGATACGGTCATCGAAAAGTACCCCTAAATGTTGCACCGTGAAATCAGCGTACAACTTCTCAGCTATCTCCGCCACCCGCGGATTCTCCAAATATAGCGGGCAGAGATAAATCTGATACGGCGCAATCGACGATGGCCAAATAATACCCTTACTGTCGTGGTTCTGCTCGATAGCAGCGGCAAGCAGCCGGCCGACACCGATACCATAACATCCCATAATAATCGGATACGAAACGCCACTCTGGTCAACAAAGGTGGCTCCAAGTTTTTCGCTGAGGAAGGTACCCAGTTTGAAGATATGGCCGACCTCAACCCCACGGCTGGATTGTAGTTTACCACCACACCTGAGGCATTTATCTCCGGCGCAAGCTCGAGCAATGTCAGCAACAACATCCGCCATGAAGTCTCCCGGGTAATTGACATTTTTCAGATGGATGCCAGGCTTATTGCCGCCGGCGATAAAGTTAGTTCCCAGTGTTACCGAGTCATCAGCGATAATCTTTATCCCCCGCGAGCACCACAGAGCTAAGTTCGCTTTTGCTCTTGTAGGATCGCCAATATCAATCTTAAGTACCGGCGAAGCCGCCCCGGGCACAATGCCGGCTGCCGTTACTTCGGCTTCGGTAGCCATACGAAGGTCAATACCACCCAAGATATTTTTCAGTTTCACCTCGTTCACATCAAGATCACCCCGGATAATAACAAAGGTTAGCCGACCATCGGCAATATAAAAGACAGCTTTGAGTGTGTGACTGGGTGGTACTTTGAGAAAATTCGAAACTTCTTCAATGGATACCACACCCGGAGTACTGACCTCGGCCAGGGGTAACGGTTCACCCCCACCCACCATCCCCTTATTATTTTCCGCTTTATCAGCATTAGCGGCGTACGTACAATCAGGGCAGTGGACGATTTCATCCTCACCACCCTCCGTAGTGAGCATAAATTCGTGTGATTCCTTACCACCGATGGCGCCACTATCGGCCTCGACCATCACCGTCGGCAGGTCACAGCGGGCGTAGATATTCCGGTAGACCTCGAGCATCTTATGATAGCTCTCACCTAGTCCGGCTTCATCGGCATCAAAACTATAAAGATCCATCATGTCGAACTCACGGACTCGAATCAGTCCACCCCGGGGGCGCGGCTCGTCGCGGAACTTGGTCTGAATTTGATAGAGCAGTAGGGGCAGGTCGCGGTAGCTCTGCACATTGTATTTCACCAATTCGGTGATAACCTCTTCGTGGGTAGGGCCGAGAGCTAGTTTACGCTCGCGACGGTCAAGGAGGGTAAAGAGGCTCTGCCCGAAAGCCTGGTCACGCCCTGATTTCTGCCATAGCTCAAAAGGTTGGAGAGTGGAGAGCATAAGTTCCTGTCCACCGACTCTATCTATTTCCTCTCGGATAATATTCTCAATCTTCTTGAGTACCCGCCAGGCTAAGGGCAGATAGGCATAAACTCCGGCGGCCACCTGGCGTATCATACCCGCCCGGAGCATCAGCTGATGGCTAGCAGTGTCTGCCTCAGCAGGTATTTCTCTCTGTGTTTTACCGAATAGCTTTGACAGGCGCACACGCGAATCATAACAATTATACCCCTAAGATACAAGTACCGCCGATCATTAGGATTTACAAAACTTGACAAAATAGCAGATTTCTTGGTAATTTATTAAATAGAATCACAATCGTAAACCCTCTAATGTTAGGCTCGCGCAAGATGTTTATGTTTTTAAGAGAAAATCGAAGATACCCGCAGAGGGAATGTTATGTTATGCAGCAACTGTGGTAAGGAACTAGTCGGAATTCCTGCAATCTGTGAAGACTGCGATACATTACCTGTAAGCGTAACGCGCTGTCCATCCTGTGGTAAGGAACTAGTCGGAAT
>DCWM01000032.1 GCA_002335405.1 Dehalococcoidia bacterium UBA2162
GCCTTGAACACCGGCGCAAGCTGAGCCATCCTGTCCAGGCTAGTATCCATCGGTCGCTCATCGACATCGAAGATAACCGGTGCCCCCCGACGCTGGGGAATAGTTGCCGGCACAATCTCTTCCTTGAAGATACCGTCTTTAATTGCCGCCCGTGCTCTCTGATGACTGAGTAAGCCAACCTCATCCTGCTCTCGCCGTGAGATACTGTACTTCGCGACAATATTCTCGGCGGTATTCCCCATATGATATCCGTAAAATATTTCCCATAGTCCATCGAGAACCATAAGGTCAATGAGCTCGCCTCTGGTAGTAGCATCCATCCGATATCCCCAACGAGCTTTGGGCAAACTGTAGGGAGCATTACCCATGCTCTCCATCCCTCCAGCAACGACCACCTCAGCTTCATCCAACATTATTGCCTCAGCCCCCAGGGCGACTGCTTTCAACCCGGAGGCACAAACCTTGTTCACCGTAAAGGCCGGCGTCTCTTTACTTATCCCAGCGTAGATGGTAGCCTGCCGGGCGGGGTTCTGTCCTTGTCCAGCCTGGAGAACATTCCCCATGATAACCTCATCGACCTGCACCTCTCTGAGGGAATCATCACATCCGACGTAGGCCCTCTCCAACTCAGTCAGCCCCTTTCCCTTCAGAGCATCAGGGCCATAACTCAAAAGCTCCACACCAGCTTTTGGTTTTAATCCAACACGCTCGAGTGCTTCTCTGATGACCAGGCTACCCAATTGAACGGCCGGCACGTTCTGGAGCGCGCCGCCGAAGTTTCCAATCGCCGTTCTCACGCCACTGACGATAACTACTTCTTCCAACGAACTCTCTTTATTCACCTATCCTTTACATTTACTTGAACCAACGCGGGGCACAGTTTATATTTTCTAGTCTATACCTTACCTTTCTTATTCGTCAAGGCAGTGTACTCATTCCCCCTCATGAGACATTTGCACTTACGGAACTAACACTAATATAATAAGGTAAGAGTATGAATACCATTATTGAATTTTTTATGAATACCATTCTCGAGCTGTTAAAATATATCGGCTTAAGCTTTATTCCGCTTTTCGTCGCTGTCGATGCCATTGGTAATCTTCCCATCATTGTGTCCTTAACTCATGCTACGTCATCCGCCGAACGACGACGGGTAATCCGTTATGCTATACTCACTGCCCTAATCCTTGGGCTAGGTTTCATCGGCATCGGACGAGGTCTTCTCTTCATCCTCGGTATTGAAACATCCGATTTTTTGATTGCTGGCGGGCTGGTCCTCTTCATACTGACTGTCCGACGTTTTACCACCGGTAAATTAGTCGATCCTCAGTCAGGTGATGGCAAAGAGATGATTGGCGTTGCCCCCATTGGTACTCCGCTTGTAGTCGGACCCGCAGTTCTTACCACCCTACTTCTTCTCACCGGACAGTATCCCTTCTTGCCAGTCTTACTCGCCTTCATCCTCAATCTGGCCTTCACCTGGGGAGTTTTCGCTCAGGCCAACCGAATGGCTCGAATCATGCGTGAACCAGGTCTCCGCGCCGCCTCCCAATTCGCCAGTCTACTTTTAGCCGTCATAGCCGTGATGATGATTCGTAAGGGTCTTCTCGAGATCCTAGGGCAAGTATCATGAGTAACTTACACCCTAAAGACAATAAAAGACTAATTCCGCCAGGCCTAAATTACCTTGCCGATAATATTTCCTCGAAACATAATCTGTTGGGTGCGGATAGGACAACCAAAGCCAAGTGGGCAAAAGACCTCCATCTGACCAAAGAGACAGAGACAATTTTCTTTGCCGGGTGCGGGTATCAGTATGCCAGTGAACTAGAATCTTTGACAGCCCTAATACGGCGCATCGATCGCGCCGAAATCGCCGGTATCAGCACCGAACGAGCCATAAATCTAGCCAATTTCCAGAAAAAATTAGGCATCGATGCCGCCAGTTTGTACCGACGGGTGATTACGCGAGACAATGATACTGATGCCCAACCACTTCGGGATGCGGTCAAGGTACTCGACCGCATCGGTATCGAGTTCGGCTATCTGGGCAAAGACGAACCATGCTGTGGCGGCCCACTTTACTACTTCGGCCTACACAATAAATTCGAGAAACATGCTCGGGAAGCCTACAGTCAGCTAAAAGACAAAGGAGTAAAGCGAATTATCAGCATTGTTCCCTCCTGCACCAACACCCTACGTAATACGATACCTACTTGCCTTGGCAGGCATGACATCGAGGTCAAGCATTTCACAGAAGTTGTCGCCGAACGCATCTCCTCGCTGAATTTACGCTTCCCCAGAAAAATTAAGGTTACTTATCATGACCCGTGCCAGCTCATTCGCTACTTGGGAGTAGGAGAGGAACCACGTCAAATCCTGAGAGCTATCAAGGATATCGAGCTAGTAGAACCAACCTGGACCAAGAGGGACTATGCCACCTGCTGTGGTGGCGGCGCCGGCTTTGAAGCTGTCTTCCCTGAGTTAAGCCAGATTCTGGCAATTAACCGAGCGAAGGAATTGGTTGAGACTGGGGCACAAATTATCGTCACCCAGTGCCCAGGATGTGTCATGCAACTCAAGACCGGACTCAAAGAACTGGGCGCGATTACGGTGGAGGTACTAGACATGGCTCAAATCTTAGCCATGTCCCTAAAGGATTAAGAAGAATGTCTGTCTTTAGCAACTACAAAAAAGAGTTAATGGACGCCGCCCACAATGAACGTATCAGATTAGCTTTGTCCCGGGCTATCGGCAGCTACCGGGTGAACGCCAGTAATGCTTTGACAAAATTTCCCCATACCATCAAGCTCGCCGAGGAAGTCAGAGAAATAAAAGTCCGAGCCATCGACGATATGGAGAAGTTGGCTCAGCAGGCAAGCGAAGCCATCATGGCAAATCATGGGAAGGCGTATATTGCCCGCACCGCCAGCGAAGCGCTGGAGATCATCGGAAATCTCGTCGGGAAGAGCAAACTCATCGTCAAGGCGAAAAGCATGACCAGCGAAGAAATCAGCCTACGCGAACACCTGGAAGCAATGGGCAACGAAGTTTGTGAGACTGACCTAGGGGAGTTCATCATTCAAAAACTTCACTCCAAACCAATGCATATTCTTTCACCGGCCATCCATGTCCCGCGCGAGGATGTAGCCACACTGCTTTCACAAATCACCGGGGAGAAGCTTCCACCGGACGATATCGCCCGCATGGTAGCTACCGCCCGGACACTTCTCCGAGAAAAATTTATCCAAGCCGACATCGGTATAAGCGGTGCCAATGTCGTGGCGGCCGATACCGGTACCCTATTTATTATCGAAAATGAAGGTAATGCCCGACTAGTTACCGCTTTACCGCCTATCCACATCGCCCTAGTAGGCATGGAGAAACTAGTACCAACCTTCGGCGACGCCAACAAAGTAGCCGAGGTGACATGGCGCTACGCCAATTACACTGTCCCATCTTATGTCAACTTAATCTCCGGCCCTAGCAGAACCGGTGATATTGAAAAGATAATTACCTATGGAGCTCACGGACCTAAAGAACTCCATGTCATCTTCCTCGATGCCGGACGGACGGAATTAGCCAAACATCCACTCTTGTGCGAGGCATTATATTGCCTGAGATGTGGCGGGTGTCTCTATGAATGCCCCGTCTTCGCCGTCACCGCCGGCCACTTCGGCGATAGTTATTTCACCGGTATCGGCGCTGTTTGGGCAACAATGCTCAGCAAGAAAACCGAGAAGGGCGCCGCCATGGCTTATACCTGCCTGACCTGCGGCCGATGCAAGGTGACATGCCCGATGGCTATCGACACCCCGGCGATGATCATTGCACTAAGAAAACTGATTGCGGAGGGTGAATCCACAAGCTCTGGTTAATCCTCGTAGAACCAGAGACCATCCCGACAAGTCGAGATAACCTCGCACCGACAAAGGATAATAAAGGTCGAAAATACTGTTCGTGGCGAACCGTTGAACCGTGAACGACCCTTCGACAAGCGTTCGGCTAGCCTCGCGCCGAAGGTTCAGGACGAACGGATGGCAGCATACTTTGATAACAATGACAGAGTAGCAAAAAGCTATCTCGGAAACAAGGAGCTCAGTGAAAATAAGGAACATCAGAGCACAAAAAATAACCAAAACCGTGGCTCGCTTATGCCAGGAAGCCAACTATTTCCTCCCTAACGATGTCCATCGAGCTCTCAAACAAGCCCACAAAACCGAGGAATCACCGTTAGGCAGGCAAACTTTAGACCGGATTCTAGCTAACGCCCAACTAGCTACAGAAGAAAAAATGGCAATGTGTCAGGACTGCGGTATCGCTGTGGTCTACCTGGAGATTGGGCAGGATACTCATATCACCGGTGGCAACCTTTACGAAGCCATTAACGAAGGTGTACGCCAAGGTTATGAGCAAGGCTACCTGCGCAAGTCTATGGTGCGCCAGCCGTATTCAGCACGGGTCAACACCCAAGATAATACCCCAGCAGTCATTCACACCGATATCATTCCGGGCGATAAGCTGAAAATTACCGTTATGCCTAAGGGCGGTGGCAGTGAGAATATGAGTCGTCTTTTTATGCTCACTCCGGGGCAAGGCCGCTCAGGTATCATCGAAGTCGTACTCAGAACAGTCAATGAGGCGGGTTCAAATCCCTGCCCACCGGTAATTGTCGGCGTGGGTATCGGCGGCACCGCAGAAATGGCCATGGCTCTAGCCAAAAAAGCAACACTACGCCCGCTCGGTTCTGTCAATTCCAACCCTGAAAACGTCCGACTGGAAAAGGAACTAACTAAACGGGTGAACGCCCTGGGCATCGGTCCTGAGGGTCTTGGGGGACAAACCACTGCCCTAGCCGTTCATATCGAACTCTTCCCAACCCATATTGCCAGCTTACCCATAGCCGTCAGTCTCCAGTGCCACGCGGCACGCCAGAAGGAAGCTATACTATGATGAAAACTCTATATATCAAATCCCCCGTCGAGGAAGCCATTACCAAGAAACTGAGGACCGGAGACCAAGTTTTTATTAGCGGCGTCGTCTATGTTGGTCGCGACGCCGCTCACAAGAAAATAATCGATGCTTTAGACCATGGTAAATCACTGCCCTTTGAGTTAAAAGGCCAAACAATCTACTACATGGGCCCAGCGCCAGCCAAACCCGGTCAACCCATCGGTGCCGCCGGTCCCACGACCGGTGGACGCATGGATGCCTATTCACCCCGTCTACTCGCCGAAGGACTAAAAGTAATGATTGGCAAGGGAACACGCTCACCAGCCGTAAAAGACGCCATCAAGAAGTACCGAGGGGTATACATGGCCGCCACAGGCGGTGCCGGTGCCCTGATTTCAAAAAGTGTCAAGAAATCTGAGATCGCTGCCTACCCTGAACTCGGCACTGAAGCTATCCTCCGTCTCGAAGTGGAAGATTTCTCGGCCATCGTAATCAATGATATTTACGGTGGCGACCTTTACCAAGAAGAACAAGCCAAATACAGGAACGCCATCCGATGAACCATTTCGATTTCGTAATCATTGGCAGCGGTATTGCCGGGCTCTACTCCGCCATATTGGCGAGAAAGCATGGTAGCGTCCTCATTATCACCAAAGGCAGCATCGAAGACTGTAATACCCGGTACGCCCAGGGAGGAATTGCCGCGGCTATCGGCAAGAATGATTCCCCGACATTACACTTCAAGGATACTATCGCTGCCGGAGATGGATTATGCGATAAAGAGGCAGCACGCATACTAGTCAACGAAGCTCCGGAACGCATCGCCGAACTGGTCCGGCTTGGTGTGCCCTTTGATACGCTGTACGGAGAGATTGCCTTAACTCGCGAAGCCGCTCACAGCGTATCCCGTGTCGTCCATGCTGGTGGTGACGCCACCGGTCAACATATTGAAGTTACTCTCAGTAACCTGGTCCGCTCATTAAAAGCCCAGATTCTGGAACATTCTCTCGCTACACGAATTCTAGTCAAAAAGGGAATAGTTAGCGGCGTAAAGGTTCTCAATTGCCATACCGGCGGTACCGAAGAATTTAGCTGTCGCTTTCTAATTCTGGCAACCGGCGGTGCCGGGCAGTTATTCAAGTTCACCACTAACTCTGCCGTCGCCACCGGGGATGGACTCGCCCTGGCTTACGACGCCGGGGCCGAAATTATTGATATGGAATTCTACCAGTTCCACCCGACAGCTCTGCATCTACCCGGAGTGACACCCTTTCTCATCAGCGAAGCCGTCAGGGGTGAAGGCGGCATATTACGCAATATCAAAGGCCATCATTTTATGCCGGATTACACGTCTGATAGCGACCTAGCGCCACGAGATATCGTCGCCCGCAGTATCATCCACGAAATGAGAAAAACTAAGTCGGATAAAGCATTTATTGATGTCACCCATTTACCCGCGCACACCATCACTACCCGTTTCCCAAACATCTATCACTTTTGTCGGGAACACGGTTTGGACATCACCCGGGACCTACTCCCAGTCGCTCCTGCCGCTCACTACATGATTGGCGGTATCAAGACTAATATCTGGGGAGAGACTAACATTCCTGGTCTTTTCGCCTGCGGCGAAACCGCCTGCGTGGGTGTTCACGGCGCCAACCGTCTGGCTTCGAACTCTCTTCTGGAAGCCGTGGTCTTCAGTAAAAGAATCATCCAAAGAGCCAGTGGCCAAGTAAAGATCGAGGAACAAGCTACCACCCAAGGTTTAGCTGATATGCGTACCACACTCAGTCGAAGACAAGCCCAAAGGAAAGTACCCCCACCTCGTCTGGCAGCTCTACAAACGCTCCTCTGGAATAAAGTCGGGATCATCCGCAACAAGGAAGGCTTAACCCAAGCCGCCGATACCTTAGCTTCCTGGCAAAAATTACTGCCCCAACCTACCACTCGCCCTACCTACGAATTGAGCAACCTACTCCTGACCGGACGGTTGGTCGTTGAGGCCGCTCTTTTGAGAGAGGAAAGCCGCGGAGCTCATTTCCGCACCGATTTCCCCAAAACTTCGCCTCAGCGACAGGGCCATCTTGTCTTTAACAAGTCTACAATTCATCCCTAAAACCTAATCCTCGGCGGAAAAACACAACTGCCTCTCCAGCGAATACTCTAAACAGCAGGGATACCTGGTCTTCATCCAGAAGACACGGAAGGGAGACCAGCTATCCTTAACCGATACTCAGTCTCCCTTCCTGCTATATTCCTTTATAAATACCCTGCGGTAACCTTAAGCCTTGGCCTTACCGATGCGGAATACCTTAGTACCGCACACCGGACAAAGACCCTGAGTTGCCGGCTTACCATTCTTCATCGTGATACTACAGGCGTTCTTAATCTCTCTCTTGGTACGGCACTTGACACAATACGCTTGCATTAACTTACCTCCCCTGTTTTGATTACAAAAGAATAACCTATTTATTTTTGGGTGTCAATAGACAAAAGGAGCAAAATCGAATATTTCATCAGTTCACACCGCAAAACAACCGACCGAGACTCCTCACTTTTTGATATAACTCCTCATCTTCCTCAAGCCACCGCTCAAAAATGTCCATAATGTTCCCCTATTCAAGGTTAGAATAAGTCCTTTCACCTTGTTATAAGTATCTTCCGAACGCCTGGCAATTCTACCCACTAAAATCAGGTTATTTCTGTCGAAAACAGCATAGATAACACGCCAGTCTCCAATTCTAATTCGGCATATGTTCCCCAAGATCTTTCTAATACCCGGAGGTCTTGGATTAATACTCAGTCGGTCTAACACAACTTGTACGCGGTCCCAATTTATTGGAGAGAGCTCATCGACATCACGCTGGGCACGGGATGTTAGTTTAACTTCATACATTCACTTTTTTCCGGCGACGCAATTCATCCAGAGTAATGGCTGATTCTGGATGAATTTGGTAGTTAGCAATCTCTTCCCCCATAATCCGGATATCTCCGATATCATCGCCATAGACGACATCGACCGCCTTTCTGACTAAATCAGCCATTGAAGTATTAGCTTCAAAAGCTATCTTTCTAAGCCCATGATGGGTTTGCTCCGGCAGATAAATCATGGTTCTTTTCATCTGTCCCTCCTAAATACTCAATGATTATAGACATCATAGCATATATATGCTATGATGTCTATATGCCTCTTTGCTCTTTTGTTAACCGATACTCAAACATATCTATAATCCTCTGCCTACCTCACCCATTAATCCCACTCTACTTATACCTTTTCACCTCAAAGCGGTAAAGCTTTATTGGTTCATAGGGCATTATACCGGCTTTCAGACGGCAGATACGAATCTGCTCCCCCACCATATCTACCCCCTCCAGGTCGGGAAGTAGGAGACCATACCGCCAGCCAGACTCCACAATCACCCCGTACTTCTTCGGGTCAAAAGAGGTCTCATCCGCTACCAATTCTGGTTTGGTCAAGATATCAACACTATAATCAAGATCTTTAAGCTCGCTGGCCGTAACTGGAGAAAAGCGGGGGTCACGGGTAGCCGAGCTAATGGCATTGGTAATAATCTCACGAGCAATATTGTCCTTCGTAGACTCAAACGTACCGATACAGCCGCGCAACTCACCGTGCCTGTGAATGGAAACAAAAACGCCCGCCCGTTCTTTCATCTCCGGAGTCAGCTCTCTTGCCTGAGGAACCCTACGTTCCCTAATGTAGCTCTCCACCGTCTCTTTAGCCAACCTCGCGACGGGGGACAGCCCTTTGACG
Source organism: Dehalococcoidia bacterium UBA2162 (assembly GCA_002335405.1). GTDB lineage: Bacteria > Chloroflexota > Dehalococcoidia > Dehalococcoidales > UBA2162 > UBA2162. The sequence continues at coordinate 8,729 of DCWM01000032.1, forward strand.
ACTATTCCCGCATAGCCGACGACGCTGGAATAATCGCCAGTGGTATCTCCGCTGGTCTGGTATTTTACCAGTTCGGCATTACTCGCACCCAACTCCTTAGCCGCCGCAAGGAGACTGACCGTAGGGGCAAAGCCGCACATGGATATATCCATGTCCCGAACCCGCCGTAATAGCTCATCCTCATTCAACGCCATGATGGCTTCGATGGCCTGGGTATCCTTCAGCCGCGCCGATTCCTGCGACTCATAGTGCGTCATGTCACTCGAAGCGATAATCACCACTGCTCTATTTAGCTCTTTAATCGTCTTGGCGAGTTCTTTACCAATCTCCTTGTAGACAGCACCGCTGAGATAGCTGAGAACAATCGGCACCAGCTTGATATCCGGCTGAAAATATTGCAAGAAGGGAAGCTGAACCTCAATCGAGTGCTCAAACTGATGGGCACGATAGTCTTCTTCTAAGTAGCAGGATGTTGCCAGAATTTTTTTACCCAGTTCGGCATCAATCTCGACATCACCCAACGGCGTCTTCCACGTGCCTTCGGTCATAATACTCAGTGGTTTACCATTACCGGTGTGATTGGGCCCTATAATAATGAAGGTGTCCTTGAATTTAATTCGGGAGATAACGGCTCCAGCAACTGACCCAGAGTAAATATAGCCGGCATGAGGCGAAACCAGACCGATGACCTCCTCCCTAGCTTCTTTCTCATCAACCATCCCCTTAATCGCCGACCTGAGTGGGTCGAGTGCTCCCGGATAAAATTGCCCAGCTACGACTGGATTTCTAATCATCGCAGTCCCCCATAAGTAAACCGTTTACTTACCGACTCTAAAGTTAAGTTCCGTACCGCAGAAACGACACTTCGAGCCGACTAAACCAATAACCTTTGTCTGATAGCCAAACCTCTCCACAATCAGCTTACCGCAAGAGTAGCAAGAAGTACTCTCACTTTTATGGCCGGGAATATTACCGGCATAGACGAACTTGAGGCCCGCCTGATGTCCAATATTATAAGCGTGCTCGATGGTAGAAATCGGGGTGTGGGACAAATACCGCAGATTATGACGGGGATAGAATCGGGTAATATGCCATGGCGTGAACTCACCAAGCTCATTTTGAATCCAGCGGGCGATACCCTCGAGCTGCTCGTCATCATCATTCATCGTGGGAATGATATTGGTCACCACCTCAACATGCATACCCCACTTATCTTTGGCCCGCTTGGCGACATCAAGTGCACCTCGCCAGTGAGGCACCTTGGCCAAATCACGGTAAAGGACGTCAGAGAAGCCCTTGACATCAACACGCCAGGCATCAAGGTAAGGCCCAATAATATCCAGCGCTTCTGGAGTAGAGTAACCATTAGTCACATAAGCAGTGTACAAATTATTTTCCTTGGCCAGCCTAACGGAGTCGAGGGTATATTCGAACCAGATGGCCGGTTCGTTATATGTCCAGGCGATACCCTGACATTGCTGGTATTTCGCGGTCTCAATCGCCACCTGCGGCGACATTTCTTGACAGCCATAGTCCAAGGCACCACCATTAGCCATAGAAATTTCCCAATTCTGGCAGTGCCGACAGTGGAAATTACAACCCAGTGTACCCAGAGAATAAACCAAGCTCCCCGGGAAAAAGTGGAATAGTGGCTTCTTTTCAATGGGGTCGACCGCCGCCGAAGAGACTTTAGCATAGTTCAGATTATAGAGCGTCTCGCCCTGGTTCTGATACATGCCACAGACGCCGAACTTATCCGGACCAATACGGCAACGCCACTGGCAAGTGTGACAGCGAACCCGTGAATCAGGCAATTTCTCGTAAAGAAGTGCCTCACGCATTCTCCACCTCGTACCCTAATTATACCATCTAGCAGTGAGCAATCATAGGCTTCCCACTAAAACAACATCTATTGACACTAGTCAACTTCCTTTATATATAGTTATAGTCTTATCATAAATGAAGAGCTCAAAAGGAGGTAATTCCATACAAGAGAAGAAGACTGCCACCAGTTTAGTGGAACGATATTCCGGACAGTAGCACCCAACCCCCAGCGAAACTAAAGACTCCTCGCCCACCTTACCGCGTTACGGAAGACCTGAAAGCCATCGCCATATTTCTTTGCGCCCAGCCTCGTCCACTGGGGATGCTGGGTGCCGCGGAGACAACGCTCCGGGTGTGGCATCAAACCGAAAATACGCCCAGAATCATCGCAGATACCGGCAATATTATCCACCGAGCCATTAGGGTTATGGGGGTAGCGGGCGCGATTATTCCCCTCCTCGTCTATGTATCGAAGAGCAATGCTGCCCTCCACCAATAATCCGGGCAGAGCCACCAGCTTACCTTCACCATGAGCCACCGGCAGATACATACGGCCAACCCCCTGAGTAAAGACACAGGGACTATTCCGATTCGCTTCCAGGTGTATCCAACGACACTCGAACTTACCAGAATCATTATTCGTCAGGGTCACCGATGACGCACTACCTTTCGTCGGATCAGGCAAGAAACCGGCTTTGACCAACACCTGAAATCCGTTACAGATGCCGAGAATAAGGCCACCCTCTTCGATAAACCTCAGGATCTCTTCACCCAACTTCAACCTTAGCTCATTAGCCAACACCTTGCCGGCGGCAATATCATCCCCGTAGGTAAAGCCGCCAGGAATAACCATTATCCGATAGTCCGCCAGCCGCTCCTCATGGCGGATGAGCCGGTTGACATGAACCGAAGACACCTCACCCCCCGCCTGCTGGAAGGCAAAGACAGTCTCATCATCACAGTTTGTTCCCGGGGCACGCAACACAAGGACTCTTACTTTAGCCATTTTGCCCTACCACCTCAGCGGCTTCTGCCATACCTCCTTCAGCTCACTAAGACCGACCGAAACAATCTTGCCCTCGCTCAGCCCATATATTTCCAAGGTATCGGTACCAGTCACTCGACCAATACGAGCCAAAGCAGTGCCATACATTACCTGCTCAAACTCTTTACGGTGCCGAGGCGAAACCTCGACCAGAAACCGACTATTCGACTCGGAGAAAAGGATAAAATCATCCCGGTTAATTGGCTCACCCAAGGGCACTTTTTTCAAGTGGATTTCGATACCCAACCCACCAGCGAAAGCCATTTCCGCAAGGGCGACGCCAAGTCCACCCTCACTACAGTCATGGCAGGCTCTAACCAAACCCCTCTCCGTAGTGATACTCAAACGATGCATCAGTTCTTTAGCGGAGTGGGGGTTAACCTTAGGCACACAATCACCAACAAAGCCATGCTCTTTGCAATATTCGGAACCACCAAGCTCTCTTTGAGTAGTACCAATGACATAGATCACGTCGCCCGCCCGCTTTAAGTCCATCGAAACTGCCCGATTCACATTCTCGATGATGCCGATAGCCGAGATGAGAAGTGTATGAGGAATGGAGATAATTTTACCATCAGACTCAAATTCGTTATGGAGACTATCTTTACCAGAAATAAAGGGAGTCTCATAGACAATCGCCATGTCGTAACAGGCCTGAGCCGCCCGAACCAAAGCCCCTAGTATTTCAGGATGGTCAGTATTACCCCAGCAGAAATTATCTAACAGAGCGACCCGGCGCAGATTACCACCGACGGCGATAATTTGCCGCAGTACCTCATCAATAGCCGAAGCCGCCATCCAGTATGGGTCGAGCTGGCCATATTGCGGGTTGATGCCGTTGGCAATAAT
>DCWM01000026.1 GCA_002335405.1 Dehalococcoidia bacterium UBA2162
GGCAAGGTGGTGGCTAAGGTGGCTTCTGACCAGTCTAAACCCGATGGGCTAATTGAGGTTATTGGGGGAAAGGAAGGTTCTTTCCTTGCGACTATGTCCGTAGATAAACTTCCCGGAATCGGTAAAAAGACTAAGCCAGTATTAACGAGTCTTGGTATCAGGACAATAGGTGAACTGGCCGCCATGCCGTTGGCTACACTGAAAAGTTATTTTGGTGTCTCTGGGGAGATTCTACACCTTTGGGCTAATGGTATTGATAGCCGTAAAGTAGAACTTCCCGGTGCTGCCAAGTCAATCAGTCGGGAGACAACCTTTGCCCAAGATACCCAAGACCTTGTCTTTTTGAGGTCGACGCTACGTTATCTGGGGGAAAGAGTGGCTGCTGAGTTACGTGGGCAAGATAAGCGTGCTCGGTGTGTCACTTTGAAGGTGAGATACTCCGACTTTACCACCATTACCCGTCAGCAAACCTTGCGGCAAAGTACGGCCAGTGCCCAGATTGTATTTGATGCTGGAGCTAAGCTGCTGGATAGGGCTTTCTTGTTGGAAAAACAACCAATTCGGCTTATCGGTATAGGAGTCGCTAATCTAGTGGAATCGGGTCGTCAGCTAGATATGCTCGATACATCTGCCCAGAGACTGGAACAGCTAGACCGTGTCGTTGACCGTATCCGTAAGAAATATGGCTTTACCGCTATCCAGACTGGCCACACTTTGTCGCTAAAAGATCTCTTCCCCGGAAGTGAAAATGGCTATACCGTGCAGACGTCGAACTTGCTGAGGTAGAGTAAAAAAAGGTATCGCTTGCATTTGGTTACCTCGACTTGTCGGGGTCATTGCGAGTCGTTTTCTTTCTGACATTCCGGGCAGAAATATGTGCCTCGGTTGCGTACCGTGATACGTTCGATGGGCTCACCGCAGCGGCTACAGGGTTTTCCGGGTTGACGGGCTACCATGAACTCAAGGTGGGCCGTGCCTGGTGTCTCATCGGGACGGAGATAGTTTTCAATGCTTGCTCCTTTGTTCTTAATGGCTGTTTGTAGTACTTGGCGGATGGCACGGTGGAGGCATTTTATCTCCTTCGGAGACAGGTTACCCCCCGCCCTTAGGGGGTGGATTCTCGCCAGAAACAAAGTTTCGTCGGCATACATATTGCCGATACCGGCAATGACTTTCTGGTCGCAGAGGAGAGCTTTGAGTGGGGCACTACGTTTATTTAGACGCTGAGATAATAGCGGTGAAGTGAATCCTGGTTCCAGTGGTTCTGGGCCAAGCTTGCCGACAATACTAGCTGTCTCTCTGACCAGTCGCATCAAACCGAATTTGCGCGGGTCACGAAAGAAAACTCTGGTGCTATTATCGAGATGAATGATGGCTCGTGTGAATCGGGGTGGTTCCGATGAATCTGGTCTGACAAGCAGCGCTCCGCTCATTTTTAGGTGGATAATGAGCCACTCATGGCTGTTAAGGCTGACGAGTAGATACTTACCCCGCCGGGTTACGCCGGTTATTTCTCGTCCGATGAGGCGAGAGCGAAATTCGGTCACCGTAGGCTGGCGGACAATGCCCTCCCAGAAGAGAGTTACGTTCGTAACCGTACGACCAATAATATGGGGCGTTAGCTCATTTTTTATGGTTTCGACTTCAGGCAGTTCAGGCATTTCTTATTTTACCACTATTTCTTCTATTTTAATTCTCCCCAGTTCTGGCCGCTCTTAATATCTATTTTTAGAGGGACGCTGAGCTTGAGCGATGTGGACATTATTTCAGATACGAGTTGGCTCATCTCTTCGAACTCTTCTTGCGGTACTTCAAAGAGAAGCTCGTCATGCACTTGGAGTAGTATTTTACTCTTTAATTGGCGCTGTTGCATCTCGCTGTAGAGCTTGACCATGGCTACTTTGATAATATCGGCTGAGGTGCCCTGAACGGGCATATTGATGGCCATGCGTTCGGCGGCTTCTCTGACCTGACGGTTGGCCGAGTTGATTTCGGGAATGGAACGTCTCCGTCCAAGTAGTGTCTGAACATAGCCCTTTTCCCGGGCGAACTGTTTGGTCGCTTCTAGATATTGGTTCACTCCGGGATATTTTTCGAAATAGGCGATAATGAACTGGACTGCTTCCTCCCGTGATAGGTTAGTGGCCTGCTCCAGCCCGTATTCGCTCATGCCATAGATAACGCCGAAGTTTACCGTTTTGGCTAAGCGGCGCATATCGGGCGTTACCTGTGAAGTGTTGACACCAAAGAGTTGAGACGCGGTTGCGGCATGGATATCTTCATCGCAGTTGAAGGCATTGAGTAAGCGGGTATCTTGAGAGAGATGGGCTAATGCGCGCAGGTCAATCTGCGAGTAGTCGCCGCCGAGGAGACGTTTGCCCGGTGGGGCGATAAATGCCTGCCTCACTCTTTGTCCTAATTCGCCTCGTATGGGGATGTTTTGCAGATTGGGTTCACTGGAGGAAAGACGTCCGGTGGCGGTTTTGGTCTGGTTAAAGCTGGTATGCACTCGTCCCGTCTTAAGATTAATCAATTTAGGTAGGGTGTCAATGTAGGTCGATTTAAGTTTAGCTAGTTGACGGTAATCCAGAACGAGGTTGATTATCGGGTGGGCCTCGCGTAATTCTTCTAGTACCGCTGCTCCAGTCGAATAGCCGCCCTTTATTCTCCGACCGGTCGGCAGCTTTATTTCCTGAAACAGTACCGAGCTTAACTGTTGGGGTGAGTTGATATTGAATTGGTGTCCGGCGTGGTTATAAATTTCGGCTTCTAGTTTGAGTAACTGTTCGCCAAGCTCGCGCGACATCTGTCGTAGTAGGTCGGTATTTAGAAAGACGCCGCTTCTTTCCATATGGATTAACACCGGTATCAGCGGTACCTCGACCTCAGTGAACAACGACCACAGTTCTTGTTCATGTAGTTCAGGACTGAGCAGTTCGGTTAGTCTGAAGGTCATATCGGCATCGGCGCAAGCGTATTCACTGGCCTGCTCGACGGTAACTTGTGACATCGGAATCTGCTTATTACCTTCACCAATGAGTTCGCTGATTGGTGTCATCTCGATATCGAGACGGTTGAAGGAGAGGGCTTTCAGGCTTAACGACTTCTCGTTGAGTAGATGGGCAGCCACCATGCTATCAAAGGTCAGGTTGTTGACGGTTACTTTATGTTCGGCCAGTACCGTGGCATCAAATTTGCCGTTGTGGGCGAATTTGCTATGATTGGTGTCTTCTAGAAGTGGCTTTAATCGGTTGATTACCTGTTCTAGTGGTAGTTGTTCTAATAGACCCCAGCCGACATGTCCCACCGGGATGTAGTAAGCCTCGCCCGGCGCTGGCGACAGTGAGACCCCGACTAGTTGAGCGGAGATAGTATTAAGGCTGTTAGTCTCCAGATCAAAGGCAAAGGACTTCACCGTCGAGAAACGACTGAGCATCTGATCGAGAGCCGGTACAGTGTCGATTGTGTGATAGTTTCGTGGTCGCTCGGTTCTGGGTTGAAAGATCCTGCCGGGGATGGCTTCGGTCTTCATCGGGGCTTCGGGTAGTCTTGTTAGCAGGCTAAGAAACTCAAGCTCGCGGAAAAGCTCGGTGACTTGGTTTCGATCGTAGTGGCTGACTTGGCAATCATCCAGGTTAAGGCCAACCGGCGCCTGGGTAACGATTGTGGTGAGTTCTTTACTCTGATGTGCCACCGCTTCATATTCTCTGAGTAGAGCCTGGAGCTTCGGTGGTGCCACCTGGTCAATGCAGGTGTAGATTTCTTTGACAGAACCGAATTGTTGGATGAGCTTGACGGCAGTTTTCCCACCGATGCCGGGGACACCGGGGATATTATCCGAGTGGTCGCCCGCCAGCGCTTTAAGATCGGCGATGTGTTCTGGCTTGACACCGTACTTCTCCAGTACTGCGTTTTCATCGTAGAGTGGGGGGGTCCTGTAGCCCCGCTTTGGGTAAAGTACCTTTACTCGGGGTGAGACCAGTTGCATCGTATCAGCGTCACCGGTAACGATAATAGTGTCGATGTTTTGCTCACTGGCCTGACGACTGATGGTGCCGAGGGCATCATCGGCTTCATAGCCGTCGATTTCAAAGGTAGGGATATGGAAAGCTTTAACTAATTGCCTAACTCGTCCTAGTTGGTTGACCAGTTCCTCGGGGGTTTTGGGGCGCTGGGCCTTATATTCGACGAACATTTTGTGTCGGAAGGTCGGCGCGGGTTTGTCAAAGGCAATCGCCCAGTGGGTGGGTTTTAATTCGTTGACTGTTTTGAGCAGCATCTCGGTGAATCCGTAGACAGCGCTGACAATCTCGCCGGTTTTACTTACCGTCAAGGTTCTCGTATTTAGAAATGCGTGGTAAGCGCGGTGTACGATAGCGTTGCCATCAAATAGCACTAGAAGCGGCTTCTGCATGGGGTTATTATAACAGAGGGATCTTAGTTTCGGTCAATGGTTGTTTCGTGGTATACTCAGTATCTAGTAGGGGGTTATTTGAAGGGGAAAGACTTACTTTCAATATCCGACCTCAGTGCTGACGAAATCCGTTCTCTCATTATTGGTGCGGCCGATATGAAAGCCAGAAATAACTGGCTCACCACCTTGGGCGGAAAGGTTTTGGCCCTTATTTTCGAGAAGCCGTCACTAAGGACCCGGGTCAGTTTTGAGGTCGCCATGCGGCAGCTAGGTGGGCAGGTCGTCTCTTTGTCTCCGGCGGAAGTTGGTCTGGGGCAACGGGAGTCGGTGGCTGATGTCGTCCGGGTGTTGAGTCGCTATGCCGACGTCATTGCCGCCCGCACCTTTTCTCATCGGACATTGGAGATTATGGTCGATCATTCTGATGTTCCGGTAATTAATGCCCTGTCGGATATGGAACACCCGTGCCAGGCTCTGGCTGATCTACTCACTATTTCTGAGAATAAGAGAGGGCTCGATGGCTTAACCCTGGCTTTTATTGGTGATGGTAATAATGTGGCGTACAGTTTACTCTTGGCGGCGGCGCTTACTGGGGTGGACTTCCGAATAGCTTCGCCGGCAGGTTATGCAATTCAAGAGCGGCTCTTAAGTCTGGCTCGCGACTACGCTCGAGAGAGTGGTAGCCAGGTACTCTCTACTGAAGATCCGTCTCAGGCAATTCGTGGGGCAGATATTGTCTATACCGATGTTTGGACGAGTATGGGACAGGAAGCAGAGGCCGAGGTGCGGCGGCGGGTATTTGCCAGTTATCAAGTGAATAGTGAACTTCTTTCTCTAGCTAAAAAAGATGCTATCGTGATGCACCCGTTACCGGCTCATCGTGGTGAAGAGGTGGCCCATGATATTTTGGACAGTCCGCAGTCGGTGGTTATTGATCAGGCGGAGAACCGGATGCATGTGCAAAAGGCGTTGTTGCTTCATATATTAGGCGGTACCGGAATACTGTGACGAACTATCGGTAGGTATACCTCATTTTTCTCCTTGGTGGTGGGTCTTGCCTAAAATGTTATTCTGAGAAATCCTGATGGAAGTGGGGTGATGAAGAATTCCTGGGTGGGAGTAACAGTGCTCCGATAATCCCTATTATTCTAGAATCTTTCGCCACGCTTATGGTGACATGGATGTGGTGCTTTTGGGGTAAAGGCTGAATATGACGAAGCCGTTGGTGGTAATTGTCGGTCGGCAGAATATGGGTAAGTCAACCTTGTTGAATCGTCTGGCAGGGAAACAGATCGCCATTACCGATGATCTACCGGGAACAACCCGTGATCGTGTCTTGGCCGATGTCGTCTGGCGCGGAGCGGAGTTTACCCTTGTAGATACCGGTGGTCTGGAGCTAAAACCGGAGATGACCATCGCTCAGAGAGTAAGGGACCAAGTTGATGTGGCGCTTACTGAGGCCGATGTCATTATTTTCCTTGTCGATGTCCAGGATGGAGTGACTCCCCTTGATCTGGAGATAGCGGCCAGACTGCGCCCAGGGAGCAAGCCGATAATGTTGGTGGCGAATAAGGCGGATAATATTAAGCTTGAGTCCGTGGCAGGTGAGTTTTATGAGTTAAGTTTGGGCGAGCCACTGGCGGTTTCGGCACATCATGGTCGGGGTACGGCAGAGCTACTGGATAACATCATCGAGCTATTACCCGCCCCGCCTGTGACGGGGCGGGTCGAACCATTGGCTATTAAGGTAGCAATTATTGGTCGCCCTAATGTCGGTAAGTCGATGCTGCTGAATGTTCTTTTAGGTGAGGAGCGCTCCATTGTTGATGAAGTCCCGGGGACGACACACGATGCTGTAGATACATTGCTTGACTTCGGGGGGCAAAGTGTGTTACTAATTGACACCGCTGGCATCAGGCGACGGGGGCGGGTGAGATCGGGGGTAGAATGGTATAGCGTCGTTCGCACACTGCGGGCGGTTGACCGAGCTGACATTGCCTTACTTGTTATTGACGCCGCTGAAGGAGTTACGGATCAAGATTTGCATGTCGCTGCCTATATTCAACAAGCGGTTAGGGGCGTAGTTTTGGTCGTTAATAAATGGGATTTGGTATTGGACAAGAATGTACCGGAATGGGATAAGTATCTCCGAAGCCGATTCAAGTTTATGCCCTATATTCCGATAGTGCATACTTCCGCCAAATTGGGGTACGGGGGAGACAAGGTGATGCCTCAGGTATGCCAAGTCTACCAAGAAAGAATGAAGCGGTTCCCGACCGCTGAGGTTAATAGCGTGGTTCAGCAGGCGGTGGCCGCTCATAGTCCCCCACGGGGACGGACTAAGCCGCTGAAGATTTTATATGCTACTCAGGCAGCAGTGAATCCACCGACTTTCGTCTTCTTTGTTAACGATACTCGGCTAATCCATTTTTCCTATCGCCGCTATCTGGAAAATAAATTACGGAAGGCATTCGGATTTTTTGGAACGCCACTACGTCTAATCTTTAAGCCTAGGGGGTAACTCATGTTAGTCGCCAAGTTTGCCGTTGTCGTTGCACTTAGCTATCTCATAGGTTCGATTCCGTTTGGTGTCTTGGTTAGCAAGTGGTTTTCCAGGGTGGATGTTAGGAATTATGGCAGCGGCAAGACGGGGGCGACCAATGTGGCACGGGTGGCGGGTAAGAAAGCCGCCGCTCTGGTTGCTGTTTTTGATTTACTGAAAGGGGCCTTAGCCGTGGCTATGGCTTTACTGGTTTTTCGAGGAGTATACTGGGTGGTCGTCGGTTCCGGCGAGTGGTGGCTGGTAAAAAGTGTTCCGATTTTGGCGGCTCTGGCAGCTATGGCGGGGCATACTTGGCCGGTATTTCTTAAATTTAGAGGTGGGCGGGGGGTGGCCACATTTTTCGGTGGGTTGGCCATTTTGTGTCCGCCGGCGTTTCTAATCGGGGGTCAAATTGCGTTGCTCAGCGCTGGGTTAACTCGCTATGCCTCATTGGGTTCCCTCGCTGGCGGTGTCGGCGCTTATATTATTTTATTGCCGCTGACTATTTTTAGTGGCTATCCTATCGCGTCTCTAATATATACTTTATTTGGGACCATAGCTATTGCTGTGACCCATCGAGATAATATTGCACGACTACTTGCCGGGACCGAGCGCAGGTTGGGCGGAAAAATACTGAACCCGGAATTACCCCTATCTCAGAAAAATACGGGGTAAACTATGCCCAAGATTGCCATTATTGGCACTACCGCCTGGGGTATCACTCTCGGGGTTCTGTTGGTCCGTAAGAAATTAGAAGTGAGCTTATGGGCCCGAACGGAGCAGGAAGCCGCTGGGTTTACTAGTGACAAGTCAGCTTCCGCCGTCATCCCTGCTGGTGCTCGACTTCCCTCTGCCTTATCAGTGACTACTTCTTTACATGATGTATTAAGTGGCGCTCGGGCGGTTATCCTAGCGGTGCCTTCTCAAGGTATGCGGCATAATATTAAATTAATTGCCGAGCACCTCAATGACTCGATATTGATTGTGAGTGCTGCTAAAGGGCTGGAGATAGATAGTTGCCAGCGCATGTCGCTGGTGATTGCCGATGAAATCGAGCCTCGGTTTAGGCATAATATTTGCGTTCTTTCTGGTCCGAACCTTGCTCCGGAGATTATTAATGATCTACCTACGGCTACAGTGGTTGCTGCCGCGGATGAGGCTGTAGCCAGAAAAGCCCAGAAGTTGTTAACCACCCCTGCTCTTTGTGTCTACACACATAATGACGTTGTTGGCGTTGAGTTGGGGGGTGCTTTGAAAAACATCATTGCCTTGGGGGCAGGTATTGCTGATGGCCTTGGTTATGGCGATAATGCCAAGGCGACCTTAATTACCAGGGGTCTAACCGAGATGACCGCCCTTGGTGTTGCTCTCGGGGCTGATCCCCTGACTTTTTCCGGTCTGACTGGCCTGGGTGATTTAATCGCTACCTGTGCTAGTCCCCTGAGTCGCAATCACCATGTCGGTGTAGAGTTAGCCAGAGGGCGCTCGCGAGCGGAGATAACCGCTTCGATGACTGGTGTGGCTGAGGGAGTAAGCACGACTCTGGTTGTCTGGAAATTAGCCCAGAAGATGGGGTTAGCTATGCCCATTACTGAGGCTACGTATCGTGTTCTTTACGAGGGAGCTGATATTCGCCAGGTGGCGGTTGACCTGATGGGTGTCCAAGCTAACCACGAACTGGCCGGGCTAAAATGGCGGCTATTTTCCGCTATGAAACGCCGCCGAAACCCTCGTTAGGCTAGTTTAGAGATTACCCACTAGTCTCTTTTTGGTGAGTCCATGGTTTTGGCTAATTCCTCTAAAAGGTGGCGCTGTTGTGCCGTGAGTGAGTCGGGAGTAACTACTCGTAGGGTGACGAACTGGTCTCCGCGCCCGCGGCCTTGGAGATGAGGAATACCTTTGTGCTTGAGCCGAAAGACTTCCCCCGTCTGGCTACCGGCCGGAATTTTGAGTTTCGTTTTATCTTCTAAGGTGGGCACATCGGCTTGAGTGCCTAGAGCGGCTTGAGTGAAATTAATTTGTAGTTCGTAGAGGATATCATCGTCGTCACGCTTGAAAAATTCGTGTTGTTTGACGGAGATGGTGAGATAGAGGTCGCCGTGGGGTGTACCGTTGGCGCCAGCGCTACCTTCGCCACTGAGACGTAGTCGAGAGCTATCGTCAATTCCGGCTGGGATTTTGGCCATAATGGTAGGCCGGTGTTTCTCTTTACCCGTGCCTCGGCACTGGGGGCATGGATTGGTGATGATTCTGCCTTCGCCTCGGCACTGAGGGCAGGTGGCGATGTTGGAGAAGCGGCCAAAAATACTTTGTTGCATTCGGCGTACTTGCCCTCTACCGTTACAGGTGGGGCATCGACTGGGTTGAGTATTGGGCGCAGAACCGATACCGCGACATAGGGAGCAGTGTTCGGTGCGTTCGACGCTTATCTCTTTTTCCGTGCCGAAGGCGGCTTCTTCTAGAGTGAGGCTAATATTACGGTGAAGGTCGGTACCGCGCTGTGGCGCTTGACGGGTGGCCGTGGCGGCTTCTCCAAAAAAGGCGTTAAAGATATCACCGAGGCCACCGAAAGTGACGCCATCAAAGTTCTGACTAAAGAAATCACCATTGGCACTGTGACCGAAACGGTCATAAGCAGCGCGTTTGTCCTGGTCGGAGAGCACTTCGTAAGCTTCGTTGATCTCCTTGAACTTCTCCTCGGCCTTACGTTCGTGGTTACGGTCAGGGTGAAACTTAAAGGCCAGCTTACGGAAGGCCCCCTTTATTTCTTCATCACTCGCGTTTCGGCCTACGCCGAGGGTTTCATAATAATCACGTTCTGTCGGCATAAAATCTTACCTTAATCGTAGGGGATGACCACGGATTTAATACGGGGTGAGCATCCGTATATCGCGGTAGGTTTTAACGAGAAACTATCCTCCTAAACTTCGCGGAACTCGCCTTCGACGGTACCTTCCTCGCCTTCTTTACCGGTAGGGGGTGATTCATCACCGGGGGGTGATTCATTGCCAGGGTGTGATTCATCGCCGGGGGGTGGTTCATCACTAGGGGGTGGTGGTTGCTGTTGGTAAACGGCAGAGCCTACCTTCTGTAGGGACTCATTTAGTTCCTGGGTGGCCTGGCGTAATGCCTCAATATCACTCCCTTGCAGTGCGGAGCGCACCGCCTTAATCTTATCTTCTACCTCTTGATTCAAATCTGCAGGTAGCTTATCCTTGTTGTCCCGTAGTGTCTTTTCCGCGGTGTAGGCCAGAGTGTCGGCCGTGTTGCGGGTTTCTACCTCTTCACGGCGTTTGGCGTCTTCAGCGGCGTGCAACTCAGCTTCATGCTGCATTTTTTCTATCTCTTCTTTGTTCAACCCACTGGTAGCGGTGATAGTGATCTTTTGTTCCCGGCCGGTGCCCTTATCGAGTGCTTGAACACTGAGGATACCGTTGGCGTCGATATCAAAGGTGACTGCAATCTGGGGCAGCCCGCGTGGTGCTGGCAGAATGCCATCAAGGGTGAAACGCCCCAGTGTTCGATTATCGTTGGCCATCGGGCGTTCGCCTTGAAGGACATGAATCTCGACACTGGGTTGATTATCGGCCGCGGTGCTGAAACTCTGACTCTTAGAGGTGGGAACAGTGGTATTACGCGGGATAAGAGGAGTGGCCACGCCGCCCAGTGTTTCAATACCCAGGGTAAGTGGGGTGACATCAAGGAGTAATACATCCTCGACTTCTCCTTTAAGAACTCCGCCCTGGATTGCGGCGCCGACGGCGACGACCTCATCGGGATTGACGCCCTTGTTTGCCTCTTTACCGAAGAATTGTTTTACCTTCTGTTGGATGAGGGGCATTCTGGTCTGTCCGCCGACTAAAATCACCTCATCAATCTGGGCGGCAGTCTTGTCCGCGTCCGTCAATGCTTGGCGACAGGGTTCCATCGTTCCATCCACTAGTTCCATGATTAATTGCTCTAGTTTAGCCCGGTTCAGGGTAAAGTTGAGGTGCTTGGGGCCACTGGCATCGGCGGTGATAAAGGGTAGGTTGATTTCGGTTTGCAGAACAGTAGATAGTTCAATCTTTGCCTTTTCGGCAGCTTCTCTGATACGCTGCAGGGCCATTCTATCTTGCTGGAGGTCTATTCCTTGGTCTTTCTTGAACTCGTCACATACCCAGTCCATAATCTTCTGGTCGAAGTCATCACCGCCAAGATGGGTATCTCCGGCGGTGGACTTGACCTGAAAAGTCCCTTCGCCAAGCTCCAGTATTGAAATATCGAAGGTGCCGCCACCGAGGTCATAGACCGCGATAGTCTCTTCTTTCTTTTTGTCTAAACCATAGGCCAGGGCGGCCGCTGTTGGCTCATTAATAATTCTCAGCACGTTAAATCCGGCGATGGCGCCGGCGTCTTTCGTTGCCTGGCGTTGGGCATCATTGAAGTAGGCGGGGACAGTGATGACCGTGTCGGTAATTTTTTCCCCAAGGTAGGCTTCAGCGTCGGTCTTTAGTTTTTGCAGAATCATGGCGGATAATTCTTCGGGTCGATATTCTTTTGAGCCCATGACCACGCGGATATCATTGTCTGGACCTTTGGTGACTTTATATGTCTTGCGGCGGGCATCTTCTTCTGCAGGTAACTCTCGTCCAGTGGGTTCGCCCCACTTTCTTCCCATAAAGCGCTTGATGCTATAAATAGTATTTTCCGGATTGATTATTGCCTGGCGACGAGCTAACTGTCCGACCAGACGTTCCCCGGTCTTACTTATCGCTACTACCGAAGGTATGAGGTTACCGCCTTCGGCTGAGGGGATGACTACGGGTTCTCCACCCTGCATCACCGCAATTTCACTGAAGGTTGTCCCTAAATCAATACCTACTGCTCTAGCCATGGTTTATCCTCCTTATTTCTCTCTTCCCCGCTTCTATGGGAGTCCATTGGTTCCTCTCCGTTACCTACCACGACTTTGGCGGGACGGAGAACTTTATCATTCAATTTATATCCTTTTATTATTTCCTGCATAACAACACCTTCTTTGCCCTTGTCCTGTTTGACGGCTTCATGTAGATTGGGGTCAAAGGGTTCGTCCACTGTTTTGATGTGGGATAAGCCTTGTGCTTCTAGAGTTGCCCTCAGCTTGCGCTCGATGAGTTTGATACCATCAGCCCACCCCGACTTTACTCGGGTTAGTTGCGTAGGGAAAGAGTTGATCGCCCGTTCAAAATCATCGAGAATAGGTAATAAACTCCATATCATGGCGGCATTGGCAAACCCGATTATCTCTTTTTTTTCCTGTTCGCTGTGCCGGCGATAGTTGATAAAGTCGGCCTGGGCTCTCTGCCAGCCTGCCAGATTAGTTTCAACCTTTGCCTTTTCTTCTGCTAGAGCCTTCTCTAAGGCCTCTGTAGCCTCGATCTCGCTATTCTCGGCTTCGGTTTCATTAATGTGATTCTCGTTGATCATTATTCTTCTCCGTGTTCACTCCGTATTGAATACGGGCTTAGTTTGTTTGGTTTTCTTTACCGTAGAGTCTGGCCATAAGCCAGCTTAATACCAGGGCGAGATAGTTTACCGTGGCTATGGTCCGGGCGTAGGGCATTCGAGTCGGCCCGATGACACTTATTAGTCCTGTAGCTTCGCCCGGTAGACCATAACGAGTCAGGACTATACTGTAATCGCGCATCGTCTCGGTCTTACTCTCCTCCCCGATAATCACCCGTACTTTATCGGAGATTGGTTCGAGGGGGATAATACCGCTTAGTAGTCTTCGCTGCTCGACTAATTCCATTAAGGTTGAGGTGATGCGATGGTCATGGGTGAATTCGGGCTGATTGAGAGTAAAATGTAACCCGTCAAGATATGGTTCTTCGAACTTCTCTTTATCTTCGGCTTCCATTAATTTTATCAAAAGGTCGTTTACTTGCCGTTCAATCCCGACAGACTGGATGCCTTTGGTCGTAATTTGTGAGCTGGTTAAGTCAGAATAGATGGTGCTTAACCGACTAGCAAGGGCAGTTAGCTGCGGCTGGGAGATTCCGACTTGTTGGGGCTCAAAATGGATGAGTTGCTCCTTTACCGTGGCAACATCGAGGACGAGGATAATCAGCGCCATTCTCTCTGTTAGGCTAATTAGTTCCAGATGTTTAAATCGGTAAGCCCCGGGTTTAGGTTTGGTCACTACGGCGGCATTTTGCACCATCTGGGAAATGATGGTGGCGGCGAGATTTAACCATTCTTCAATTTCCTTTTCCACTTGGTGGAAAAGGTGGCTGATAAGGAGTTGTTCGGCTACGGGGAGTTTAGCTTCGCCAATCGACTGCACATAATAACGATAGCCTCTATCTCGGGGTATGCTTCCAGAAGAGGGATGGGGGTGAGTGGTGAAACCAGCCTCCTCTAGATAGGCCATCTCGTTGCGAATAGTCGCCGAGCTAACGTCCAGCTTGCAGTCATCAATCAGGCTCTGTGATGACACCGGCCTGGCTTTGGTAATGTATCGTTCAACGATAGCCCTGAGTACTGCCTCTCTTCTTGGTGATAACATTTCAATCCTCATTAGCAGTCTCTATCCCCGACTGCTAATTATATTTTAAGCATTTATTGATAGTAATGTCAAGGGTACATAGGATACTCTATCCGATTGACC
>DCWM01000025.1 GCA_002335405.1 Dehalococcoidia bacterium UBA2162
TCATAGTTTTGCATTGCTTGCTCCCGCCGCTAGTTTCTCTCCCCATAATTCATCTACCGTACGTACTGCCCCTATCGTCAGCACAATCTTTTTATGGTTAAGGAGAGCAACGGTATTAAGTAAACTAGCTGGAATTACCTTGACGCCGGGTATGTTGTGCGCTGATTTTACCACATTCTCGACTGATTGCGGCGTTACGACCAGCGCTGAAGAGTCCACACCGAGCGCCGATAAAATCTGCGCCATTGCCTTGGTCTTCGGCTCGGTAAACCCTAATTCTTCCACAACAATTAACTCGCCGTCTCGCGTCTTTGCCGAAAGCAGACAGCGGAGAGCTAAGCGGCGCATCTTCTTAGGTAGAGCTTGACGGTAGTCTCTGGGTTCAGGGCCAAAAATAACACCCCCACCCCGGCGTAATGGTGATTTGACACTACTCGTCCGGGCATTCCCCGTGTGCTTCTGAGCATAAAGCTTTCGCGTGCTACCGACCACTTTGCTTCGAGTTTTGGTGCTGGCCGTTCCCTGCCGGGCATTGGCGTGCTGACTGACCAAAGCTTGGTGTACTACTGCTTCATTGAACGGTACAGCAAAGACGTAGTCGCTGACCTCGATATGGTCAACCGCTTTCTTAGTAAGGCTATGAACTGGTAGTTGCACTGATTTTTTTCTCCTTTGATTTTCTAATCAGCAGCAGCCCGTTTCTTGACCCGGGTACGGCACCTTTAACCAGTAACAGGTTACGGGTAGAGTCGGCGCGGAACACTTCTAGGTGACACACCGTCACCCGTTCGCCACCCATGCGTCCAGCCATTCGTGTCCCCTTCCATACTCGGCCGGGGGACGTCCCCGAACCGATCGCTCCTGGATGACGGTGTCGGTCCGATTGCCCATGAGTCTTCGGCCCGCCAGCGAAATGATGTCGTTTTACGACACCGGCGAATCCCTTACCCTTGGATACTCCGGTGACATCAATTAATTCACCGGGCTTAAACAGGTTTACGTCAACCTTATCACCAACCTTAACCGTGGCCGTGTCTTCTACACGGAATTCGCGGAGATAACGAAATTCTCCGAGCCCCTTGAGATGCCCTCGCTCGGGAGACTTGAGTCGTTTCGCCTGAGCGAAGCCAAGCTGAACGGCATCGTAGCCTTCTCTAGCCATCGTTTTCACCTGTATTACCGTGCAGGGACCGGCTTCAATCGCCGTTACCGGCTCGCTGATGCCGTTATCCCGAAACACCTGGCTCATGCCCAGTTTCTTACCGATGATTCCTTGCAGCATTTCTTAATTACCTTTGGCGAGTAATACCATCATAATTTAATATTGACGTCTACCCCTGAGGGTAGGTTCAACCCAGTCAGGGCGTCGACCGTTTTCGAAGTTGTCTCAATGATATCAATCAAACGCCGGTGGGTACGAATTTCGAACTGTTCTTGTGAATCCTTGTCGATAAACGGAGAACGGATGACACTGAACCGTTTAATATGTGTTGGTAGCGGTATCGGTCCCGAAATAATGGCGCCGGTACGCTCGATGGCTTCCACAACCTGTTCCGCTGCTTGGTCAACTAGTTTGTGGTCAAAACCCTTTAGCTTGATACGAATCTTTGATTTAGACATGCTTCGTTGTCCCTGTCTTCTCAATAATTTGGGCGGTTAATCCCGCCGGTAGTTCCTGATAACGATAGAATTCCATTGAGTGGGTGGCTCGGCCTTGAGTTTCTGATCTAAGGCTGGTAGTATAACCAAACGTCTCAGCCAGAGGTACCAAGGTATGGACGGTCGACGTCTCGCCGAGAGTCTCAATCGACTCAATATGAGCTCGGCGAGCATTCAGAGCACTGATAATATCACCGAGGTACTGTTCGGGCGTCACTACTTCCAGTTTCATTATGGGCTCAAGCAGAATCGGTTTGGCTTTGGCTGCCCCATTTTTAAGTGCCATTGAAGCCGCAATCTTATAGGCTAACTCTGATGAGTCAACCTCGTGATAGCTACCATCGACAAGGGTCACTTTAATATCAACTAGTGGGTAACCAGCGGATACCCCACCCTCCATCGCTTCTCTAATACCGGACTCGATGGCCGGGACAAAGTTTCTCGGTATCGCGTTACCCTTGAGATGCTCAATAAAGTGGAAACCGGTGCCCGGCTCGCCTGGTTTAAGCTCCAGCCAGACATGACCGTATTGACCATGTCCCCCACTCTGCCGTACGAATCTGCCTTCAATCCTGACTGGCTTGGTGATTGTTTCTCTATAGGCTACACGTGGTTGGCCGACTTTGGCTTCGACACGGAATTCGCTCAGCATCCGGCGTACCAGAACCTCCAAATGAAGCTCACCCATACCGGAGATGACTGTCTGTCCCGTCTCCTGGTTATAGGTTACCTTAAAGGTAGGGTCCTCTTCGGCTAACCTATGCAGCGCTTCGCCCATTCTGTCTTGATCAGCCTTTGTTTTGGGTTCGATGGCCACCGAGATCACTGGTTCCGGGAAACAAATAGATTCGAGAAGCACTGGTTGGAATGGCTCACACAGAGTGCCACCGGTGAAGGTATTCTTCAGGCCTAAAGTGGCTACGATTGCTCCGGCACCAGCTTCTTCAACCTCTTCGCGCCGATTAGCATGCATGAGGAGTAACCGTCCGATGCGCTCTTTCTTACCACAAGTTGAATTATAAATCGCTTCCCCCTCCCTTACCTTACCGGAATAAACTCTAAAATAGACTAATCGGCCAACGAAGGGGTCGGAAACCACCTTAAAAGCCAGTGCGGTGAAGGGAGCCTTATCATTGGCTGGGCGCATCACCTCAGTACCTGTCTTCGCATCAACCGCCCGTACAGGGGGCATGTCTAAAGGGGACGGCAGATAGTCAACGATGGCATTAAGTAGTAGTTGAACACCGCGATTCCGCAGCGCGCTGCCACAAATAATAGGCACGCCTTTATTAGCTAGGGTTGCCTTTCTTAAGGCCTGCTTCAATTCTGTCGGCGTAATCTGACCACCGTCTAGATAGGTTGTCATAATGTGGTCATCCGTCTCAGCTAACTTTTCGATTAGTTGTTTCTGATATTCGTGGCACCTAGCCCGCTCTGAATCGGGGATAGTACTTTCGGTTGGAGCTGTCCCGCGTTCACCATCAAAGCGCCATACTCGGTTCTCGACTAAATCAATAATGCCCTCGAATGAGGCTTCAGTACCTAGAGGTAGGTGAATCGGCAATGGTTTGGCTCGCAGCCGCTCCTCAATCATGGCGATAGTACGGTCAAAATTGGCTCCGATGCGGTCCATCTTATTAATGAAACAAATGCGGGGAACATGATATCGGTCTGCCTGCCTCCAGACGGTTTCCGATTGAGCCTCAACACCGGACACGGCATCAAAAACCACTACACCGCCGTCCAGCACTCTTAAACTGCGCTCAACTTCAGCGGTAAAGTCAACATGTCCTGGAGTATCAATGATATTAATACGGTGGTCCTGCCAATTACACATGGTGGCGGCTGCCGTGATGGTAATGCCTCGCTCACGCTCCTGGTCCATCCAGTCCATTACCGTGGTACCGGCATCAACCTCGCCAATTTTGTAGGTACGCCCAGTGTAATAAAGGATCCTTTCCGTAACTGTGGTCTTACCCGCGTCAATGTGTGCAATAATACCAATATTACGAGCACGTTCTAACGGGAAATGTCCGCTTGTCTCTTCCTCTGGTTTTATTGTTGTTTGTGCTGAATCTCTCATTATCATATTGACCGATAATCAAAAATATCTACCACCGATAGTGGGCAAAAGCTCTATTGGCCTCAGCCATACGATGGGTGTCATCACGCTTCTTAATCGTCGCCCCCTCCCCTTTAGCAGCATCACTTAGTTCGCCAGCCAGCTTTTCCGCCATTGATTTACCCGGACGAGCTTTGGCCGACTTTATCAGCCAGCGAAAAGTCAGCGAAAGTCCTCGGTCCGTTCGTACCTCTATCGGCACCTGATAATTCGCCCCTCCAATGCGACGCGACTTTACTTCTAGTTGCGGAGTAGCATTCCTCACTGCTTGTTCCAGTACGTCGGTCGGGACCTTTGTCCCCTTTTGTTCTATCATTGCCAGAGCATCATAGACAACTCTTTCCGCCGTGCTTTTTTTCCCACATTTCATAATGTGGTTAATTAGTTCAGACACAACCACGCTATCACATTTAGCATCAGGGAGTAGTTTTCTTTTTGTTGCTTGGTTGCGTCGTGACATGTTATCTCCTAGGCTGCTGCTGCTGCGGTAGCAGCTTTGACACGTTTTGTGCCGTATCGACTGCGTCCCTGCTTACGGTTCGTCACTCCGGTAGTATCCAGTGTTCCGCGGATAATGTGATAGCGTACTCCGGGTAAATCCGGTACCCGCCCGCCGCGAATCAGTACTACCGAGTGTTCCTGTAACTCGTGCCCTTCACCCGGAATGTAGGCGGTCACCTCCATCCCGTTGGTCAGCCGTATCCGGGCAATCTTACGCAGCGCAGAATTGGGTTTCTTCGGCGTCATCGTTCTTACTTGCAGACAAACGCCTCGCTTCTGCGGTGAGCCTTCACCCTGAATCATCCTGTTCTTCAGAGTGTTGTAGTGGAAGCGTAAAGCAGGCGATTTAGTCTTCTTCGTAAACCTGATTCGTCCCTTACGGACAAGCTGATTAACTGTTGGCACTGGTTCCCCCCTGTTACATAATTAAAATGGATGAGCCAGGCTCATCCATTTTAAGCCCCGACGGATCAAAAGCCTACTTTCAACCCGCCAGTCGATAGTTGAATAAGCGATGCCAAAAGCGTAGTATACTATAGCTAGAATTAAATTGTCAACCCCCGTTGTTAGTCTCCCCTTGTTAATGTTACCTGTGACTGAAAAGTTGATAAAGATTACCTAGTGAGATGAAAGGGAAACATCCCCTCAAAAACTTATTCATATCTGTCGCGGTCGCTTGCTGGTATTCATTGAGCTAACTACGGTGGTGGCTCTGGCATAACTCTGCCATCAAGATAGTGAGGGTAAGTTCCCCTCCGTATTTTCCTGTTTTAATCCAGAGGTCAGCCGTGAGAAGCTGGTGGTAGATCATTTCTAGTCGCGTTAGAGAATAGCGACCGGCTTGTTCCATCGTCTTGCGGAGAATAAACCATGAAGTTAAGTTCAGCCGTTTCTGAATTTCCGTCTCCGGTGTGCCCCGCTTGTTTAACTCTTTGGCTCTAACGATAAGCCGAACTTGACGGCACAGCATAAAGAGTAGATAGGTTGGAGCTGCACCCCTTTGCAGTAATTGCTGTAGCCACCGCGTGGCGGTTTCGGCTTTGCATTCGAGCATGGCATCAACCATGGCGAAAACATCGGTCTGTTCCACCAGGCTAACCAGCGCTCGGACGTCGTCTTCTTCAATGCGGCGACCGGAAGTGAATAGGACTAATTTATTAATTTCACTAGTCATTACCCAGAGATTACTACCAATTAGTTT
>DCWM01000006.1 GCA_002335405.1 Dehalococcoidia bacterium UBA2162
TCAAAGGGTGGCTAAGAAAACGGCAGCGCTGTTTGTGCTGGCTACGGAATCGGGTGCGGTTTTGAGTCGGGCGCCCGAGGAATCGATCCAGGTTCTGGTTGGGTACGGCTATAATCTGGGTATCGCTTTTCAAATTGTGGATGATATTCTGGATTTTATCGGTACAGAGGAAGAAATAGGTAAGCCCGTCGGCGCCGACCTGATGCAGGGTACACTGACCTTACCGGTAATGCTTCTTCGGCAGTATTATCCTGAGGAAAACCGGGTAAAAAGGTTGTTTAAGGTTAAAGATGATCCGGATGATGTCAAGCAGGTTATTGAACTGGTGCGCAACTCGTCGTCAATCATGCGGGAATGTTATCAAGTTGCCTCAGTTTACTGCGCCAAGGCTTGTCGTAATCTGAAACGGTTACCGGATAAAGTCAGCCGCCGGTCGCTATTCGAGTTGGCTGATTATACGACCCGCCGCAGGCATTAGTCGGAAGGGGCTGGGGCTCCCTCGGGGAAGGAAGGGAGTATCCCCGGGGTTTTCCTGGACTTAGTTGTCGGAGCTTTCTTGACTGGGGGGGTAGCGGCTTTCGGAACCAGTTTTGTTTTGGTGCTTGGTAGGAGTGAGGTCGCCGGGTCCAGGAGTGCCTCCAGTTCTTCGGCTTCTACCGTTTCCTTGGTGATTAAGGTTTGCGCGATTTGTATCAGCTTCGTCTTGTTTTTAGTGAGAAGCTCTATCGCTGTCTCGTGGGCGGTATGGATAATATTGTTAACTTCCTCATCAATAATATCGGCGATTTTGTCACCGTAATCCTTCTGTTCGGAGATTTCCCGGCCGAGGAAAATCAACTCTTGTTTGTCACCGAAAGTTCGTGGTCCCAGACGCTCGCTCATGCCGAAATCAGTGACCATACGGTGAGCTAAAATCGTGGCTTCCTTAATGTCATTAGAGGCGCCGGTTGATTTTTCGTTAAAAATCAACTCCTCGGCAATACGGCCACCCATCAACACCGCGAGTTCAGCATTATAGTAGGAGGACGTGTTTATGTATCTGTCTTCAGTTATTGGCTTTGTATAACCAAGAGCCCGACCACGAGCTACTATCGAGATTTTACGTGGCTGATTAGCTTCAGGTAGCATCTTGGCCACCAAGGCATGCCCCGCTTCGTGGTAAGCGACAATTTCTTTTTCTTTAGGGCTTATTCTTAGGCTCTTTCTCTCTGGCCCGGCAGTCACTTTGTCGATAGACTCCTCTAATTCAAACATCTCAATTGCGGTTTTGCCCCGGCTGGCGGCCAAAATGGCGGCTTCATTCATCAGATTAGCTAGGTCGGCGCCGCTGAAACCAGCCGTTTGCTTGGCCAATACCTCTAGGTCGACTGACTTGCGTAGGGGTTTATCTTTGGAGTGAACCTTGAGGATGGCAACCCGACCGGTAACGTCCGGACGGTCGAGGATAACGCGTCGGTCAAAGCGGCCTGGACGGAGCAAAGCCGGATCAAGTATGTCCGGACGGTTGGTTGCGGCCAGAACAATGATGCCGGTATTGTTATCGAAACCGTCCATTTCGGTTAGGATCTGGTTTAAGGTTTGCTCTCTTTCGTCATGGCTACCACCTAGTCCGGCGCCACGCTGACGGCCGACGGCATCAATCTCATCAACAAAGACGATGCAGGGAGCATAGTGCTTAGCTTGTTCAAAGAGGTCTCGTACGCGGGCGGCACCGACACCGACAAACATCTCAACAAATTCACTGCCGCTGATGGAAAAGAATGGCACACCAGCTTCCCCGGCGACGGCTCGCGCCAGTAGTGTCTTGCCCGTACCGGGCGGCCCGACGAGTAATACCCCTCTCGGGATACGGGCACCTAGAGTTTGAAATTTTTCCCGCGATTTAAGAAACTCGACGACTTCAGTTAGCTCTTGCTTCGCATCGTCGACACCAGCGACGTCGTCAAAGGTTATACTGGGTTTGGATTCTGGCGATAAACGTGCCCGGCTGCGACCAAAACCGAGGACTTGATTATTGGCCCCACGAGCGCGAAAAAGCATGAAGAAAATCAAGCCGCCAAAGAGAACTAGCGGTAAGAACCCAATCAGTAAGCTACCCCAATCAATACCTCCGGGTTTGATATCGTATTCTACGTGAGGATTAAGCTCTAGTTCCCGTAGGTCATTGTAGTTAAGAGTCCCTATATTGGTTTTTATTTCTTCTCCGTCAGTAGTCGTAATAGTTAACCACTGGCCCTGCTCAACGATATTATCTATCTTCTCATCTTGGGACATGGCGATAACTTCACTGAGGGGGACCTCGTCCGGCTTCTGCGGTGCCGAGAGGAGCATTGTTGCCAAGATGACCCCTGCCAGTAAAAAGACGATATAAACTAAACCATTACGTTTCCAGTCTGGTTTATTAGTTTCTCTTGATTGCATCTTTGACCTCGGAGAGAGTATTTTCTGGTACAGTTACTATTATATCAGAAATGACGGTAATTAGGAAATCAAGTAACCTTCATTATGCTGGTAGGCGGTTAACCCACCTTTGTTAAAGCATTGTAGGTTGCTTGAAGGAACTGGGCATCTTCTTCCAGATTTGGGCTTTCGCAGATGACTAGTCCTTTGACTTCAAAATCCCGTAGAGCTCTCAGGAGTCCAAGATACTGTAAATCTGACTCTTTTAAGTTCAGGTGGCTGATTTCTCCTTTGGTGCCATATCTGATACCGGAGAAATGGATATGCATATTGTCTAGGGCGGCTCGGCCCAACTGCTCCTTAACTTTACTCAGGATAGCGGTAAATTCCAGATAGGAATTCATACCTCCGGTTCGAGCGTGCAGATGAGCGAAGTCTATGCCTGGAGCTAGCCCTTCTACTTCGGTACACAGGTTAAGTATTTCCTCAAGTGTGCCAAACTCGGTTCCCTTCCCCATGATTTCGGGTCTAATCCATATGCGGTTGTTTTCTTGCCAGAGTTGGCGAATCACTTCTTGTAAGTATCGCTTGACTCGCTTATAAACTTTATCGGGTGGGTCACCGAGATAAAAGGCGGTGTGGGTAACCACGGTCTCTGCCCCGCACAAAGCTCCAACTCGAGCAGCCTGAAGTAATCTGTCCTGACTCGCTCTTAGCTTCTTCGGATCATGGGCGTTGAGGTTCATAAAGTAAGGGGCGTGGGTGGATAGTTTAATGCCCTTTGCCGTGGCCGTTTTGGTCACCTCTTGGGCTTTAGCCTCGCCCATTTTAACTCCATGGACAAATTCGATTTCCATGCAGCCTAGGCCAAGCTCGGCAATACGTCTTATCCCGTCTAGAGTCGAGCCTGTCCTAGTACCGTGGGGGACACCACCGGTGCCGAAAAGGAGTTGGTTCATTTCCTATGTTCTCAATTTCCCATTATTACAGTTTGTATAAACTATAATCTATACGTTTTTGGGGCGTAATTTCAAGTCGTAATCACGGGTGCTATGGACAATCGTGGCTTTAAGCAGTAAGTTGGCCTGCCTGTGGTATAATACATTCGGGGATTAAGTTTGGGGGTTGGGCTCTGGAAGCATTAGAGGTTGCCCGTAAAGCCGTCGAGTCGGCCAGTGAAAAGCAAGCCAGTGATATTGTGCTATTGGATACCCGTGAGGTCTGCGGTTTCGCTGATTATTTCCTGATTTGCAGTGGTGAAACGGAAAGGCAGCTTCAGGCTATTTGCGAGGCAATTGAGTATGTCTTGAAAAAGGCGGGTGTTCCTCCTGACTACCGTGAGGGGACACCGGATTCAGGATGGCTGTTGCTTGATTTTGGCGATGTTATTATCCATATTTTTGCCCCATTCGAGCGGAAATACTACCAGCTTGATGAACTATGGAGTGCGGCGACGCCTGTCATCAGAATTCAGTAATCAAAGAGTTCGTCTTTTCTGAAGAACAGCTTTATCTCTTTTTCCGCACTTTCTGAGGAATCTGAGCCGTGGACGGCGTTCTGTTGAATATCAAGCCCAAAATCGTGCCGGAGTGTTCCTGGCTTCGCTTTAACCGGGTTGGTGTCGCCCATGATCCTCCTGATGGCTTCCACCGCGCCATCACCAGCGAAAACAACGGCAACTATCGGACTTGAAGTAATATAATCTATCAGGTCTTTAAAGAATGGTTTGCTCTTGTGAGCCGTATAATGGCGCCGGGCTAGGGCCTTATTTATATGCCGCATCCTGAGAGCGACTATCTTGAGTCCTTGTGCCTCTAGGCGGCTGAGGATGGTACCAGCCAATTGTCTTTTCATGGCGTTGGGTTTGATGAGAACTAAAGATCTTTCCATCAAAACTCCTTTTCTAATTTGCATTTTGTCGCTAAGCTTCGGGGCTCTTTTGATTTTTTTTCTTAATACTAGAAGAGAGTGGTTTTGCCTGCGTAATCGTTGGCCTGCGAAGGTATAAGGGCTGTAAGGTGGCCGGGTCATCGTAGTCGTCGGCTTGAAATCGTTTTAGTCCTAATTCTGCCAGAAAACCAGCGCGTCGCCAGTTAGTGGTTGGGGACAGTATGACGGTTTTTTCTTTCAGTGTATCTTTTAATCTGGCGGCGATAGCGGGCACAAATTCACCACAGAATACGGTTTTAGTTGTTATCTGGGAGCATAAAGCGTCGACAGTCGTTATCTGCTCAATCATAAGTTGAGACCACTTGTCGAGTTTGCTTTGGTAGATGGCTGTGGCGATTTCGTCTCTGCCAGCGTTGAATATCGGGCAAACAGGTAGACCAGTCTCAGCATGTTGGTAGGCTTCAACTTCTAAGGTACTAATGCCGATTATCGGGATACCTAGGCTATAGGCTAGTCCCTTGGCTGTGCTTAGTCCCACGCGTAATCCATTATAACTTCCTGGTCCTTTGGCGACGATAATGCTGCTCGCAGATGATAAGCTGAGTTTGGCTTGGTTCAGTAAGTGGACTAGGTTGGGCAGCAGTTGTGTGCTATGGTTTTGCCCACAGTGCCAGGTCAGTTCGACGAGTATCCTGCCCTCTGTGCCCAGCGCTAAGCTGGCGGTATCAGTTGATGTATCGATGGCTATTAGCATTTGGCGCACTTATTGTTTGCTGTAGCTTCGCTGTAATTGGGTCACTATCTCTCCGTAGTGTTGGCCGCTGGGCTGCATCTGAAAGCGGCGTTTTAGAGCAGATAAATAACTGATTTTAATGAGAAGATGTTCCGCAGGCGGGATTTTTAGCGCTTTTTCTGCCCATTCGACGACACAAACGCCTCTGCCGTAGAAATAATCGTCCAAGCCCAAGTCAATGGTCTCCTGGATTTGGTCGAGGCGGTATAAGTCAATGTGATAGAGCGGTAGCCGGCCGTAGAGCTCTCTGATAATGACAAAAGAGGGGCTCATGGCATATTCATTGATGCCTAACCCCCACGCTAGGCCTTGAGTGAAACAGGTTTTGCCCGCTCCAAGATTACCTACAAGAAGGAAAACGTCACCTGGTAGAGCCAGCTCACCGGTACGCTTACCTAATTCTTGGGTTTCTTTTGGGCGATGCGTAATTAATTCGAAACTGCTCATCGTTGCCTTCGTTCCGGTTTAAAATGCTCCCAACCGGTTTTGGTAAGGTGAACTGGCCGACCATGGCTATCAACCAGACTGATCTCATTTTTCTCATCCGCGATGATTTCGCCGATTTCCGTTATCGGGCAAGGGGCAGATGATTTTACCTGTTCGAGAATTTCGCTATCGGCGGTGAACAGTAATTCGTAGTCTTCCCCACCCGATAGGGCTAACTCCGGGGCTCGCGCACCGAAGTTTGCCTTAACCGCTGGCATAATCGGCACACGGTCGACTTTGATTTTGGCACCTACGCGGCTGGACTGACAGATGTGGTTCAGGTCGGCAACTAATCCATCGCTAATGTCAATCGCTGCCCTGACACCCTTCTTAACTAAAATTTGTCCTTCGGCGACGCGGGGATAGGGATGGAGGAAAGCCTGTCGTAGTGAATTGGTGGCTTCAGTGTCAAACTGGAGATGTTTGGTCAGCATCTCCAGTCCGCCCGCCGCCCCGCCTAAGTATCCAGTGACAGCCATTTTATCGCCGTCCTTAGCCGCCGAGCGGGTGAGTAAAGGCTGGGTTCGACTAGAGGTGCTGCCGATGGCGGTGATACTAATATCGATTAGTGGGGCGCGGTCAACATCGCCCCCGATGATGGTGACGCCAAACTGCCGAGCGAGCTTAATAATCCCCTTATATAGGGTAACAACATTCTCAACTTCGGTCTGGTCAGGTAAAGCTAGTGAAATTAGGGCGTACCGGGGTAGTCCACCCATGGCGGCAATGTCGCTTAGGTTAACCGCCAGCGCTTTCCAGCCCAAGTCTGCCCAGGGAGTTGTCTCTAAGGTAAAGTGTATGCCCTGGCGTAAAGCATCAACGGTTGCCAGTTGCATTGCAGAATCGCCGTACCAGGCGGCGGCATCATCGCTGATACCTAGAAACAACTGTTGCCAGGAGGTTGCTGCCTTATCTCGTGAGTTGTGGGCCACCTCGGTGAGGAGGTTAATTATACCAAATTCCCCTAGTTCGGAGACCTTCATATCGAGGAATTATAGCATGAATGAAGGGTGGGGTCTAAGTAGAGGTTGTTGTGAAATGTTAGGAGTTGGGTGTTACAAAATGGCATCAGCCGGCGAAAAGGGTTATAATAACTTCATTACGGTACATCTATATTGTCAGCTCGAAGAGGTGTGAAGATAGTGGCTAATGCTAGCGAAACGAGCTTAGGTGGATCTCTCGACGAGCTATGTATTAATACGATGCGCTTTCTTTCCGTCGATGCCGTGGAAAAAGCGAAATCAGGGCATCCCGGGACGCCAATGGGGGCGGCTCCGATGGCCTATGTATTGTGGGACCGGTTCTTAAAGCATAATCCCGGTGACCCGAAGTGGCCAAATCGAGACCGTTTTGTCCTCTCCTGTGGCCATGCTTCTATGTTGCTCTATTCCCTGCTTTATCTAACCGGGTACGGCCTCACACTAAATGACATCAAGGATTTTCGCCAATGGGGGAGTAAAAGTCCCGGGCATCTTGAGTACGGCCCGACGCCGGGTGTCGAAACGACCACCGGCCTACTGGGTCAGGGGGTTGGTAACGCCGTCGGCATGGCTATCGCCGAAAAATGGCTGGCAGAAAACTATAACCGTCCGGGGTTTGAGATTATCAACCATTTTACCTACGCTATGCTCTCAGACGGAGACATGGAAGAGGGCGTCAGCTCAGAGGTGGCTTCTCTTGCCGGCGCTCTACGACTTGGTAAGATCATATTTCTCTATGACGCTAACGATATATCCATCGAGGGTAAAGCTAGTATCACACTCGCCGAAAATGTACCTCAGCGCTTCCGTTCCTATGGCTGGCACACTATCGGTCCTATTGATGGTATGGACGTGGCTAACGTTGATGTTGCTATTCGTGCGGCTCAGGCGGAAACAAATCGTCCTAGCCTTATCATCTGCCGGACTACAATTGGGTACGGTAGTCCTAATAAGGCGGGAACGGCGGCGGCTCATGGTGAGCCACTGGGTTCAGAGGAAGTGCTCTTGACCCGTCAAAAAGTGGGTTGGTCTTACGAGCCTTTCACCGTACCTGCAGAGGCTTTGGCCCATTTCCGCCGTGCTAGGGAGCGCGGTCACCGTTGGCAGCACGAATGGCAGGAAAAACTGGGAGCCTACCTTAAGGCCTACCCCAACGAAGCCCGTCAACTTGAAGAAGACCTGAACGGTAATCTGCCGGAGGGTTGGGACTCTGGTTTGGCTGATTTGTTTAAAGGGCAGGATAAGCCTATTGCCACCCGTAACGCCTCTGGTCGGGTGATGAACGTTATCGCTAATAAGGTTCACTCTTTCCTTGGCGGCTCAGCTGACTTGGCTCCCTCGACAAAGACAAATCTGAAAGACCAGGGGGACTTTAGCTCGGCGGATTACCGTGGTCGTAACATGCACTTTGGTGTGCGGGAGCATGCCATGGGGTCTATATCATCGGGTATGGCTCTGCACGGCGGCTTAATCCCTTATACCGGCACCTTCCTTGTTTTCTACGACTACATGCGGTCGCCGGTACGTCTGGCGGCGATGATGGGTATTAGGGTAATTTATATCTTCACTCACGACTCCATTGGATTGGGGCAGGATGGGCCAACGCACCAGCCTATTGAACAACTGATTGGCTTGAGATCCGTGCCTGATCTGGTAACTATACGCCCAGCTGATGCCACGGAAACGGCCGAGGCTTGGAAAATTGCCCTGGGACGTCGTAACGGCCCAACCGCACTTATTCTTTCCCGACAGAACTTGCCTGTTCTCGACCGAAATAAGTTCGCTCCGGCCGACGGCGTTAGCCGCGGTGGATATGTATTGTGGGAAGCG
>DCWM01000036.1 GCA_002335405.1 Dehalococcoidia bacterium UBA2162
CCCAGAAGACTCCGGCTAAGTCAGTAACCGGCACTAAATCGGCTACTAATGTGGGAGAGAAAGATGTTACAGCCTAAACGAGTAAAATATCGTAAGACTCACAAAGGCAATCGCCGAGGTAAGGCTCACGCTGGTTGCGCTGTTACCTTTGGTGATTTTGGTTTACAGGCGTTAGAAGCGGCTTGGCTAACCGATCGTCAGATTGAGGCGGCCCGACGGGCGATTACTCATCATGTCCGCCGCGGCGGTAATGTATGGGTACGCATCTTCCCAGATAAATCGATTACTAAAAAAGCGGCAGAGACTCGTATGGGTTCAGGGAAAGGAGCTCCCGACCATTGGGTGGCAGTGGTAAAACCAGGTCGGATTTTGTTCGAAATGGGCGGTGTCGCTGAGAACGTAGCGCGGGAAGCAATGCGCTTGGCCGCGCACAAACTGCCTATCGATGCTAAATTTGCCGTCAGGGAAATGCTGGATACTAACCGTAGAGAAGAGTCAGGAGGGAGCTAAAGTTGAAGACTACGGAAATTCGGGCACTGAACGTCGAGGAATTAGCCAAGCAACTGGAAGAATCCGGGAGAAAGCTACTTGATCTACGTTTCCGCCTGGAGACCAAACAATTAGTTAATCACCGCGAGGCCCGGTGGGTAAAAAAGGATATTGCTCGGCTAAAAACTATCATACAGGAAAAAAAAATAGCTCTAAGGTAGGTTATAAGTCTTGGAAACAAAACAAAAGACCAGGATTGGTCGGGTTATCAGTAACAAAATGGAGAAGACGGTGGTGGTCACGGTTGAAACCACGCGGAATCACCGCTTATATAAGAAAACCATCAAAAGAATGGTCAAATATAAAGTGCATGATGCCAAGAAAGAATGTGAGCTGGGGGATGTCGTTCGAATTATGGAGGCCAGACCCTTCTCCAAAGAGAAACGGTGGAGAGTGGCTGGAATCATAACTAAGAAGGAAGCGGTCGCTACCCCACCGGAGGAAATTACTTAGGATGAGTCTGAGTGTGGAAGTATGATTCAACTTAATTCTCGACTGAAAGTAGCGGATAATACAGGGGCCCGGCAGATCCTATGTATTGGCTTACTCGGTGGCTCGAGGAGGAAATATGCCCGACTGGGTGATGTCGTGGTCGGTTCGGTGAAGCGGGCTATTCCTGGCAGCGATGTCAAGAAAGGCCATCTTGTCCGGGCGGTGATCATCCGTACCACCCAGCCTTACCGACGTCACGATGGCTCTTACATCCGATTTGATGAGAATGCGGCCGTAATTCTGACTGACCGTGGTAACCCGCAAGGGACGCGCATCTTTGGTCCTGTCGCCCGAGAACTAAGGGAAAAACAATTCGCCAAGATTATCTCTTTGTCCCCGGAGGTTTTGTAAGAGAGCTTATTAAGCTAGATTTTAGGATTTTTAAGCAATGAAGATTAGGAAAGGTGATTCGGTACTCGTCATTACCGGTAAGAACCGGGGGAAGAAAGGTAAGGTGCGTCTTACCTATATTAAAAATAACCGCCTGCTTGTCGAGGGGGTAAACTTCATTAAAAAACATACCCGGGCGATTAGGGGAGTAAGGCAGGCTGGCATCATTGAGCGCGAGGCGCCGGTTCATGTCTCGAATGTTATGTTATTATGCAGCAAATGTAATCACCCTGCCCGGATCGGTGTCCGATTCTTAGATGAGGGTAAAAAGGTCCGCTTCTGCCGGGTATGCCAGGAGATTATTGACTAAATGTCACTACTGAAAGAGAAGTATCGGAAAGAGATTGTGCCAGCGCTGAAGGAGCGTCATGGCTATAAGAATGTCATGCAGGTACCGCGTTTGGAGAAGGTAGTACTAAATATCGGTGTGGGTGAAGCCATCACGAATGCCAAGGCTCTGGAAGCGGCGGAGCGTGACCTAGCGACGATTACTGGTCAGCACGCGGTGACAACCCGAGCCAAGAAATCAATTGCCGCCTTTAAGTTAAGGACTGGAATGCCCATCGGGTTAAAGGTAACCCTACGCGGAGAGCGAATGTATGACTTCTTCGACAAGCTAGTTAATGCCGTTCTATGCCATATTCGTGATTTTCAAGGGATTTCCCGAGATTCTTTTGATGGTCATGGCAATTACACCTTAGCCTTTCGAGAACAAACTATGTTTCCAGAGATTGATCATGAGAAAATCGATCGGCTACGAGGTTTAGAACTGTCAATTGTGACCACAGCGAAGACGGATGAAGAAGGCCGAGGCCTATTGGGATTATTAGGTATGCCTTTCACTAAGGAGTGATCATGGCGAAGAAATCAGAAATTGCTAAGTGGGCACGTCCGGCTAAATATGGGGTTCAGCAACATAACCGGTGCCATCGGTGTGGCCGCCCACGCGCCTATATACGTCTGTTTGGATTATGTCGTATTTGCTTTCGCGAACTAGCTATGGACGGTCAAATTCCCGGAGTAAGGAAGTCGAGCTGGTAATCGCCCCGTATTGAATATGTGATTGACGGAGGAAAGATGACTGTTTCGGACCCAATAGCCGATATGCTAACCCGAATACGAAATGCTGTAATGGTACGGCATAATTCAGTACTGATACCATCTTCAAAGACGAAACTGGCAATTGCCAAAGTACTCAAAGAGGACGGGTTTATTAGTGACTTTCATGAGCTGAGAGGTAAGTCGAATCGAGTAATTAAAATTCAGCTCAAGTACAGCGATAAGAAGCAGCCCATTCTAGCCGGGTTGGAGCGAGTCAGTAAGCCCGGACTCAGGGTCTATGTTGAACGGAAAGAGATTCCTCGAGTACTAGGTGGCTTGGGTATTGCTCTTCTTTCTACCTCGAAGGGTATAATGACCGGCCAGCAAGCCTGGCGTCAAGGAACGGGTGGTGAACTATTATGTTACGTGTGGTAAAAGATAAGCCGGAGAGCCGAACCGATGTCTAGAATCGGATGGATGCCGATACCAGTACCTAAGGGTGTGGTGATAGATATTAAAGAAACTGAGGTCACCGTGACCGGACCTAAAGGTGAGTTACACCGGCACTTGCATCCGAACATGACTATTACCTTAAACAACGATACCCTACAAGTAACGCGACCTGATGATGAACGGCGGCATCGATCCTTACACGTTTTAACACGGACACTTCTGGTAAATATGGTGCAGGGAGTAAGCAGCGGCTTTGTTAAGGAACTAGAAATAACCGGCGTCGGTTATCGTGCCGAAAAAGTGGACGATAAACTGATACTACGACTAGGGTTTTCTCATCTGGTCGAGGTCCCGCCACTCCCGGGAGTATCCCTAGAGCTCGAAGGTAACAACCGCATCAAGGTTAGCGGAATAGATAAGGAAGTAGTTGGTGAGATGGCGGCGCGAATTCGAGCGCTACGACGTTCCGATGTCTACAAAGGTAAGGGCATTAGATACGCTGGAGAAGTGGTTCGCCATAAGGCCGGCAAAGCGGGTAAAGCGATCGGGGGAAAGGAATAAATGGGTAAGATTGAGCCCAGGGTTGGGCGTCTGAAAAGACATCGGCGAGTTAGAGGCAAGGTAAAGGGAACGATGGCTAAACCTCGTCTGTGTGTTTTCCGTAGTTTGAACCATATTTATGCTCAAGTGATCGATGATGCCAAAGGGCATACTTTAATTTCTGCCTCGACTCTCGACTCAGAATTTGAAAATAGCCTAGACGGTAAAGCCAAAACTATTCAGGCGGAGCTGATGGGTTCCCTAGTCGCCCGGCGGGCACGAGGTATCGGGATTGAGCAGGTTGTTTTCGACCGTGGCGGCTATAAATATCATGGCCGAGTCAAGGCCGTAGCTGAGGCAGCACGCAAAGAAGGTTTAAAATTTTAAGAAGATAATTTTAAGGTAAGAGTATATGAACGAAGCACAAAGAGCCAAAATCGACCCAACCGAATTGGTCCTGAAGGACAAGATGATTCATATTAATCGGGTGGCTAAAGTGATGAAGGGGGGGAAACGTTTTCGTTTTAGTGTCCTGGTAGTTACGGGAGATGGCATGGGACACGTCGGTATTGGTATGGACAAAGCCGCCGAAGTGCCCGTGGCGATTAGCAAAGCTGGTGCAGTGGCTAGAAAGAATTTAATCAAAGTACCGCTCGCCGGCACAACCATTCCCTATGGAATCAGGGTTAACTTTGGTGCCAGTCAGGTATTGCTGAAGCCGGCGGCAGTGGGTACTGGTATTATTGCCGGCGGCAGTGTTCGAGCCGTGCTTGAGGCCGTTGGCATCAAGGACATTTTAACAAAGTCATTAGGTAGTGCCAATCGCATTAATGTAGCTAAGGCAACCATACGAGCGCTTAGTCAGCTAAAAGAACCAAAGGCAGAGATGGCGCGACGCAAAGGAAACACGCTGGGAGTAGAAGCAGCATAAATGGCGAAAATTATTATCACCTGGCTCAAAAGTGGTATCGGCTATAAGGAAGACCAGAAACGAACTTTGAAGGCTCTCGGGTTTCACCGGCTAAATGGAAGAGTCGTTCATGATGATTCCGCCGTAATTCGAGGTATGATTAATAAAGTCAGGCATCTAGTTAAGATCGAGGAGAAAACTGATGAGGCAAAATGAGCTCTCCCCGGCGCCCGGTGCGAAGAAAAGCCGAAAGCGAGTGGGACGAGGGGATGGTAGTGGGCATGGGAGCTTTTCCGGACGTGGTTGTAAAGGGCAAAAGTCACGGTCCGGTTTTAAAAGGAAACGTGGTTTCGAAGGTGGGCAAATGCCTCTGACAAAGCGCTCGCCGGAGAAGCGCGGCTTCGTTAATATCTTTCGTACCGAGTATAGCGTGGTTAACCTGAACGAGCTTAACCGATTTGAATCAGGAAGTAAGGTTACGCCAGAAAAATTGGTCGCAGCTGGATTGGTGAAATCCCTGAACCGTCCAGTCAAGATTTTGGCAGATGGCACTATTAAGAATCCCATCATGGTCAAGGCACATAAGTTTTCGGCGACGGCGAAAACGAAGATCGAAGTGATAGGGGGCAGCGTAGAGGAGATGGCATATGAGCCCAAAACAAACTAGACCGCGGCTATTTCAGGCCGTGATTGATGCCTTCCATCTACCGGATTTAAGACGGCGTTTACTAATTACTTTGACAATTCTAGTTATCTTCCGTTTTGTGGCTCATGTACCTCTACCCGGAGTTGATGCTGAAGCTTTACGACAGCTATTTGAGCGTAATGCTCTCATGGGAATGCTGGATTTATTCAGCGGTGGTGCCTTACGGAACTTCAGTATTGCGGCAATGGGAGTTTATCCCTATATTACAGCTTCAATTATTATGACGCTTCTCGTACCTGTCATCCCTCGCCTACAAGCCATCTCTCAGGAAGGGGAGGCAGGACGGGACAAAATTAATCGGATTACTCACTGGCTAATGTTACCGATGGCTGGTATGTCCGGTTATGGACAATTAGTTTTACTCCGACGCGAGGGCGTGGTGACTAGCGCCGAACTATTACCTACATTAGCCATGGTGATGGCCATGATTGCCGGCACCGTCTTTCTGGTCTGGCTCGGTGAGTTAATCACAGAGCATGGTATCGGCAACGGTATCTCGATAATAATCTTCGGTGGTATTGTGGCTGGCTACTGGGAACTACTGCAGAGCGGCTTTCTGGCAGGACAACAAGGACAAATTGGTGGTTTGATTGCTTATCTTGTAATCGCCGTCCTCATCATGGCGCTAATTGTCATCTTTACTGAGGCGCACCGTCGTATCCCAGTGCAATACGCACGCACTATCTACCGGGGCGGACGCATGTATCGGCAATCTGGAGCCACTCACATTCCATTACGAGTCAACTCAGCCGGGATGATACCATTAATATTTGCTATGTCCATCATTATCTTTCCGGGGATTGTCGCCAGTTATTTTGCCAACCCGGCGGGAATTGGCCCTAATTTTGCCAATTTTGTCATGAGTACGTTTGACCCCAATGCCCCGATGCCGCTGGGATTATTCTACTGGGGGCTTTTCTTTGTCTTAGCAATCAGCTTTGCTTTCTTCTACACTTTCGTGATTTTCCAACAGCAAGATTTACCCGGAACTCTACAGCGGCAGGGAGGGTTCATCCCAGGGATTCGACCAGGGAAACATACCGCTGATTATCTCAACCAGGTTATCAGGCGTATTACCTGGGCCGGAGCGCTCTTTCTCGCCCTGGTGGCGATCGTCCCTTTTTTAGCCCGGGAAATTACTAATGTCCAGGTGATACAGCTATCCAGCATAGGTTTACTCATTGTGGTAGGTGTAGTTCTGGATACAATGAAGCAGTTGGAAGCCCAACTGGTTATGCGGCGCTATGAAGGTTTCATTAAATAAAAAACGGTGCCCTTCACCAGAGAGCAAAATTAAGCCACCTGAAGAATCTTCGACTGGGGGCAGGGGAGAGCCCTTAAAAGAGGTTTAGTGAGAGTAAGATGTACATAGTTTTTCTTGGAGCCGCCGGTGCCGGGAAAGGGACGCAAGCTGCTAAGATGTCTAAGGCGCTAAAACTGACGCATCTAGCCACCGGTAACCTGTTCCGTCAGATACAAGTACAAAACACCGAGATCGCCCAGTTGCTTCGGTCTTATATGGAGAAGGGGGAACTCGTCCCTGACGAGGTTACAATACGGATGGTCTCAGAACAGCTCTCGACTCCAGATAGTGCCTCCGGAATGATTTTCGATGGCTTCCCGCGAAATCTAAACCAGGCTGAGGCGTTAGATAAAGCCCTAGCCGAACGGGGCAAGACGCTCGATAAAGTGGTGTATATCAAGGTTTCTGAGGGGGAACTATTGTCACGGATTGGTGGACGCTGGGTTTGCCGAAAATGCCAAACTCCGTATCATACCGTCACCGCCCCACCCGAAGTTTGGGGAAAATGTGACCAGTGCGGCGGTGGACTCCACCAACGAGCTGACGATACTGAGGAGGCGATGAAAAAACGCCTTGATATTTATTTCACGGAGACAGCTTCTCTTATTGATTACTACACCCGGTCCGGTAAGTTAGTGGAGGTAGATGGTGAAGGGGATATTAAAAGTGTGGAACGGAGAATAGCCGAGGCTCTCAACAAGACGGCTGTCCGTCCGGTATAGAGATGGGTATCATTATCAAATCGGAGCCAGAAATTACCGCGATGCGACAGGCAGGTAAGATTGTCGCCACCGTACTGGAGGCACTAAGGTTACAGATGAAACCAGGAATGAAAACAGAAGAGTTAGATGTGATTGCGGCTCGGGAAGTCACTAAACTAGGTGCCAAACCATCCTTTAAGGGCTATCGAGGCTTTCCCGCCAATCTTTGTGTCTCGGTTAACGATGAGATCGTACACGGGATTCCAGGGGGGCGCGTTTTGCGAGAGGACGATATTATCTCCATTGATTTTGGCTCCATTTTCCATGGTTTTCAAGGTGATGCGGCAATAACGGTAGGGATGGGCCATATTAGTCCGGAAGCCCAGCGCCTTATTACTACGACCGACGGTGCCCTAAAGGCAGGCATCGCCGCGGTTCGGCACGGGGCGAGGGTGGGTGATATTTCGGCTGCCATTCAGCATTATGCCGAAGAGCGCGGCTATTCGGTAGTGCGCGAGTATACCGGACACGGTATCGGTCGAGCGATGCATGAAGAGCCACAGGTACCCAACTTTGGCCTACCGGGGGAGGGACCAATGTTAAAAAAGGGAATGGCTCTGGCCATAGAACCAATGGTAAACATTGGCGACTGGCGAACGACACTCGGCGATAATAACTGGACAGTATCTACCAGTGACGGCAGTCTTTCGGCTCATTTTGAACATACGATTGCCGTTACTAATGGTGAAGCCGAAGTACTTACGGCTTTATGATTTATAATTAAGGGAGCTATGCCAAAAAAAGAAGCTATCGAAGTCGAGGGGATCATAAAGGAATCATTACCTAATGCGGTGTTTCGTGTTGAGTTGGCCAATGGCGGCAAAGTGTTAGTCCATATTTCGGGTAGAATCAGATTGCATTACATCAAGATTTTACCGGGTGACCGAGTACTGGTCGAACTCTCACCTTATGACCTCACTCGAGGTCGGATCACTTATCGCTTTAAGTAGTTTTATTGTATACTATGTGAGGTAACCAGTCTGGTTATGAAAGTTAGAGCTTCAGTTAAGGTCAGATGCGAAAAGTGTAAGATAATCAAGCGACGGGGGGTGGTCGTGGTCATTTGCTCTAACCCGAAGCATAAGCAACGACAGGGCTAGAGTATCTTGTTCTGTAAGTAAGGAGAAAAAAGATGGCGCGTATTGCTGGGGTTGATATACCCCGAAACAAGCATATCGGCATAGCCTTAAGATACATCTACGGAATCGGTCCGGTATTAAGCTTAAAGATACTGGACAAGGCTAACATCAATTCTGAGACGAAGTCGGATGACCTGACCGAAGAAGAGGTCAACCGTATTCGCGAAATTATTGACCACGAATACACCGTCGAGGGGGAACTGAGAAGAGACATTACCCTAAATATCAAGCGTCTCCAAGAGATTGGTGGTTACCGGGGTATCCGTCACCGCCGGAATTTACCGGTAAGAGGGCAGCGGACACGGACTAACGCTCGTATCCGTCGTGGTGCTCGACAAACCGTCGCCGGCCGAGGTCGAAAGCGCGGTGCAACCAAGAAGTAACGTGGCCTCACAAAGTTTATTACCAGTGGGTGCCAACGGCAAAAATACCATTCAGCCAGGTATGTAGGAGTGTAAAGATGCCAGAAAAGAAACCAATGACGATGAAGAAGACACCAGAGAAAAAAAGACTGAGGTCGAAAAAGCGAGAACGGAAGGTTATCCCTTCCGGTAAGGCTTATATCCAATCCACCTTCAACAACACTATCGTGACGCTTACCGACCCTCGAGGGAATGTCATCGCCTGGGGTAGCGCGGGTACAGTAGGGTTTAAGGGTTCCCGTAAAGGAACTCCTTATGCCGCTCAGTTGACGGCCCATGAAGCGGCTCGCAAGGCGATGGAGCATGGACTACGACAAGTTGAGGTCTATGTTAAGGGTCCAGGTGGTGGCCGCGAGGCAGCTATCCGCTCTCTTCAGAGTTCTGGCCTTTATGTTGTCAGCATTATGGATGTGACGCCGATTCCACATAACGGCTGTCGCCCGCCAAAGAAAAGGCGGGTATGAGGTAGAGAAGTGGCAAGATATACCGCATCAGTATGCAAGTTGTGCCGCCGTGTCAATGAGAAGCTAATGCTCAAGGGTAATCGGTGTTTTACCCCTAAGTGCGCCGTAGGCCGACGACGGAGAGTTATGGGGCGCCGCCGCCGGGTTTCTGACTATGGTCTACAACTGCTCGAGAAACAGAAGGCTCGCTATTCCTGTGGCCTTCTGGAGAGGCAGTTCCGGCGATTCTTTACTCTAGCCGAAAAGCAAGCGGGCATCACCGGAGACAATCTGAAGGTTTTGTTAGCCCGGCGGCTGGACAGTGTTGTTCATGCTCTAGGGTTTGCCGACTCTCGTGCCCAAGCTCGTCAACTCGTTCTTCATGGCCATATTCTGGTCAATGAGCACAAAGTTGATATCGCCTCTTCTCTGGTTAAAGAAGGTGATACCATTCGCTGGCGGGAGAGCAGTACTAAAACTGAGTATTACAAACAACTACTTGAGAGTATTCAGAATAAGACCGTACCGACTTGGTTAAGCCTAAATCGAGAAACCCTGGTGGCTCAGATGGTATCTTTGCCAGTACCTGATGAGGCCGGGATCAAATTTGACAGCAAGGCCATAGTTGAGTACTACTCGAAATGAGGAGGTAAGGTTTTGTCTCACTTGGTAGTACCGAAGATTGAATGTGTTCAAAGTGAAGGTAATTTTGGGCGCTTTGTTATTGAGCCGCTAGAGAATGGACTGGGTGTTACGTTGGGGAACGTCATGCGGCGAGTGTTGGTCGGCCAACTTCAAGGAGCGGCGGTAACACACGTTAAAATCGAGGGCATCCAGCATGAGTTCACAACGATACCCAATGTTAAAGAAGATGTCATCGAGTTCTTACTTAATATAAAGACATTACGGTTAAAGCCTCTTTCCGGCTATGCTGGCAAACTAATACTTGACGTCGAAGGCGAGGGGACGGTTACCGCAGCTAATATTCAGCCCTCGGCTGACTTTGAAATTACCAATCCAGAGCTTCATCTAGCGACTTTAGACTCACCCAAAGCTCGACTTTATGTCGAGCTGAATGTGGATCTGTCGAAAGGCTATCGAGAAGCGGCATCCAGTGACAATCCCGCGGTAGGTGTGATTCCGGTAGATGCTATCTTCAGCCCAACCCTTAAGGTTAATTTTACTATTGAGCCGATGCGCATTGGTCAGGAGATTAGTCATGAACGACTGTATTTGGAAGTATGGACGGACGGCACGATTTCTCCGCCTGAAGTCATTACTGATAGCGCCGCAATTCTGTTAGAACAGCTATCCCCCTTTGTCAGTTATAATCTCATGGCACAAATGGAAGAGGAGCCTAACCACTCAGATATTCCGACCGAATTGTATAATATGCCGGTCGAGCAATTAAACTTATCCGTCCGTACCTTGAATTGCTTAAGGCGTGGTGGCATCACCACCGTGGGAGAGGTAACTAGTCGAAGCGAGAAGGAATTAATGTCCCTACGTAATTTTGGAAAGAAGTCACAGAATGAACTAAAGAAAAATCTTAAGGCTTGTGGGGCTC
Organism: Dehalococcoidia bacterium UBA2162; assembly: GCA_002335405.1. Classification (GTDB taxonomy): domain Bacteria; phylum Chloroflexota; class Dehalococcoidia; order Dehalococcoidales; family UBA2162; genus UBA2162. The sequence continues at coordinate 10,717 of DCWM01000036.1, forward strand.
TTGTTAACTTCTCGAGCTAAGACTAGTTTTAAGTCGAATAAAGCTGATATCATGGTAAAGTTACTCTACGTGGAACCGAGGTAAGAAAATATGACGCGTAAAATACCGGTTAAGAAAGGGGGCAAAACCGAAGGTTA
>DCWM01000060.1:0-15712 GCA_002335405.1 Dehalococcoidia bacterium UBA2162
TTCATCCACAAACAGGTGGCCGAAGGGCATCAGGCGTTTATCATCTGTCCCCTAGTGGAAGAATCCGAGGCAGTTCAGGCGAAAGCAGCCGTTGCCGAATACGAGCGCCTGTCCCAGGAAGTTTTCCACAATCTCAAGTTAGGTTTACTCCACGGACGGATGCAGGCAGACGATAAGGATGACATAATGAGCTCTTTTCGCTCCGGAGAACTGAACATCTTGGTAGCCACACCGGTGGTGGAGGTCGGCATCGATGTACCCAATGCTACGGTGATGCTGGTCGAGAGCGCCGACCGATTCGGCTTATCCCAGTTACACCAGTTCCGCGGCCGGGTAGGGCGAGGTCACGAGCAAAGCTACTGCATGCTATTAGCAGAGAACCCTTCCGAGGTAGGACAGGAACGCCTCAAGGTCATCGAGGAAGTTCACGACGGCTTTAAATTAGCCGAAGAGGACCTGAAACTACGCGGCCCCGGCGAGTTTTTCGGCACACGGCAAAGCGGACTACCCGACCTCCGTATGGCTAAACTTTCCGACATGGCATTACTGGAGCTTGCCCGAGCCGAAGCCACGAGACTTTTTGAACAAGACCCGAAACTAAAAAATACTGCCCACACCTTGTTAGTCAAAGAGCTGGCACGCGTCTGGCCCGAAGCGGGGGAATGGAGCTAAAAAAGTAAGTACTTCGTATGCCAAATATTCTTATAAAAAATATGAATGCAGTTTACCAAACACTACTAAGTTAGCGTCTCCACTCCTATTGTGTTATAATTTGTGAGTACGCCTTCTCAAATTAAAGATACAACATGAGCGGAATACTGAAACTCAGACAAAAGCTAATCGAACAGCTAACCATAGCGGCAGCTAAAGCCCAGCAGACAGGTAAGTTACCGACGGTAGCCTTACCCGAAGTATCCCTAGAGCACCCCCAGCACTCAAAGCACGGCGACTATGCCTCAAGCTTCCCCCTTAAACTAGCGCGGGCAACCGGGATAAAGCCACTGACGATTGCTGCGGAAATCACCAATCTGATGACTCCTGGCCCCGAGGTGGAGAGCATCGTCACCGCACCACCAGGGTTTATTAACTTCACACTAAAAAATAGCTGGCTCACCAGTCAAATCGAAACCATCCTACCAGCTGGAGAGACCTATGGTAATATTGACCTCGGACAAGCTCGCCGGATGCAGGTGGAATTTGTCAGTGTGAACCCGACGGGTCCGCTTCATGTTGGACACGGACGAGGAGCGATATTCGGTAGCACCTTAGCCAACGTGTTAACCGCTTCCGCTTATAACGTTGAGAAGGAGTATTATATCAACGATGCTGGCAACCAGATAGACGTTTTTTATCGTTCCCTCTATACCCGTTATCAACAGTGTCTAGGGGCCAAGACCGAGATGCCAGTTAATGGTTATTTAGGCGACTACGTGACTGACCTGGCTAAAGAGATTATAGCTGAAAAAGGAGACCGGTATCTTAATTTACCTGAGACGGAAGTAATTTCACAACTGGGGCAGCTTGGCTTGGATAAAATGATAGCTCAAATTAAGGCCGACCTGGAATTACTGGGCGTAACTTTTGATGTCTGGTTCAGCGAAAGTAGTCTCCATAGAAAGGGCCAATTCCAGACCGCCATGTCGCTACTACATCAAGGAGGTTATCTTGCAGAGAAGGAAGGCGCCACCTGGTTTATGTCAACTGCTCTAGGCGAAGATAAGGACAACGTTGTCATCCGCGGCAACGGTTCGCCGACCTACTTTGCCACCGATATCGCCTACCATTACAACAAGTTCGTTGAGCGTAAGTTCGAAAGGGTAATTAATATCTGGGGAGCCGACCACCAAGGTCATGTACCACGCATGAAAGCGGTAGTCAACGCCCTAGGTATTAGTCCAGAACGACTTAAGGTTATTATCTCCCAAATGGTGACATTGCACCGTGGAGAACAACTAGTACGTATCTCTAAACGCAGTGGCGACCTGATTACCCTGCGCGAGGTGATAGAGGAGGTGGGGACCGACGCCTGCCGTTTCTTCTTTTTGTCGCGCACCGCCGATAGCCAGATGGACTTCGACTTGGAACTAGCCAAGAAAGAGTCGGCAGACAACCCGGTCTATTATGTGCAGTATGCTCACGCCCGTATTGCCAGTATTCTGAGACTAGCGGAGGAACGTAGGATCGACTTTGGCAATGGTGATGTTTCCCTGCTGACCCACGAGCCGGAGCTAGTCTTGATCCGTAAACTAATGCTGTTGCCTGAATTAGTCGAGACGGTAGCTACTACACTCGAACCTCACCATCTGACCTATTATGCTCAAGATTTAGCCACTGTTTTCCATAGTTTCTATCGAGATTGCCGGGTAATATCGCCAAACAAAACCCTGACCAAAGCTCGCCTCAAACTAGTTAAAGCTACCAAGATAGTTCTGGCTAAAACCCTGCGCCTTCTGGGGATGACAACTCCGGAGAGCATGTAGAGTGGGAGAGGTTAGTTGATGACAACACGTGTTTTTTCTGGGGCTCGTCCCACTGGCCGGCAACATATTGGTAATTATGCGGGTGCAATACAGAACTATGTCAAACTCCAGGCTGAATATGATTGCATCTATTGTATCGCTGATGTTCATGCCCTGACCACGTTAGAAGATACCAGCAAACTACCGGAGAATATCTACGAACTAGCGCTGGATTGGTTGGCCGCTGGGATTGACCCCGAAAAGAGTATCTTTTTTGTCCAATCGCACGTTCCGGAAGTGTTGGAGTTACATACCTACCTAAGTACGGTCACACCGCTAAGTTGGCTGTTACGAGTACCGACCTTTAAGGAGAAGGTGAAAATCCAACCCCATAATGTCAACTACGGACTGGTCGGTTACCCAGTATTAATGACGGCAGATATTATTCTCTATAAGGCTGAGGTAGTGCCAGTGGGCGAAGACCAACTACCTCATCTGGAATTAACTCGTGAGATTGTCCGCCGCTTCAATAGTGTCTTTAGCCCAACCTTTCCTGAGCCAGAGGCCAAGCTGACCACCTTCCCTTTGATAGTGGGGTTAGACGGGAAAGAAAAGATGAGTAAGCAACTAGGTAACGATATTGAAATCGCCCTTTCTCCCGAAGAGACAATAGCACGAGTGATGACAGCGACGACTGACCCGGCGCGACGCTACCGTAATGACCCGGGACACCCCGAAGTTTGTAACATTTATCGACTTCACCACTACTTTAATCCCGGTCAGACCAATACCATCGCCGAGCAGTGCCATACTGCCAAAATCGGTTGTGTCGAATGCAAGCGACTCCTTGCAGAAAAGATTAATGCTATGTTAGCGCTCTTCCGCGAACGGCGAGCTGCCTTAGCCACCAAGCCCAAATATGTAGCCGACGTTCTTACCGAAGGAGCGGAGCGCGCCCGTGTTATTGCCCGAAAGACGCTCGGGGAAGTTAAACTAAAAATGAAGCTTATTTAAGGGCGAAAAGAAACAAGAAACACATCCAGACACTCTAGTAAAATTATCGCTATTCTGACTGTGAGGTAAAGAAAAATCAAAATTATCCCCGCCATTGATTTGAAGGACGGTAAGTGTGTTCGCCTGTATCAGGGCGATTATACGAAAGAGACTGTCTTTTCCGATGACCCATTAGAAATAGCCCTTCGCTGGCAAGCGATGGGGGCGCCCTGGCTGCATATCGTCGACCTTGATGGCGCCATCCAGGGCAAGCTGGTTAATCTAGATATTATTCAGCAAATCGCCACCGCTGCCCTAGTCCCTATCCAGGTTGGAGGCGGTATCCGAGAACTACAAACAGTAAAAGAGTTACTCAAGATGGGTGTCGAACAGGTAATCCTGAGTACAGCGGCAGTCGAAGACCCTCGGTTGATTGCTGAGGTGTGCCGTAACTTCAGCGAATCGATCATCGTCAGTATTGACACGCGAGATGGCTGGGTAACAACCCATGGCTGGCAACAAGAAACAAGGCTGACTGCCATCGAGTTTACCCAATCGATGACCCAACTTGGCGTAAAGCGCTTCATTTACACAGATATTAGACGAGATGGGACACTTACTGAGCCAAACTTCACTGCCTTCGCCGAATTACTTAGTGCCGTTAGATTACCAGTGATTGTCTCCGGTGGTATTTCATCATTAATTCATATCACAATGCTGAAACAACTAGGGGCGGAAGCCGCCATCATCGGTAAGGCACTTTACACCGGAGATATTAATCTAAAAGAGGCTCTAACAGTAATTTCCAGCTAAGGGGGTGAGTTTGATAAGAAATATGAAGTTCAACGAAAAAGGGCTGCTTCCAGCTATTGTGCAAGATGTCGATAGTAGCGAAGTACTGATGCTAGGCTATATGAATGAGGTGGCGCTGCGCCGGACATTATCCGGTGATACTGTCTGGTTCTACAGTCGCAGCCGACAGACCCTGTGGCATAAAGGTGAAACCTCGGGGAACTATCTTAAAGTACGTTCGGTCTGGCTCGATTGTGATAGCGATACCATTCTCGTCAAGGCACAACCGATGGGTCCAGTATGCCATACCGGCAACCAGACCTGTTTCTTCCAACCGCTGAACAAGTCAGATATCGAGCCTAACCGTTACCCCGATACAACCGGGGCGTGAACTTGTTCCCCCGATGTCTCAATCTCGATTACTTTCTGTAATGCTGTAAGAGCCACCTCCAACTGGGAGCTGTCGGGTTCCCTGGTTGTCAGAGCTTGAAGACATAATCCAGGCGTCAGAATAATCCGCACCAAACTATTATGGCTATGCCGAGCTCCAAAATAGATAAATTCGTAGCTCAGTGCTGCAATCACCGGAATGAGGATAACTCGCGATAACACCATCAGCCACGGTGAACGCAGGCCGGTCAAAGCGAAAACAATAATCGATATAAACAATACGATAAATAGAAAACTAGTGCCGCAGCGTGGATGAACAGTACTATATTTTTTGACTGCTTCAATCTCCAATGGAGCATCCGCTTCGTAGGCGTTGACGGTTTTATGCTCGGCACCGTGATAGCCAAACACTCGCCGGATATCGGGTGAAAACGACATCATCTTAAGGTAAGTAATAAAAATAGCTATCCGGATAACCCCATCTACCAGATGGAATACTAGAGATGATTGGAAATTAAATAATCTCGTCAGAAAGAGCGGGGCAATGAAGAAGAGCCCAACCGACAGGGCCAAAGACAAAGTCACCATAAGCCCAGCTGTACCCCCGGAAACTTTTTCTCCCTCCTCCTCTAAAGAAACATTAGTCGAGTAGAGTAGAGCCTTAACACCCAGGACCATAGCCTCGATCAGGACTATAACGCCGCGAACTAGCGGCGTTCGTCTCAGCCAACCGGAATAGAGAGCAGGCAGGGTTTGTGTATCCATGGCCAGACTCCCATTAGGGCGACGCACAGCGATAACCATTGTTTTACGGCCACGCATCATCACCCCCTCGACCACTGCTTGTCCGCCGTAATAAAATTTCTTCATAATCTTATCGAATAGCTTTACCCAAATGATACTTAAGACAAGATCTGTCCTAATAGAAATGGAGCGGATTATTTAAACCGCTCCACCATTCTTTCCTCAATACTCCCACTTGGGATTACCCCTCTTAGAAGGACCGTTTACTCTTTAATCCGGTAGCGCCGCTTGAATCGCTCTATCCGCCCAGCTCTATCGAGTATCTTATGTTCACCGGTAAAAAACGGGTGGCACTTACTACACTTCTCCACCTTAAGCACCTTCCTGGTAGAACCAGTGGAGAAGGTATTCCCACAGACACAAACCACTTGGGCATCAGTAAAATACTGGGGATGAATCTTTTCCTTCATTTAGCTTGCGTAGACGCTCACTTTCCGTTTATTCTTTGCCGCTGGCTCGAATTTAACGATACCATCAATCAGAGCAAACAGAGTATAATCCCGACCAACACCAACGTTGTTACCCGGATGAATAGCTGTGCCACGCTGCCGGACTAATATCGTCCCGGCATGGACGCTTTCCCCAGCGTATCTTTTCGTACCGAGCCTCTTCGATTGGCTGTCCCGGCCATTACGGGAGCGCCCTCCCCCCTTCTTATGTGCCACTTTCCGTCACCTCTTTTCTAGGTCGCCGAACTTTCTTGACTGGCTCTTCCGATATAGCTCCAGGTTTAACTATCTTATCTATCTCCAACTTAGTAAGCATTAGCCGATGCCCAGTCTTCTTACGATAACGCACCTTAGATTTGTATCTAAAAACAATTATTTTATCACCCTTTCCCTCCCCCCGATAGGTAGCGAGTACCTTTGCTCCCTCGATAGTGGGCGTACCTACCATCATCTTACCATCATCGTCGATAAGCAGTACCCGGTCTAACTCAACGGTATCACCGGCCGGCGCACCTATGCGGTCGACATCAATGACCTGGCCCGGGGATATCTTGTATTGTTTACCACCAGTTTCAACGATAGCGTAAATGATTCCACACCTCCGAACCATGAATTTTACCAGTTACTCAAGACTAATGTCAAGCCTACGTTCAGATCTTCATAGAAATCCGATAGGCTTTCTTCTGTTTTAGTTGAGCGAGGACAAGGTTTATATAGATAGGCGAGTCGATATTCAGATAACTCTGGGAGTTCAAGTCGGATTCAACGCTTAGTAACGCCGCTTACTTGAGCCGTTGTTGGCTGACAACACGACCCTGGTAGTTCTCCAGTATCAGCTCCTCTTCCGTCCGCGAAAGCATATAGTTTGGTTGGAGCGGCACCTTACCACCACCGCCCGGCAGATCAACGACAAAAGTTGGAATGGCCAAACCGGAAGTGTAACCCCACATTTTTTCGATGATTCTGACACCTACCTGTACCGAGGTACGCAGATGAGCTGTCCCCTGCACCTCATCGCACTGGAAGAGATAGTAAGGGCGCACCTTTATCCGGAGTAATTCGTGAGACAGCTTGAGCTGCGCCTTAACGGTATCGTTAACACCACGCAATAATACCGCTTGATTACTTACCACCACGCCACTACACAATAGCCTGTCACAGGCAGCAGCCGCTTCTGGGGTTATTTCCCGATAGTGGTTAAAATGGGTGTTCAACCATATCGGCCCGTATCTTGAGAGCATATTACAAAACTCATCATCGATACGCTGTGGCAGGACCACAGGAAACCTAGTGCCAATACGAATAATCTCGACATGATCGATATTTCTTAGCTGGGCGATGATTTTCTCGAGACGGTGTGTCGGTAGGATCAACGGATCACCACCGGAGATAATGATATCGCGGATTACCTTATTCCTACGGACATAATCAATGATGGCTTTAATTTCGCTGGTGGAACGCACCCATCCGCCGTGGCACCACTCCCTTTTACGAGTGCAGTGGCGACAGAGGGTAGGGCAAATATTAGTCAACCCCATCAATGCCCGATCGGGATAGCGATGAATAAGCCCTGGGACAACGGAGTTCCTTCTTTCCTCAAGAGGGTCTTCAGCATCAACATCGGCAAGGGCGATTTCTCGAAAAGAAGGCACCGCCTGTTTCCTGATAGGGTCATGTGGGTCATTGGAGTTAATCAGCGAGAGATAATAGGGAGTTACGGCCAGCGGATATTTTCCGATAACTAGTCTGAGGCGTAGTTGCTCTTTCGTGGACAGAGAAATAAATTTGGCCAGCTCATCAACGGTGGTGATACGGTTACGAAATTGCCATTTCCAATCATTCCAGATTTCTCCGGAGATATGGGGGAAGAAAGTATTTTTGATCGGCGAGAGCATACTACCCGAAGGTTCTTCTTCCTCCGATACGTGTCTCGTAGTGGTGTCGCTCGGAGGTTCTTTCTCCAAATCTTCCAGTAAGCTTTCCAGGTCAGTCCCTGACTCAGTCACTCTCACTCCTCTTAGTCCCAAAATTCAAGTGACGAATTATTCTCACTTCTTAATGCCACTTACAGCATTACAGCAAACCAGTGTCAAGGGACATCTCTGATATTGGTCTATATAATTAAGCCTACCTACCTAAGGCGGTCTCTTCCTTCTTCCGGATAGGACGTCCGCCGTGACCGTGCTTAACACCCTTGAAGGCCGCCTTGTATCTAGCCCTTTGAGCCGCCTTCTCTTGTTTCCTCCCCACCTTCTTGCCTCCATTTGTTCTCTTGGTTTGACATCAGTGTAACGCGTCCTTCAAACCATTGTCAACAGTTTATTCCGTTCATACCATACCACAATTATATCCTGATAAAATCAGAGTAACAGCTCTCGTGAGCTTCATCTCAGCATAGATACTACCGGATTCCTAATTAGTTGGCCAGACAAATTATGGTCTCGGTAATACCACCTATAGCCAGTGGGTAACTTTCACCTTACTAACGATAGCGACGATTAAATGCTCTAGAGATACTTTTCACCCATACCCCGTAGGTAATTCAGCGCTGGTAATCCTTAGAAACGAGGTCTAGACAAAGGCCGATATACCCAGTGTTTCTCTTCCGATAATCAGCTTCTGGATTTCGGCGGTACCTTCATAAAGCTGTAATCCAATGGCGTCACGGAGATAACGCTCTACTGGATATTCGTTTGAATAGCCGTAGCCACCGTGTATCTTAATCGCCTTTTGTGCCGCCCTGACGGCCACTTCGGCAGCAAAATACTTGGCAATGGAAGCCTCTCGGATAAAAGGTACTTCCTTATCCTTGAGGTACCCGGCACGGTAGACAAAATAGCGCGCCACCTCAGTCTCGGCGACCACGTCAGCCACCATCTCCTGGATTAGTTGAAAGCTGGCAATGGGTTTACCGAACTGTTTCCGTTCTCGAGCATACTGGACCGCGATATCGATAGCTGCTTGAGCGACACCGACACAGGCGGCTGCGGTACTTAACCGAGCACAGTCCAAAGCATACATCCCTACCCGAAAACCTTCGCCAACCTCGCCCACGATATTCTCAGCCGGCACGGGACAATCCTGGAGGATGAGTTCGGCCGTATTAGAATCGCGCAACCCCAGTTTACCACGAAGATCGCGAGTGGAAAAACCAGAGGTACCGCGCTCAACAAGAAACGCCGTAATTCCACGCGAGCCCTTGGCCCGGTCCGTCTGTGCGAAGATTAAAGCGACATCAGCAATACCACCATTGGATATTAACATCTTACTACCATTGAGAAGCCAGTTTTTACCATCGAACCGGGCATTCATCCCAAGACTAGCTACGTCACTGCCTGAATCAGGCTCGGTCATACCGAAACAGCCGAGTAATTCCCCCTTGGTCGTACGGGGAAGAAATCTCTGCTTTAACTCTTGACTACCAAAACTCAGAATCGGCATCTGGAAGAGAGAAGTATGGACCGTCAAGCACGTAGTGAAGACCCCGGGAGAAGCTTTGGCTATCTCCTCACAAATGAGGAGATAGGTGATATAATCGAATCCCGCCCCCCCATATTGTTGCGATAGTGGTGCCCCGAGCAGACCAAGAGCCGCCATTTTTTGTGTGGTCTCCGGTCGGTAATGCTCGTTCTGGTCATCCTCGCTAGCTACCGGGATAATTTCCCTTAGAGCAAACTCACGTGCCATATTACGAACCATGACCTGCTCATCGGTAAGGTCAAAATTCATACGATTATCTCCTTAATACGCCTTCTACACAGCCTACTCTCTACTTATAATAGTAGAATCCTTTACTTGTTTTACGGCCGAGATGCCCCGCAGCGACCAGCCTTTTAAGCACTACAGGTGGAGCATACTGTGCATCTCCTAGCTCTTGATACATGGCAGTAGCGATAGAGAGAATTGTATCTAGTCCAATAAAGTCACAAAGCGACAGTGGCCCTGTAGGGTAATTCAGACCAAGCGTTATCGCCAAGTCGATTTCTTCTTTCGTAGCTACTCCCGATTCGTACAATCGTATCGCTCCCAGAACGAAAGGCATGACGAGACGGACAACGATGAAGCCGGGACTATCGGTGGTCATGATAACCACTTTGCCGAGGCTTTCGGCGAAAGCGCGACCTACAACCATAGTTTCCTCGCTGGTAGTGAATGTCTTGACCAGTTCGATCAATTTCATAAACGGCACCGGATTAAAGAAATGTACACCCAGCACCCTGTCCGGACGTCTGGTGGCAGAAGCAATGTCCATCACTGAGAGACATGAGGTGTTAGTTGCCAGAATCGTATGAGCCTGGCAGACTTTATCCAGACTGAGAAAAATCCTCCTCTTCAGTTCCAAATCCTCATTAACCGATTCGATGACCAAGTCGCATTCCTTAAAGTCTTCTATGCTCACCGTACCGGTAATACGGCTCATAGCAGCTTTCTTCTCTTCGGCCGTGGCCCGACCCTTCTCCACCGCCCGGGTGAGCGAGGCTTCAATGGCGGCGAGACCCCTCTCCAGCGATTCATCGCCACTTGTGGTTACGAGCACGTCATAGTCAGCTCGAGCGCAAACCTCAACAATACCGCGCCCCATCAAACCACAACCGACCATACCCATCTTCCGTATTTTCATGACTTGCCTTCTCTGTTTAAGATTTACTTTACCTTAAAATTAGCCTTCCGTTTCGCGAGAAAGGCTTGGCGCCCCTCATCGAAATCCTCCGTTGTCACGAGAAAATCGGTTAAGGTTTTCTCTAGCTCCAATCCATCCCCTAAAGAAAGACTCGACCCTTGAATCATCGCTTGTTTGGCCGCTCTCACCGCCAAAGGCGCCGGGCAGCAGACCATCTCTGCCATCTCTTTAGCCACCGTCATCAACTGGGCTGGAGGTACGACTTTATTAACTAACCCAATTCGGTAGGCTTCTTTAGCATCTATCGCCCGTCCGGTAAAGAGCATTTCGGCGGCTTTAGCCTGAGGGATAAGGCGTGGTAAGCGCTGGGTACCGCCCCACCCAGGGATAAGTCCTAGCGTCACTTCAGGCAAGCCAAAGGTAGCATTCTCGGAAGCTATTCTCAAATCGCAGGCTAAAGCTATTTCCAGACCGCCCCCAAGGGCATACCCGTTTACGGCCGCAATCATCGGTTTCCACAAGTCGAGTCCCCGCAGAATGGTGGGCGGCCCGACCCAAGACTGCTCTCGAGTTTGCTTAGACTGCGGAAATACCGACCGAATATCGGCGCCGACACAAAAAGCTCTCGCGCCAACTCCAGTAATGATGCCCACCCACAGCTCATCATCGTCCTTAAAATTAATTAAAACTCGACTCAACTCTTCCAGACTTTCCAGATTCATCGCATTCAGGGCTTCCGGACGATTTAGAGTGAAAACAGCAACTCTACCCTCTTTCTGATAATCGATGACCATGGTTAGACCTCCTCGAGCTTTGTTTTAATTAACTCCGGCTACCATAGTAGCAGTTATTTTACAGTATTCTCCCTGCATGAGCAAATCATCGCAAGCTTCCCGACATGTCGGGACTTCTCGCAATGACACAGAGATGGTTGGAATGTAATGAGAGGAGTTGATATAATATTAGGGAGACCTGATTACAAACGATACCTATCACACAGGCCATTAGTAAACGAATAAAAGCGATGCATAACCATAACCACCGGAGTGAGTCCCCTCATTTAGCAACGACTAGCCGCCGCCCCTTATTGATGACGCTGCTTATCGTCCTAGTGGTTATGGTCGCCGAAGTTATCGGGGGCATTCTGAGTAATAGCCTGGCTTTACTAGGTGATGCCGGGCATATGCTCGTCGATGCCCTAGCTTTAGCCTTGAGTCTAGCCGCCATTACTATAGCACGGAGACCAGCTACCCGAACCCGTACTTATGGTTATCACCGTATGGAAATCCTGGCCGCCTTAGCGAATGGCCTTACCGTAGGGCTGGTTGCCTTTTACATCTTCTATGAAGCCTACCAACGGTTTTTGACACCAACAACAGTCAAACCCTCGCTAATGATATTGGTGGCGACCGTCGGCTTAATCGCTAATATTATCGGGATAATTCTATTAAGGAAGGGTAGTCTCGTCAGCTTAAATATAGAAGCCGCCCTCTGGCATATCATTGGCGACACCATATCTTCGGTAGGAGTAATTGTCGCCGCCATCGTCATTTCGGTTACCGGTTGGGTTATGGCAGACCCAATTATTGCTGTAGTTATTGGGGTTATCATTCTCTGGGGTGCAGTTCGATTGGTCCGGGAATCGGTCGATATTCTTGCCGAGACCGTTCCCAAGCACATTCCGTTAGACAAAGTTATCCAAGCAATCAAGAAAATCCCAGGTGTGGCTGATGTACATGATATTCATATCTGGACACTTACCTCGGGGGTGTATGCCTTGAGTGCTCATCTACTCATCACCGACCAGATGGTGAGCAGCAGTGCCGAAATTATTCAGACAGCACAACAGACTCTAGAGCTTCATTACAACATAACGCATTCCACATTACAACTTGAATGTGAGAAGTGCGAGTCCTGCCCAACGGGCATTATCTGTGAAATACAACGGCCGGAGTAACAATCAGATTTTATGCTATAAAGGCACCCGCAGTAGTGTTGACGGTAAAGTCCCCACTTCTCAGCTAGTTCTGACGACCGCTTGAAACCGTTCTTTTTCTTAAAATCCCGGAGCAGAAATCTATCGCCACCAATCTCCGAACCAATCTGGTTAATTATCGCAGCCGATTTCGTCGGACTAACGGTCAGGGTAGTAGTAAAGGCATCCCCTCCATACTCAAGTAAATAGAGATAGGTTTTTTTCAGCCGAAGCCAGAAACAAACGGAGCATCTCTTCCCGCCTTCGGGTTCGTTCTCCAAGCCACTCGTTGCCTGAAACCATTCGTCGGGCGTGTAGGAACCAATAACCAGATGGAAATCTAGTTCCCCGGCTACTCGACGAGCCACCTCCAACCTTCGTTCGTATTCTTCTGCGGGGTAGATATTAGGATTATAGAATAGACCCACCACCTGATGACCTTCGACGGTTAATCGTTCAACAACGCCGGCAGCACAGACACCGCAACAAATATGGAGGACTATCCTCATGGCAGAGCCTCAATAGCTCTAATTACTTCTCTAAAGTCAGTGAAGGGCGTATAGTCAAGATTCAACCGCTGACAGTGAGCCAACAGATTACCGGTAGCGAAGATATGGTGACAGCGTCTTGCCGGTGGGAGATCAGAGGTACCATTGCCCAAATACAGGATACGATAGCCTGCCCTAAGGAAGGAATCGACATAGGCTCCCTTAAAATCATCCTCCAAGCAACTACCGTCCGGCCCAATATAACGAACTTCAATTCCCCCGGAGTGGAAAATCGTGCGCGCGGCAGAGACCTCGATATCTTCAACGCCGATATCACGTAAAACTTCCTCGATGTAGAAATCAAGACCATTACTGACAATCACAAAGCGAAAATTTTTTCGCCGGCAATAAGCGAGGAATTCACTAAATCCGGCCCGGACTTTCGTCTGGCTCCGAACAATTTTTGCCAAATTCGCCCGATTAGCTTTGACCATGGCAAAAGCTTCAGTATTAAAGCGCCCCACAGATATCCGACCAGCCTGATACTCTTTAAGACGTTCCCGCCAATTACCGTTGGCGAAGGTATCCAATAGAAAGAAACTAACATCTTCGTTGGTAACGGTACCATCAAAATCGCATTGGACCAATGTTTTGGTGGTTTCACTCATCTATTTAGGTACTCCTTCCCTTTTCCTCATTAAATTTACCAGATACTCTTTTATTGACAACTAGCAGCTAATATCAACGTATGGGTAGTTTATAGCCCTTACCCGACTCACCAATAATCACCGTTTTTTATTGGGATCTCAACGGTAACAAATCCCCACTTATTTATCGCCAACTAATTAAAAAGACCGTAGGCACCGGACTGAATTTAAGCGGCATATCACCGATAGCAACCTCTTAACTCCGGAGTAGTTATCAGGATTACAGCTTAACCAGCTTTGCCGTTTGAACGCCAGGGAGAGCCAATATTTGTTGCCGCCGCTTTTCCGGCAGAGACTCATCCATCGCCAGAATTATTAGAGCTTGGCCCCTGGGCTTAAGACGGCCCAAGTACATAGCACTGATATTAATATCAGCGTCACCAGTGATTCTACCGACAGCACCAATCATCCCGGGACGATCGAGGTGGTCGCTGAACAAGAAATGCCCCCCGGTAGGAACAATATCGACCCAGTAATCGTTAATCCGGACGATATGTGCCTCGCCACGCATCACCGCGGCAGCGACAGTTATCGCCCCCTGTTTTTCTTCTATAGCCACTGTAACCAAGCTGGAGTGGTTCTCGCAGGTAGACTCCTTTTCTTCCACGACAGTGAGACCGCGCCGGGCCGCCACCAGACTAGCATTTACCAAATTCACCCGTACCTCACTAACTCCTTCCAATAATCCACCAATAACGGTTGCCTTGAGAATACTAGTATCGTAATTAGCCAGTTCACCATGATATTTAATTCGAACCGAACGCGCTTGCCCATCAGCCAGCTGATTGGCGAGCCGACTGGTGATGGCTGCCGCTCGGATAAATGGCTCCAGTACCGAGAAGATTTCCGTTGAGACAAAGGGAGCGTTGACGGCATACCGAGCGGGTTCTCCCTTAAGGACGGTGACAATCTGCTCGGACACATCCTTGGCGACTAGTGTCTGAGCCTCAGCCGTAGAAGCACCAAGATGAGGAGTAACAATGATGTTGTCCTCTTCAAAAAGGACACTCTTGGTGATTGGCTCAGTGGTGAAGACATCGATGGCGGCGCCGGCAACCCTCTTTTCTCGGATCGCCCTAACCAGAGCTTCGTCATCAATCAATCCGCCGCGGGCGGTATTAATAATCCGAACCGTTGGCTTGACCAGAGTTAACCCTTCGGTACCGATTAATCCCCTGGTCGAATCGGTTAATGGTATGTGCAGTGTGATAAAGTCTGATTCCTGGAGCAACTGCTTTAACGGCACCG
The DNA here is from genome assembly GCA_002335405.1 of Dehalococcoidia bacterium UBA2162. GTDB lineage: Bacteria > Chloroflexota > Dehalococcoidia > Dehalococcoidales > UBA2162 > UBA2162. Next base: position 14,927 of record DCWM01000060.1, read on the forward strand.
ACTCCACCTGAAAATTACGCGCGTAGTCTTCCGAGATATAGGGATCGTAGGCAATAGTCACCATTTCCAAACCCCGGCCCCGCCGGGCAACTTCGGAGCCGACATTACCCAGACCGATAATACCTAAGATCTTATTCCTGACCTCCGTACCGATAAAATCATTACGGCGCCATGCTCCAGATTTAAGCACCGAATTCGCCTGTGGAATATGGCGGCCAAGAGCCAACATCAAGGCAATAGTATGCTCGGCGGCAGAGATAGTATTGCCGGTAGGAGCGTTAACCACCACAACACCATGCCGCGTCGCTTCTTTAACGTCAATGTTATCCACGCCGACACCAGCCCGCCCGATAACCCGTAGTTTCTTACCGGCGCGGATTACATCAGCGGTGACCTGAGTCTGGCTACGCACGACAATGGCTTCATACTCGCCAATGACAGCAACCAACTCGTCCGGCTTCAGGCCCGTCTTAATATCCACTTCAGCCGAACTACGGAGAATAGCAACACCTTCTTTCCCAATAGAGTCAGCCACAAGAACTTTCATAATCTGCCCCACTCAATTCTTTGATACGTTTCTTCCAACAGAACCACTATGTTACTTTTGCCGTGCCAACCTGTGGCAGAGCTACCTTCAAGGCTGATATTACTGTTCTGATATTATCCTCATTTACCCAGCCAAGATGGCCGATACGGAATATCTTCTCTTCCAGTTTACCTTGCCCACCAGCAAGCACAACCTTATATTCCTCTCTCAGAATCTGCCGTAGCTGTTTTACATCAAGC
>DCWM01000060.1:16104-20231 GCA_002335405.1 Dehalococcoidia bacterium UBA2162
AGCCCCAACGACTTTATCCCCGAACGAGCGGCCTCAGCGACCCGAGCATGCCGCCCAAAGAGGTTAGGTAAGCCTTCTCTGAGCATCATATCCAGCGCAACATCCATGGCAAATATCAGGGAAACGGCCGGTGTCCACGGTGTCTGTCCTTTCTCCAAGAAGCGTTTGGCCTTGGTGAAGTCCCAGTAGGAACGTGGCATCTTGGAATTAGCATGTGCCTTCCAGGCTTCCGTACTAACACTGGCAAAGACCAGACCAGGTGGTACCATCCAGCCTTTCTGAGAACCTGAAAGAACAACATCCAGGTGCCACTCATCTACCGGACACTTGATTGACCCCATACCGCTGACACTATCAACCAGCAAGAGCTTATCAAAACTCTTCACTACCGAGCTTATCGCGGCCAGGTCATTAGTAACACCGGTAGAAGTCTCATTATGAGTAACCAGTACGGCTTTAATTTGGGGTTCAGCCTGTAGAGCCTGACGTATAGCATCAGAGTCGGCGGCTTTCCCCCATTCAACATTCATAGGGATTACATCAGCACCAAATGTCCGGGCAATGCTGGCAAAACGGTCGCCGAAGGAACCGATAGAGACCACCAACACCTTATCGCCAGGAGATAAGGTGTTAACAATAGCGGCTTCCATACCACCAGTACCTGAACCGGTGAGGACGAAAACATCATTCTTGGTCATGAATACCTGTTTGAGCTTGTCGGTTACCCCATTCATGAGCTTGATAAAATCACTGCCCCGATGATTAACCATCTGTCGGGCCATTGCCCGAAGAACTTCTGGCGGACATGGGGTCGGTCCAGGAATACGTAGCTCCACCATCTTTATCTCCTTAATTATTCATTATTCAGTATATCAGAATTAACGAATCCAGCAAAATATGACCCATGCGGTAATACGCTATTTTTACTTAGTTTTGCCGCTACAAATCCTCCCGCCGAGGCCGAGAGGCAAAGCGATCCGGACGAAGTGAGCAGATTACTTCGGCCCTGGCATCCCTCGCAATAACATTTTGAAATTAAACAAACTCATTTACCTGCTTCTCGATCAGTATTGACTACTCTCGCAAAGCGCCGATTCCCTACTTTGATGATGTTACCTATTGTGACGTGAGCTGTATTGCTCAAGATCTTCTCGCCGTCTATACTAACAGCCCCTTGAGCAATCAACCTATTTGCCTCACTAAGACTCTTCGCGAAACTTATTGTTACGAGTAATCTGGGAATATAGACGTCTGCCACTTCCGTTTGTTCTGGGTACATGTCCCTGCAACACAAATTTAAGGGGAACTCTTTTATCTGGTCTGGTAATTCCCTTCTCTGAAACACTTTTTCAAAGTACTCTTCAGCCTCGCTGGCTGTTTTTTTATCATGGAGTTGGGTTATAATTTCCCTGGCTAACCGTTTCTTGAGTTCCATCGGGTTAATCGTTCCGGTATTCAGTGCTTGCCTAAACTCATTTAATTCCTTATCGGGAAGATCAGTCAGCAATTCAAAGTAATCCATCATAAGACTGTCAGGTATAGACATGATCTTCCCATAGATTTCAGCAGACGGTTCGGTAATACCTATATAATTATCCAGACTCTTACTCATCTTATGGCTACCATCCGTACCGACGAGCAGTGGCGTCATAAAACACTGCTGGGGAAGCTGACCCATCATTACTTGTAATTCGCGACCAACCAAAAAATTAAACTTCTGATCGATACCGCCGAATTCAACATCTGCCTGTATAGCCACCGAATCGTATGCCTGCAAAAGTGGGTATAGCAATTCGGTTATTGTAATTGGCTTCCCGGCAATGAACCTCTTATTGAAATCGTCGCGAGACAAGAACTGAGCTACGGTAAATTTACTAGTCAGACGGATAACGTCGGCGAGGTCGAATTTACCGAACCATTCGCTTTGCCACCTCACCTCGGTCTTACTCTGGTCCACGATCTTAAAGAACTGCTCCATATAAGTCTGAGCATTAGCCTCAACCTGCTCGGAAGACAATATCGGTCGGGTGACTGAAGCTCCACTGGGGTCACCGATTTGGGCGGTCCAATCACCGACGATAAGTACCAACTGATGCCCTAATTCCTGGAATTGCTGTAGCTTGCGCAGACCAACCATATGGCCCAAGTGAATATCAGGGAAGCTGGGGTCGAAACCCTCTTTTAAACGCAGCTTTTTCCCCGAGCGTAGTAGCTCGGTTAATTCCTCTTGAACGATAACTTCAGATACCCCACGTTTGAGTAAATAACTAATATCCCGCTTCATCTTTATACTTGGCTTTCACCTCGCGAGGCAAGTATGGTTCGGCCCCGCTCGATATCCTCGGTAATTTGTTTCTGTAGCTCTTCTACGCTGTCAAACCGTTTCTCATCGCGCAGACGTTCGATAAAGGCTATTCTCGGCTCGAGCCCATACAGGTCACCCTGAAAGTCGAGAATATAGGTCTCAATGGTACGTTCGTTATCGCCGAAAGTAGGTCGTCGACCAATATTAGTCATCGATTGATAGGCTTTACTATCGATATAAGTCCGAGTAGCGTAAACTCCATCAGCCGGTAATGCCTGATTCGAATCTACGTCCAGATTAATGGTGGGAAAATTTAATCGTGGCCCGCCGCGACGTGCCCCACTGACTATCCGCCCCTGAAGAGTAAAAGGACGCCCCATCAGCTTATCGACCTTTGTAATGTCTCCATCGGCCAAGGCCTGCCTGATGACGGTGCTACTGGCCACCTCGCCGTACATCTTTTTTGGCGAGATTATGGTGATACCGAAGTTCATCTCCTGTCCTAGCTCGCGGAGAGTATCAATATTACCCTCTCGCTTTCGGCCTAAAGCAAAATCCGGCCCCACGACCAAGCCGCGCATTCTGAGGTATTTCTGCAAGAGACGGACAAATTGACGGGCACTGAGCTTAGCCAGTTGAGGAACGAAAGACAAGACAACGACGGCATCCACGCCCTCATTCTTGAGCAGACTAATTTTTTGTGCCGGGTCGGTCAGACGCGGTAATCTTATCCCGACAGATCGGGATAGTACTTCCCGGGGATGCTGGCGAAAAGTAACCACGCCGCTAAGCCAATTTTGCTGTTTTGCGAGCATCACCAGCCGAGAAATCAAGTGCCTGTGACCGCAGTGCACTCCGTCGAAGACACCGATAGTCAGGAGCATATCTTTTTCTGGTATGAACTGGGCCAATTCTTCGTCTAACAACATAACTTCTCTCTCGATAACGAGTAATAAATACTAGCATAAAAGTAAAATAATCACCAAGCTAGTGGGCCGATTCAAAAAGAACTCGTGCCAAAAGAGGAAGGTAGAGAGCTCTACACTAAAGCAATACGACTGCCAGTATTACATCATCAGGCGAAGTATCATCGCTCTTCGACCACACCCAATACCGCAAAAATAATTCCTACTACGCGAAATACTAGCTGAACTTTGGTAATTGTTTCGGACTTAGGTTCTCCTATCTCCCGTTTTCCGTCTTGTCGTTAATCGACTCGGCGGTATGGTCTCCCAGTCAATTCCTCCACTATCGCTTGCCCAAGAGGAAAATCGATATAACTAATTCCAACAACAACATCATCGGGCGAAATATCATCAACCCACAACGCATCACCATCATTAACAGTCCGCCGGTACACTACCAGAGCTGGCGCCCAGTTCCTCTTTACCGGAGAGAAAAAGAGAGAACCCAAATATGGAGCATCTACATCACTATAGGTAGGTTTAATTCTAAAGTCTTCTCCGAAATCTGCTGTTTCCTCACCGATTTCGTATACCTGAAACGTCTCAATCGTGAAGTCGTAATAACCAAAGCTGTCTTCCGGAATAGTTTTGTTCTCCGTTGGATGCTGCGTGTAGTAGCTTACGTCCACAACTTTTATAACCTGTGATCGCGTCATACCCACCTTAACCCTTTCCACTATCTTAGCAGGGCTATTATCGGGCGTACGGTCACACGTAAGGAATAACGTTGTAGCCGCCAAAATTACAATTACCAATAAAATTAGCGCCCTAACTATCCACTTTCTGTATGGGTTCCCCTCTCTCTTTAACTTTCTCTTAGACTTTCTCGCTGATTTACTCGTTACCTTACTCATTTA
>DCWM01000050.1 GCA_002335405.1 Dehalococcoidia bacterium UBA2162
AAAAAGTTCGTCAAAAGCTAGGCGAACCCGGGCTCGAGCCTTGGCCGTCTCGTCTTCCGGGAAATGAGCTTGCCTAATGGCTTGGGGTAACTCGAGTAATCGCTGGCGTTCTCGTAAGCCCGGTGGTAGGAAATCTACGGCTTGTCCTGCCCATTGGTCAATGGCAGCCTTCATCAGTTTTCTTATCTGCCGGGGATACAATCCGGCGGTGAGATGATAAATGGGTACCAGCCGTCCGGTATGAATTAGTTCCTTATCTTCGAAAAACTCCCACTCCGGGGACTGGAAGACGTGCCGGCTGTTAAATAAACTCACTCGACCACTGACGATTATTTGGGCGTTAGTACGTAACGTTTTTGCCAGATATGGGTTATTAAACCAGACGATCCGGACGTTACCGGTTTCGTCGCCGACGATAGCTTCGGTACTGCGGCGTCCGCCGGGCATTACCAGACGGACTTCCCAGATATTGGCCATAATGGTCTCTTCCTTGCCCTCAGTAAGTTGTGAAATTGTCTTTCGCTGGCTGTAATCTAGGTGGCGTTGGGGGAAGAAGTAGAGTAAGTCATGGACTGTCTTCACGCCGAGTTTGTTAAATCGGCTCGCTAGACTATCGCTAATGCCTCGGACCACGGTAATGGGGGATTCCAGGGATGTACTGACTGCCCAGACATGTCGGGGTGAGGGGCGGATGGCGTTGATTGTTTTGGTTTCACTTTTCGTAGATCCTCCCGACTCAACATCCACCAGAAAGCCAAGGACGTTTTTGAGCCACTGCTGGCGTTGTTCTCTGTCCATGGAGGTATAGTCGGATTTGTCTAGTTTGAGTTTCTTGAATTGACGCAGGAACTTTGGTGACGTGAGCGATTCGATGGCCTGGTTCGACCACTGGCGGAGAAATCTATCGAGGCCACCGATTACGGATGAATCAAGATAGCCCTTCTTACTCTCAAGCTCGAGGACTTTACGTAAAGAACTGAGATTTGATGGCAAAGCTCGCCTCCAGGCCTAGCTACCTTAACGATCTCTGACTATGTCTTCTCGGCTTCGAGAACGGTTATAGCGAGGGCTCCGGGACCACTGTGCGTACCTATCACGGGACTCACTGGTGACTGATAGATATTCTCTTTGGGACAAAGCGAGCTAAGGCATTCCACTAATTTATTAGCTTCGTCGCCGATGGTGGTATGCTCCACAGCTACTGACTCAATTTGGGGAAAGCTGGCGACGAAATTATAGATATAATCCATACCAGCCGATAGAGATCGTACTCGAGTTAAGGGATGCACCTCACCATCTTTGACGGTAAGTATCGGTTTTATCGAGAGTAGTGAGCCTAACATCCCCTGTGCCTTGCCGATACGTCCCCCTTTTGCCAGATACTTTAGGGTATCGAAGTAGGCAATAAGGTGGGAACGGGTGATCGCCCCCTGTACCAATGTAACAAGCTCGTCCAGTGTTGCCCCATTTTGAGCTGCCTTAGCTGCGGAAATGACTATCAGTCCTAGGCCCATCGCTACTTTTTGTGCGTCGATTACTTCAACCCGGCATGGCTTCGTTGCCAGACTCTTTGCACTGACGGCCGACTGATAGGTGCCACTGAGCTTGGCAGATAAGGTAATTACCAGGATTTCTTCAGTTTCTGTGGCTAGGTTGTCGTAAACATCGGCAAAAGCCTTTGGCGTCGGTTGCGTAGTGGTTGGCCAGACCGCTCCATAAATTAAGCGATGGTAGAATTCATCGGTGGTTATCGTCACCCGGTCAAGAAATGTTTCGTGACCGAAGATTACCGTCAGTGGTACTACAGTGATACCCAGCTCTGGGGTGATTTCATTTGTAATGTCCGAAGTACTATCGGTAATAATTTTGACTGTCATCGTAAACTTCTCCTTCGTTATTTCCCTAACGTGCTGTCACTACTAGGTTCAAAGACTCTTCGACTTATCTGTCAAGCCTCGATAGAGACAATATAATTAGAGTGCGGTTGGTCACCCCGTACGACCTCAATCTGCAGTCGGGGATGCTGTTCGCGAATACCGGCACTGACCCATTCGGCTTCGTCGGCACTGGTATCGGCGCCGTAATAGATAGTGATGATTTCCATGCTCTTTAAGTTTAGCTCCGCTAGCATTTTGTTGAGGACATGGAGCGGCTCATTACCAGCCATTAATAGCTCCCCATCGAGTAGGCCAATGACTTGGTTTTTCTTAATGTTCAGGCTGGCAATTCGGGCTGAACGAGTAGCGTGAGTAATCTCAATCGTCCTAACCCTCGATTTTGCCTCGCCCATTAACTGAGCGTTGGTTTCGAAATCCGCTTCATAACCGAAGGCTAGCAGAGCGGCAATCCCCTGCGGGATTGTTTCTGTCAGTACGACCTCAATTCTCTTATCCGTTAGCGATTGAATCTGCTGAGCGGTTAGTATCACATTTTTATTATTAGGTAGGATAAAAATCTTTTCCGAAGCCACTGATTTCACTGCTTGGAGTATCTCTTTGGTGCTTGGGTTCATCGTTTGTCCACCGGGAACAATGGCCGCCACGCCGAGACTGGTAAAAACATCGGTCAGCCCTTCCCCGGCGACAACAGCTACGGTGGCGATATCAACTGCTGGCGCCCGTTCCTTTTGCATCTCGAGAAAATCTTGGTACTGTTCATCCATATTACGGACACTGACCTGATGTATCGTCCCTAAGGATGTAGCGTAGCGAATAATATTACCCGGGTCGATGGTATGGATGTGAATCCTAGCCGTGGTTGCATCACCGACGACAATGAGTGATTGCCCTTTCTTCTTTAACTTCGCTCTAATCTCGTCCGTCGTGAATTTTTCTCCCTTTAACATAAATTCAGTGCAGTATCCGTAGGGTACTTCTTCAACGGCGGTCATCTGTGGTACTCGGGTCGACTGTGGGAGATTACTGGTAATCATCTGAGGCTTACGGAACTGTATCTGCTCAGCTTCGCCTCGTAGATGGTGAAGGGCTCCTTCAAGAATAGTATACAAACCTTGTCCGCCGGCATCGACAACTCCGGATTCCCGTAATATCGGAAGTAACTTTGGGGTATTGGCCACAGACTCACTGGCGGCGTCAGCGACAATTTCCATGACGGATATTAGGCTACCACGACCGTTTTCCATTTGTCCTTGAGCTGCAGTGGCGGCGTCTTTTATCACCGTCAGGATTGTGCCCTCCACCGGGTTACCAATACCCTTATAAGCCGCAGTTGCTGCCTGTTGTAGGGCTTCGGTTAGGTCAACGGCGGTAAAGGATTCCTTGCCTTTTAATCCCTGGGCTAAACCGCTCCAGATCTGCGAAAGGATCACTCCGCTGTTACCCCTCGCCCCCATTAACGCTCCCTTAGCAATCGCTTGCGATACTGCCGCTGCGCTGGAATCAGGCGCTCGGTAGGCTTCCTCGACGCTGGAACGCATGGTCAATAGCATGTTCGTTCCCGTATCGCCATCCGGTACTGGGAAGACATTTAGGGCATCAATATTGGCGGCGCTCTTCTCTAGCCAGCTCGTAGCCGTAGCCATCATACCCCTTAAGTCTTGCCCGTTCAACGACTCGACTGACTTCATTTCTCTTAATCCTTGCCAAGTTAGGTTGGCTGTGATAGTATTAGCGTCACATCTTACTATAAAGTTACCTTGGGGGTCAAGGAGAGGATACGTTGAAGTGTGACTTGTGTGGCAAATCACCTCAGTTCGGTCATAATGTCAGCCATTCAAAGCGCCGGACGAACCGTCGTTCATTGCCTAACATTCATCCAGCGACGGTCTTAATAAATAGCGAACCACGACGGCTTAAGCTCTGCACCCGATGCTTGCGCACGCTGAATAAACCGGTAAGACAGTCCGCCGTAAGCTTGAAGAACCAATAACTAAGATACAAACGCCAAGCAAATTTTAAGCCTAAATGTTCAATATCCAAGCGTTTGGTTATTTCCCCTGTGGTTTGGATAATATTTTTTTTGCTCTTGCCAGCGCTTGTTTTACCCGCTCTGGTGCGGTGCCACCAATTGTATTCCGGGCAGCTAAAGACGTTTCCACGGTGATGGAGTAGACGTCTTTCGTGAATAGCGGTGAGAAATTCTTGTATTCAGTTAGGCTTAGCTCGCTTAGTGATTTCCCTTCGGTCGCGGCATAGTTGACTAACTTCCCGACAATGCTGTGCGCCGAGCGAAAGGCTTCTCCTTTCTTCACCAGATAATCGGCTAGGTCAGTCGCTAGGGTATAGCCCTTTTCAAGCGCTCGCCTCATATTGTCTGCCTTGACGTGCAAGGTACTCACCATACCGATGAATATCTCTATAGTGGATAACAAGCTATCTACCGTATCGAAGAAACCTTCTTTGTCTTCTTGCATATCCCGATTGTAGGCTAGTGACAGGGCTTTCATGGTCGTGAGCAGTGCCATTAGATGGCCATAGACCCGTCCAGTCTTACCCCGGGCCAGTTCGGCGACATCAGGATTTTTCTTCTGAGGCATAATACTGGAGCCGGTGGCGTAAGCTTCATCCAGTTCCACAAAATCAAATCCGGCGGAAGACCAAAGAATAATTTCTTCAGCTAAACGGGAGAGGTGCATCATGCAGATGCTGGCGGCAAACTCATACTCCAAGATAAAATCTCTATCCGAGACAGCATCGATACTATTTTGGCTTATCTGACTAAAGCCCAACTCTTTTGCCAGGAATTCGCGGTCAATATCATAGCCTACACCGGCTAGAGCGCCACTGCCTGAAGGTAAGACCATAGTACGTTTGGAGCAATCATCAAACCGAGCTAGGTCCCGCTGGAACATCTCAAAATAGGCCAAAAGATGATGCGCTAGTAAGATCGGCTGTGCCGGCTGTAAATGGGTATAGCCTGGTAGAACGGCGTTTTTATTCGTCTTCGCTAGCCCAAGTAATGCCTGCTGAAGGTTTTTTATTGCTTTTCCTGTCTGCAAAAGTGAAGCGCCAGCAAAGAGTCGCATATCTAGAGCTACCTGATCATTACGGGAACGAGCCGTGTGGAGTTTGCCACCTACTTTGCCCACCTTCTCGATGAGACGGGCTTCAATGTTCATATGGATGTCTTCAAACTCCGACTTAAACTTAAATTTATCCCGTTCTATTTCTTCTCGGATAGCAGTTAGTCCCCTAGTAATAATCTTGGCTTCTTTATCAGAGATGATACCCTGTTTCGACAACATTTTGGCGTGGGCGATACTACCGGCGATATCATAGGGATAGAGGCGCCAGTCAAAAGGAATCGAAGCGGTATATCCGATAGTACCTTTACTGGCCGCCCGCAGAAAGCGTCCGCGAATTTGACTCATTTAGTAGCCTTCCTTTTTTCTTTTTGGTTCGTTTTGTTACCGAGAGATTTGGTGGGCTTTCATTCTGACTAAGTAACTGTGCCTCAGCCTGGTTGCGCGCTGATAGCCCCCAGATATGGATGAAACCTACCGAGGCGCTCTGGTCGAATTTGTCACCTTTATCGTAGGTCGCTAGCCCGAGATTGTAAAGCGAGTAGGGCGATTTACGTCCGACGACGCTTGAATTTCCCTTGAAGAGCTTAACCCGTACGGTCCCGGTAACAAAACGTTGTGTGTTCCTGACATAGGCCGCCAGGTCTTGATGGAACCGGGTAAACCACAAGCCGTTGTAGATAAGGTCGGCGTACTCCACAGCTACCTTCTGCTTGAAGCGAAGCTGGTCTTTAGCCAGAGTCATCGTCTCTAAAGCCTGGTGGGCTTGCAGTAATACGGTGGCTGCCGGCGCCTCATATATTTCCCGTGATTTAATACCGACGAGTCGGTTTTCGATGTGGTCAATCTGTCCCACCCCATGCTCACCGGCTAACTCGTTCAACCGATGAAGTAAACCAACGCTATCTACTTCCTGCCCATTAAGGGAAACAGGAATGCCTTCAGCAAAACCGATTTCAATATAGTTGGGCTCGTTGGGGGTTTTCGTCGTCGACTTCGTCCAAGTGTAGGTATCCTCGGGCGGCTCCGCCCACGGGTCTTCCAGGACACCACATTCGATGCTCTTACCCCACAGGTTTTCATCGATAGAATAGGGGCTGGCGACAGTAACGGGAATTGGGATGTTATGGCGTTTGGCATACCTGATAGTCTCCTGGCGGCTCATCCCCCATTCCCGAGCTGGCGCAATAATCTTGATGTTAGGCGCCAGCGCGTTAATACTTACCTCAAACCTTACTTGGTCGTTCCCTTTGCCGGTACAGCCGTGAGCTACGAATGAAGCTTGTTCTTCTAGGGCAGTATCCACCAGTAACTTGGCCATCAGCGGACGGGATAGAGCTGTGGCTAACGGGTATTGCCCTTCATAAATGGCATCGGCCAGCAAGGCCGGAAAAATAAAATGGTTGACAAAGGTCTTCTTGGCATCAATGACAACAGCCTTGACGGCACCGACTCTCAATGCCTTCTGCCGAATGTCAGAAAAATCTTTTTCGTTGCCGACATCAATGGTTACGGCAATAACATCCAGCTTATACTTTTCTTTAAGCCACCGGATGGCGACTGAGGTGTCTAATCCTCCGCTGTAAGCTAAAACTACTTTATCTGACATCCCAAACCTCCGCTATGCCAAATATATCAAGAATATTTACTAATCCCTCTTAAATGAGGGATTCTATGCTTGCCTCCACGTTTTTGATTCCCGCTCTCGTATCAGGCTTGAGATTAACTTTGAATGGTAGTGCTTGATAAACGCCATCAGATTTTATCATTTCACAAAGTTATCCAGTACTTTCCCAAGAATACCCAGCGCACGGTCAACTTCTTTGT
>DCWM01000049.1 GCA_002335405.1 Dehalococcoidia bacterium UBA2162
AGGATAGCAGCTTCCAGTACTTGCTGTAGCTTGTCGTCTTCAACCGGGTCGGGTTTATACGCCCTTACGCTGTAACGTTTCTTGGCTAATTCTAAAAACTGCATGATTAGCTCCTTACTTTAGTGGTAGTTTAAGATTATAATATACCGTTTCAATAAACAGTAATCATTCTTAATAAGGATTATAAAATAAAATTTTTTATCTGTCAAATTTAGCTATCCCGTCTTAGTTGACTCTGCAATCATCCGACTTACCAGTCTTATCGCTTCTGGATGTCTTATGACTAAGATATCACCGCCGGCAAGTAATAAATACGTGGCGGATATGGTTTCCAGGTGGAGAATTTTCTATCCGCTTGCAACTGACAGATTTTTATTTCTTCTGGCTAAAATATTGTAGTGCCAGTTTGACTTTTTCCTCGAGATTAAGCTTCTTTCCATTAGGGAGGGTGGCGACGGCGTGGGTGGCTTCAGCCGCCGAATAGCCCAGCGAGGTCAGCGTAGCGACGACATCGATGCTCTCCTGAGCCACCTGAGTGAGTGGGGTAGCTACTAAATCGGTGCCGATTTTGTCTTTAAGCTCTAAGAGCAGGCGACTGGCAGTCTTATTGCCAATTCCTGGCACTGCCATCAATATATCGACGTTTCCATTGGCAATTGCTAGGTTCACTTGCTCCGCACTTATCGTGGAGAGTATCGTCAGGGCTATCTTTGGTCCGATGCCGGACACATTGAGAATGAGTTGAAATAATTCCCGGTCGTCTGTGGTAGCAAAACCATACAAAGTGACGCTATCCTCGCGCAGATGAAGGTGGGTATGCAGATGCACTTCTCCACCCCTGGTGCCGAGCGTGCTTAGAGTTGGCGTGGGCAGATAGACTTGAAAACCGATACCATGCACATTAATGATTGCCCAATCACTCCCCAGTGATTCTAGTTTGCCGTGAAGACTTGAGAGCATTCCTTTACCCTTCCTTTTGTTTTGCCAGTCGGTTAGTTAGGTGCGTTTCGCTGAGGTGACAGAGGGCCACCGCTAGGGCATCAGCGGCGTCACTCGGCTGAGGGATTGTGTGTAGGCCAAGATGAAGTTTGACCATCTCCTGAATTTGCTCCTTAGAGCTGGTGCCATGATCAGCTACTTTCTGCTTGACTTGTGTCGGCGTATACTCATAGACGGTTATCCCTTGATTGCCAGTGGCAAGAATCGCAACGGCTTGAGCCTGCCCAATGGCGATGGCCGACCGGGCATTTTTGGCGACAAAGGGTTGCTCGATAGCGACGACATCCGGCCTGTAGTGCTCGACGACTTCTTCGAGACGCCGATACAAAAATCTTAAGCGTTCCCAGATAGGGGAGCGTACCGGGGTGATAATAACACCGTAATCAACCATGGTTGTCCCGATTATATCGGGGCTATCATCGATGACACCATAGCCCAAAGCGATGGTACCCGGGTCGATACCTAAAATTCTCATTCTTCTCTCTAAAGGGACGAAATTGGGGGAGATGGTAACTAGTTATGACTGTGAGTGATATTTCTCCACAATGGTGTCGGGAAAATCGACATTGCTGGTTACACGGTGCACATCTTCTAGTTCTTCAAGTTTTTCTAACAGTTTCAGCGTTGTTAAGGCCGCCTTTTCCTCTAGCTGGACGGTGGTCTTTGGTATGGAAGATATTCCTGAAGAAGTTACCGGTATTTCCTGGTGTTCCAGTCCCTTTCGGACGGTCTCGAGGTCTTCCGGTTTGGTGTAAATTTCTAAGTAACTATCCTCAACTTTAACATCATCGGCACCGGCATCGATTGCTTTTAATTCGAGATCTTCCTTATCTAAATTACTGGCATCTATGGTAATGGCACCTTTACTGTCAAAAAGCCAGGCAACACAGCCACTCTCGCCGAGATTACCACCATGACGGGAAAAGATATTTCGGATATCCTGTAGAGTCCGGTTGCGGTTATCGGTGACGGCGTGCACTATAATGGCAGCACCACTAGGCCCATAGCCTTCTAGAGCTAGCTCTACTAAGGCTGCCCCTTCGCTCTCGCCACTACCGCGCTTGATTGCCCGGTCGATATTTTCATACGGCATATTACTATCACTTGCTTTTTGAATAGCCAATCGTAAGCGATAGTTGGTATCGGCATCGCTGCCCCCCTGTCGTACCGAGACAATAATCTCGCGGGTTAATTTTGTAAAAAGTTGACCACGTTTGGCGTCAGCGGCGCCTTTCTGATGCTTGATGGAAGACCACTTAGAATGTCCCGACATTATTGGTCCCCCCTTAACTGCCTAAGATTGACTAACAGTCTGTTACTTGATAATAATACTCGTAGCATTTACTTCAGTCAAGATGCACGATTGACATAAAATCTGATTGGGGTTAAAATCAGCCAACATGGCATTATTCGGCACGTCCGGAATTCGCGGGGTTGCCGATAGAAGCCTGCTTGAAATAGCCTTGAAGACTGGGCTGGTAGTCGGCAAGGAGTATGGTAAAGTAATTGTCGGCAGTGATACCCGGACCTCTAGTGAGGCTATCAAGCACGCTTTTATTTCGGGATTATTGACCGCGGGCGCTCGGTGCTGGGATAGCGGGGTTATCCCCACACCCACACTGGCTTTAGCCACACGGGAGTTTCAGGCCGGGGCGATGATTACGGCTTCCCATAATCCACCAGAATATAATGGCATTAAGCTGTTGAATGCTGATGGCTCAGCTTTTGACGCTAACCAGCGCCGACAAATCGAAGATATGATCTTAAGTGATGCACTTTCGACGGCTCTGTGGGCAGATATGAAAAACAGTCGTAATTATGACAGCGCCATAGAGCAACATATTGAGCACTTACGAAAAGATTTACCTCATGCCTTGAAGCTAAAGGTAGTTCTGGATTGTGGTTGCGGCTCCACTTCGGTAATCACGCCTTATTTATTACGTCAGCTGGGCTGTGAAGTGGTGGAGCTTAATTGCTATCCTTCCGGATTTTTTCCTCATGATGTTGAACCGACTGAAACTAATTTAGGTGATCTGATACGAGTTACTCGTGACATTGGGGCTGATTTAGGTATTGCACATGATGGTGATGGTGACCGTATGATGGCGGTGGACGAACAAGGGAGATTTATTCCCGGGGATAAGCTTCTGGTCCTTTTTGCTCAGCAGGTGGGTGCTAAAGAAATAGTGACTACCCTGGATGCCTCGATGGTTGTCGATGAACTGGGTTTCAAGGTGACGCGAACGAAGGTTGGCGATATTTATGTTTCCGAAGAATTGAAAAGGAGTGGGGATTTTGGCGGTGAACCGTCCGGCGCCTGGATATTTCCCAATAACTCGCTCTGTCCCGATGGCATCTATGCTGCCGCCAAATTACTCGCTATCGCCAGTCGGCATAAACTGTCGGTTTTGGTTGATCAAATACCGCAATATCCACTTTTCCGGGGTAGTATCGCTAGTGAAGGGGTGGCATTGTCTAATCTCAAGAAAAGGCTACAGACTTTAAAACCGTTATCCGTGAGTGATATCGATGGTCTGAGATTGAGTTTTGAAAATGGCTGGCTCCTGATCCGAGCCTCTGGTACTGAACCTAAAATAAGACTAACAGCTGAGGCCAGGAGTGAGTCGCAGGCGCGGCAGCTCTATGATAGCGGTCTCCAGACAATCAAAGAATGCTGCCTAGTCGGTGAGGATAAATAAGTTGAAGGCAGTTATTTTAGCCGCTGGTGAGGGTAGTCGAATGCGTCCGCTCACCCATATCAGGCCCAAAGTGATGTTACCTATCGCAAATAAACCTATCTTGGAGCATCTACTGATTGAGGCCGTACAGGCCGGCATCAATGAGTTTATCTTTATTGTCGGCTATCACGATGAGCTGGTGCGCCAGTACTTCGGGAATGGGGATAAATGGGGTATTGGTATCAGTTATCATAACCAGCGCAAGCAATTGGGTACCGCCGATGCCCTGAAAATGGTTGAGCATCGGGTTACTGGGAACTTTCTGATGATGAATGGAGATATTATCGTTCGGCATGCGGACATTAAGAGATTAGCTCGAAGAAAAGATAATACCATGAGTGTTATCGAAGTCGAGGATACCAGTGATTTAGGTGCGGTTGACATAAAAGGGCGCCGGATAGTTAATATCTGTGAAAAGGTTGAACCGCGTATTAAATATGGGGCTAATCTGGCTAATACAGGTCTCTATCTCTTTACCCCCGATATATTTAGAGCCATATCTCAAACGGTAAAATCACCAAGAGGGGAGTATGAAATAACCGATTCTTTACAGTGGCTGATAAATCATGGGTGTACGGTCGGTTATCAGAAAATCGATTACTGGCTTGACCTCAGCTATCCATGGGATTTGTTGGGGGCTAACGAATCACTACTGTCGGAGATTAATGTTCGGAATCTAGGCCAGATAGAAGAGAATGTGGTCATTAAGGGTAAGGTTTCTATCGGTGATGGCACCGTCGTTAAATCGGGAACTTATATCGTTGGTCCGGTAGTTATTGGACAGGATTGTGATATAGGCCCCAACTGCTATATCCGCCCGTATACGGCAATTGGTAACCACTGCCATATCGGTAACGCCGTAGGGGTCAAGAACTCGATAGTTATGGATGGGAGTAAAATCCCACATCTTAACTATGTGGGCGATAGTGTCATTGGTGAAGGGTGTAATCTTGGTGCCGGTACTAAGATTGCTAATCTTCGGTTTGACGAACGGGAAATTTGGGCCGCCGGTAGGGAGACGAAAAGACGTAAACTGGGAGCTATTATTAGCGACAATGTGGGAACAGGGGTGAATGTTTCCATTAATGTCGGTAGTATTATCGGTAATAATACTTGGGTTGGGCCAGCTGCCATGGTGAACGGGGTTGTTTCACCTGATTCAAGAATATTTTAGGTGGTGACGATGAAAAAAGCAGTTATTCTCGCCGCTGGTGAAGGGCAAAGACTTAGGCCCTTTACTGTGACTAAACCTAAGGCGATGTTAAGCATTGCCGGTAAGCCGATCCTGCAATATGTGGCCGAAGCCTTGGCACAAAACGGTATTCGAGAGATTATTATTGTAGTTGGCTATCATAGAGAGCAGGTCTTTGACTATCTGGGTACAGGGGAGCAGTTAGGTATCAATATCACCTATGTAACCCAGGAAAGACAGCTTGGGACCGCCCATGCTTTGGCACAGGCTAAGAATGTTGTCGATGGCGGATTTCTCATTCTCCCGGGGGATAATCTGATTGACGCCGATACCATCGCCCAATTTGTTACGACCCATTCGAACGCTGTGCTGGTCAAGACGGTGGAGGATCCATCGCGGTATGGGGTGGTGCTTACCGATAACGGTTTGGTGAAGAGTATTATCGAAAAACCTAGGGAAGCGGAAAGTAACATCATTAATACCGGTATTTACTCTTTCACCCCTGACTTTTTTGATTGTATCGGTGACAGATTGGATATCCCTGATGTGCTCAATAATATGTTGGCGAAGGGCAAATCGTTTCAGGCACAGGAGACCGAAGGCACCTGGCTCGATGTTGTCTATCCGTGGGATATAATAAAGTTGAATAACGCTGTTCTGCGTCATAGCACGGCTAGATTGGGTGGGACAGTTGAAGCTGGGGCTTTCGTCAAGGGAATGGTGGTGGTGGGGAAAGACACGTTCATACGGTCGAATTCATACATCCTCGGGCCAGTAGTTATCGGGGAGAACTGTGATATCGGCCCGAATGTATGTATTTTGCCGTCGACCAGTATCGGTAATAATGTCGTTATTTCCCCCTTCAGTGTTCTTGAGAATAGCGTGATTGGTAATGACGTTAATATCGGGCCG
Organism: Dehalococcoidia bacterium UBA2162; assembly: GCA_002335405.1. Taxonomy (GTDB): domain Bacteria; phylum Chloroflexota; class Dehalococcoidia; order Dehalococcoidales; family UBA2162; genus UBA2162. The sequence continues at coordinate 5,842 of DCWM01000049.1, forward strand.
GCTTCGGTGGTACAGGACTCGGTAATTGACGAAGGTTGTGTCATCAAGGGGCACTTTAGTGCTTGTAGCGGTGAGGCTGAACTTAGAGTTAATGATGAATATCATCTAGTAAATATCGGGGCCATGCTAGGGGCAGGCTGTAGATTAGGGAATAGTGTCGTTGCCCAGCCTGGAGTGATTGTGGGGAACCATTGCCAGATTCAGGCAATGAAGCTTATCGGCGGGAAATTGCCTGACCGGGGCTGTGTGTTTTAAAGAACTATGTGTGGCATAGTCGGTTATATCGGCGAGAGACCAGCTCAATCGATACTACTCGATTGTTTGAGGAAACTGGAGTATCGAGGTTACGATTCCTGTGGTGTCGCGGTGGCTGTCGGTGATATCGCAGTTTATAAGGATGCGGTCCGAGTTGAGGCATTGTCTAAGGTGGCGCCACGGCTGGCCGGGGTGGTCGGAATCGGCCATACTCGGTGGGCAACTCATGGTGAGCCATCCCGGGCCAACGCTCACCCGCACCTTGACTGTACTGGTAACATTGCCGTAGTGCACAACGGGGTCATTACTAATTTCCGGGACTTAAGACGGAAATTGACTGGTGAGGGCCATAGCTTTACCTCGGAAACTGACACCGAAGTAATACCGCATCTCATCGAGAAATACTATGACGATAGTTTAGAAGCGGCTGTAGAAGCGGCTTTGCGTGATATCGAGGGTTCTTATGCCATGGTGGTGCTGAGAACCGGCGAGTCGAAGTTAATCGTCGCTAAGAAAGATAGTCCGCTGGTTATTGGCGTTGGTGACCGAGAGACTTTCATCGCTTCAGATGCGCCAGCCTTCCTGGATTATACCGATAGGGTTATCTATCTGGAAGACGGCCATATCGGCGTTATCACCAAATCTAACATAAAGATTAAAAGAGACGGGCAAGAAGTTGCCAAAAAAGAAGAGAAGATTCTTTGGAGCGCCGAAGAGGCTCAGAAAGCTGGCTATGAGTACTTTATGCTTAAGGAAATTCATGAGCAGCCCCGGGTGATACGGAATACCTTGGCCGAATATACCCGGACTACGGAAGCGACAATCACCGAACCAATCCTCATGCTCGCTTGCGGTACTTCTTTCCATGCGGCTCTGGTCGGTAAATATGTCTTCGAAGAGCTGCTGCATATTCCGGTGCGGGTTGAACTCGCTTCGGAGTTTAACCATCAAAGAAATACGTTGGGTAGGACTTTAGCCATCGCTATCACTCAGTCCGGTGAGACCGCCGATACGCTGAAAGCCATGAAAAGATTGAAAGGTGAGGGCGGCTGGGTAATTGCCGTTACTAATGTAGTGGGGAGCACGGCTAGCCGGATTGCCCATCAGACGATATATACCCGAGCCGGTCCGGAGATTAGTGTTGCGGCAACCAAGACCTTTATCGCCCAGCTTATGGCGCTTTATTGGTTAGCCATGTCCCATTCTAGGGTTGATGTTCGTAGGCGAGCCGATCTATTGTCGGAGTTGAGGCAGCTGCCTAGTAAAGTCCAGTATGTGCTAGATAATGAAGCGATAATTGCCGGGCATGCCAAAGAGTTGTCTAAATACGAACATGTGTTCTTTATCGGTCGTGGTATTAACTTCCCGGCAGCTCTGGAGGGGGCCCTGAAACTAAAAGAGGTCTCCTATATCCATGCCGAAGGTTACGCCGCCGGTGAGACGAAGCACGGTCCGTTTGCTTTGCTCGGTAGCGAGACACCGGTCATTGCCATTGTAAGTCGCGACAACACCTATGAAGCCATGCTCACAAGTATTAAAGAAATTAAGGCAAGAACGTCACCGGTAATTGCCGTGACGGAGGGGGAAGATGAGGCGGTGGAGGAACTGTCCGATTTTAGCATCACCGTGCCCCATGTCGACCCACTGTTTTCTCCGGTAGTTAATAGTGTGGCGTTGCAATTACTTGCCTACTATACGGCGAAAGAGAGGGGCTGTTCCATCGACTTCCCGCGCAATTTGGCGAAAAGTGTTACCGT
>DCWM01000021.1:0-25533 GCA_002335405.1 Dehalococcoidia bacterium UBA2162
TCACCGTAATCCTCTCTGATCTTAAGAATGTAGGAAGGATCAATGATTTCTTTACCAAGGTGATTCTTTATATCTCTACCAGGAAGAAACAGAGAGGAGTTCAGTCTGAAGACAGACAACTCGAAGAGGCTTTCAAAGATATACCTACGTTAATATAATTACCCAAGCATATGTTGCCTGTGAGGGTACCCCGACACTTATCCAGCTTGCCGTTTCTTTGTATGTTTCTTAGGAAAAGATTTTTCGAGCGCGTTCGAGTGCTTGCTCACGAATTTCTTGTGCTTGCTCAATAGCCTCTTTATAGGTGGCTAAGGCTTGCTTTATATTCTCTTCAGCACACCTTTTGGCCTCTTTGTTACCGGTGGTATACGCTTGCTGCACTCGCGTCATCATTTCTATGTACACTTGTTCGATTTTCTGCTCAGCTTCACTCCGTAAAGTCAAGGCCTGTTCTGTTGCCTCATCACGGGCACGGTTAGCGTTTTGTTCGGTTTCTCTGTAATTATCCTCGATCCGTTGTTGAGTTTCATTGGAGGCTTTCCACACATCTTTTTGTGCTTCTAAGTAGGTAACATAAGCTTTCTGAGCCCGTCCCAAGAATTCGTCAAGAGGCTTCGTTAGTTCTTCTTCAGCCATGACCGTCGGTTCTGTAGTCAGCTCTTGAACTTGGGACCTAGGTCCCATATTCTGTCTGGTTTTTGTGTTACCCTTGGTTTGTATTCGTTTGACTGCCATACCATACCATCCCTCTCTGCACCTATTGCAGAAATTACCCTGCTTATATTAGGGGTCAGATTTACTGACCAAAAAGCCTAAGCCCAGGCATAGTATATCGGATACTTTCTGGGAAGTCAAGAGATTTTATATCAGAGCCATAACTCTGCTTTTATTTTAAAGTCTTGCCCTTTACTTATTTTCGTCCTTGGCCCTGTCTTTCTCTTCGTCTGTTCCCCCTTCGCTGTGAGCGGTATACATTTTTGTCAGGAGATGTAAACGACTATCAATTATGCTCTGCACTTCTTTGGACTCTGTTTTGGTCTTGGTTTCTACGGTTCTACTAGTCGTCTTTTTGGGTAGACCGGTTTCCGTTTCGGTGGTCTTCTTGTCCAATCCAACCGTTTCTTTGTCATTGGTTATGGCTTCTGCCGCTTTCTTCGATGGGATTTCAATAGTCTCTTTGGTTATGTCAACTTGCCTAGCCCCGGTTATCGTCTCAGCAAACGTCTTAAACCATGTATCACTTGCCTCTGTAGCCGCCTGTTTGGCTGCTTTCACCGCTCCCTCAGTAACTTGCATGGTTTTCTCGGTCGCGTCTTCTGCCGCTTTTATCGCTCTCTCAGCAACTTGTATGGTTTTCTCGGTCGCGTCTTCTGCCGCTTTTATCGCTCTCTCAGCGGCTTCCTCTGCTGACTTGCCGGCATGCTCACTTTTATTTATTACTTCTTGGGATAGCCTGGCCGCAGTTTCCGTGGCTTTCTTAGCTGTGCTGATTGCCATCTGAGCAACTTCCGCAGCTGATTTACTTATTTTTTCGGCTCTATCGGCCACTTCCTCCGCTGCTTTCTTGGATGCCTCAGTAACCTCTATAGCTAGCTTAATTGCTTCTTCAGCCTTGACAACTGTTTGCTCAAAATCTTTTATTAAAGCCTCCGTAGCGTCTTTGGTCGTCCGGATTATTTCCTCTGTTTTATTAGTAGCCGTCTCGAAGGCTTTCTTTGCTGTCTCAATAGTCTCAGCGGCTGCCAGACCTACTTGTTCAGTCCGGCTTATTGCGTCATGTGATTCTTTAGCTGACGCCTTAGCCGTTTCCAGAGCTGATTCGCTTGTTTGTTCAGCTCTATTTGCAATTTCTTCCGTTGTTCTCTTAACTGCCTCGGCAATTTCCATAGCTGATTTGATTATTTCCTTACCTTTGTTGGCTGATTCCTCTGCTAACTCAGCCCTACGTGTCGCCTCTCTGGATACCTTCTGCGATTCCTCAGCGGCTTGTTTAGCCGACTTTTCGGCGGCCCCAACCCGGCCTATTGCTTCCCGTGACACTCTTACCGATTCTTTAGCGCTCGTTTTGACTAGATTAGCCGTCTGCTCAGCATTGGCTGTTAATTCCTGTGATATTCTTATCCCTTTTTCTGCTGTCTCCTTGGCTGAATTAGCTGTCTGTTCAGCCTTAGCTACCGCTGGTTCTAACGCTCTTACCAAAGCCTCCGTTGTCTCTTTGGATGACTTAATTGTTTCCTCAACCTTAATTGTAGCCGTCTCAAAGTTTTGTTTTGCTGTCTCAGCGATCTCTACGGCTGACTTGCTTATTCGTTCGGCCTTGTTTATTGTTTCCAGAGACGCCATTGTTAATTTCTCGGTAGCCTCTGTGGCTGACAAGCCTACTTGCTCAGCTCTACTTACTGCCTCTTCGGATTTCTTTGTGGCTGCCTCCGCCGCTTTTTTGGCTGACAAGCCTACTTGCTCAGCTCTATCTATCGCTTCCTGAGACGCTTGCATCGATTCTACAGCAGCTTTCCGGGCTAGTCCCCTTAATCTCTCAGCCTTGCTTAGTGCTTGTTGAATTACCGAACTTCTTTCTTCCATTCTCCACCTCAGCTAATTAATTACACCACAAACGAACCAGCTTTTCAAGTCGATAATCGATGGCAGGTTAATTTGTCTACCCTCGGCGATGTCAGCTATCGCTTGTCTCGAGGTACGTTACTTGTAAAGTGAGGTTATTTCGTGTATACTGGTAACACGTGTAGTTTTAGTCTAGGTTATCGTACACTTGCATTACCTTATATTCAGTGTCGGATGACCGAGACTCTGGGTAGGGTATAGAGGGGAGGGCAGTCGTTGGTTTTTCAGAATGGATTACTTCGGTGTTCCGATTACGGAGCACCGTTTGTTTTAAGGCTATATCGAGCTGGTGGTGATTGGCTGGCCTGGGTATGTAATTCCATAATTAACTAAAAGGAGTATAAGTATGAAAATCTATGTCGGGAACCTAGCTCATGAGGTAACTGAAGAGGAATTAAGGGAAGAATTTCAGACTTTCGGCCAAGTGGCGACTGTCGATATTATAAAAGATAAGTTTACTGGTCGGCCTAAGGGATTCGCGTTTGTGGAGATGCCGACGGTATCCGAGGGGCAGGCGGCAATCGCTGGTCTCAGTGGAAAGGTACTCCAGGACCGAACTCTTACCGTTAATACGGCTCGCCCTCGTACCGAAGGTGGGGGTGGTCGGTATCAAGGTGACCGGAGAGGTGGAGGATTTGGTGGGGGAAGACACAGAAGGTACTAGAGTCTTTTTGAATATTAGACGGTAAACCATGGCTCGAGCTAAGTTTTTGCTCGAGGAGAGTGGGTGGCGTATGAACATCTATGTGGGTAATCTATCTCTCGAGGTGACTGATGAAGAACTGCGACAGGAATTTGTGGTATTCGGGGAGGTGATTTCGGTAACTATCCTGAGTGATAGGTATATCGGTAGTGGTCAACCTCGTGGATATGGATTTGTGGAAATGCCCTCAAAATCTGAGAGCGAGACCGCGATTATTAGCCTTAATGGGAAAAATCTGAAGGGACGGGCGATTGATGTTATTGAGGCTCTACCTCTCTCAAATAGAAAGGATATTGGTCTTCTTAGCGAGAGAAGAGGTAGCCGGTTTAAGTTTAATATAAGAACCAGGCAAAGAGAAAGCTAGAACTAGACAGTCGATCGTTATGACCGGTGTGCGGACTCTTGGTATAGCAAATTACTAGGGCGTTTCATTTATCACTGGGTTACTTATGGATTTGATAATTCTTTGCGCTATTGTAATCCTAATAATTCTTGTCATTATATTATTACTTAAAAAGTCGTTCCATAAGGATGCAATTAATTCTTTCCTTAAAGACCAATTCATTACTTTTCAAAGCCAAATTAACAAAGAACTGAATTCGACAAGGTCAGAAATCAATGCTTCGAAAGATAAGATGTCAGATCATACTATCAAGACTATTGAGACAATCACAGAAATGAATAAAACAATGCAGAAGATTATTCAGCAACAAGAGGAGACCAGTAAGCTAGGTCATTCCCTAAAAGATTTACTTCAAGTGCCTAAACTTCGTGGTAGTTATGGGGAAGAGGTGCTTGAGGAGATGCTTGAAAGAGTTCTTCCGAAAGGAGTTTGGGAGCGACAATATGTAATTGATGGAAGAGAAAAAGTTGATGTTGCCATTAAATATAGAGATGTTGTTGTCCCAATAGATTCAAAATTTCCAAGGGATGATTATCAGCGATATTTGAATTCAACTACAGATGAAGAAAAAGCTCAAAACTGGCGCAGTTATGAGAATTCAGTCAAGGTGCAGATCAGGAGTATTAATAGTAAATATGTAAAGCCAGAAAAAGGGACTTCTGATTTTGCGCTTATGTTCATACCATCCGAGGGGGTATATTATGAAACTATTGCCGAAAAAAACCATCTCGGTGATCCTTCCCAAATTTATGAATTTGCACAAGAGAATAAGGTTATTCCTGTAAGCCCAAATACTTTTTATGCCTTTCTGCAAATAATAATCCAAGGCATAAGGAATATTGAGCTGGTTAAAAATACACAGAAACTACAGGTAAAGCTTACAGAGATTCAAAAATCGTTCGAGCAGTTCTATAAAAAACATGAGGACATTGGTAAAAATCTAGAGCAAGCTACTGAATCCTATAGGGTTGGTAATGACCATGTTGAGCGATTTAAGAATAGGCTTGACGATACATTGCGCTTAGAAGGTATGAACGATACAAAGGAGATTACCGAAAAATCCCCAGAAGAATAAGTACTTAGAGTTGGCCATTCATTTCCAAGTTTTTTCTACTAATTACGCTGTGATCTCAGCTGCCCATTTTATCCTGGTAGCTCATTAACGGGGAAGTTTGAAGAGGCTCCGTTTTAAAGATTTTGTCCTTTCTCTTGTTAAGGGAAGTGGTTAGATTGATAAATAGTCTTAGGGCCACCTAATCACCAAAAAACGGGAGTATCTCCATCTTATGGTCCAGCATCTCGATTTCGAAATGGCTGTTGTTGATAAAGTCCGCTATTTTTGACAGGACTTCGTTAACATGGCGCTTGTCGTTACTGACGTAGCAGACGCCGATGGTAGCCATCTGCCATAAATCAGTGTCACCTGTCTCAGCCACAGCCACATTAAACTTATTGCCGATTCGAGCGATGATAGGTTTTACCACTTGTCGCTTGCCTTTAAGGGAAGTATTTCCCGGCAAGCGGAATCTGATTCGTAAAACCCCGACCTGCATTACCGTTCTAATCCCAACATATAATTTATGAGTGGTGCGGTTAAGGAAAAATTCGTATTGTCATCTTTGACATCTCTAAAAAAACAAAAAAGAATCTCTTATGGACACCGCACAGCGTTTAATTTACACCCTATCCGCTCTGTGATATAATTGCAAGTTAAATATATTTATATCTTAATTAAAATATAAAATAAAAAAGGGGTAGCTTAATTTGGAGAAAGCAGTAAAGTTAGAAACCATCACGAAGTTTGCCCGTAAGGAAAAGGATACCGGTTCCACCGAGGTGCAGGTTGCCTTGCTGACTGGGCGGATAAATCGATTGACTGGGCATATGGTGGCGAATCGTAAAGATCATTCCTCCCAGCGTGGCCTGATGCAGCTCGTCGGTCAAAGACGTCGACTGTTGGCTTACTTGAGTCGAGAGGACGTCAGTCGCTATAACCAGTTGATTACTCGGTTGGGACTTCGTAAATAAATAGGTTAGTGTGGTAAGGAGAAACTTTTATTGAGACATCAAACTTTTGAATTTGAAATCGGTGGCCGAAATCTCATTATGGAAACCGGAACGATGGCGGAACAGGCTGCCGCTGCGGTCACAGTGCGCTATGGTGATTCATTGGTACTGGTGACCGTTTGTGTCAGCCACGAACCAAGAGAGAACGTCGATTTTCTCCCTTTAACTGTTGACTACGAGGAAAGGCATTACGCTGCGGGTAAGATTCCAGGTGGTTTTATACGCCGGGAGAGTCGTCCTACTCAGGAAGCGACACTGACCAGCCGGCTTACCGACCGCGCCATACGTCCGCTATTGCCTAAAGCGTGGCGTAGAGATCTTCAGGTAGTCATCACCGTCCTCTCCGCTGACCAGGAGAACGACCCTGATATTTTGGCGCTTATCGGTAGTTCCGCGGCGTTATCGATGTCTGAGGTGCCGTTTGATGGCCCGGTGGGTGCTACTCGTATCGGTCATATCAATGGTAAGTTTGTGGTGAATCCGACACTACTTCAACTTGGAAATAGCCTATTCGACCTCGTCGTCGCCAGTACTAGTGAAAAAATCATCATGTTGGAAGCCGGCGCCAAAGAAGTTCCGGAGAGTCTCATTCTGGAGGCAATTAAATTTGGCCATGAAGTTAATCTGGGTATTATTCGTGTCCAGGAAGAGTTAAGGAACGCCCTTGGCAAACCTAAGGTAGTGGTCCCACTCAGTAGTTCCGATCCTGAGCTAGCGATCGCAGCCGCTGGAGTAACAAAGGAGCAGCTGGCCTCCGCCTTTAGTGGGGCGGTCAAAGCGGAGCGAGAAGAGAAGCTTCACGAGTTGCAAAAGGAGCTTATTGAGCAATTGGGAGCAACATTCCCCCAGAAAGACATCTTGGCGGCTTTTGACGACCAGATAAGAAATGAAGTTAGAACTAGTCTCTTGGAAAAGGGACAGCGTCTTAACGGTCGAGGTTTAACGGAGATACGGCCCATTAAATGTGAGACGGGGCTGTTGCCTCGTACCCACGGTTCCGCCCTGTTTACCCGTGGACAAACTCAGGTATTGGCCATTACTACTCTCGGCTCGACCCGGCAGGAACAGAAGATTGACGGCTTAGGTATCGAAGAGAGTAAACGTTTCATTCACCATTATAATTTCCCGCCTTTCTCTAATGGTGAGGTAGGACGTATGGGTACGCCCGGTCGGCGCGCGATAGGGCACGGCGCTTTGGCAGAACGGTCCCTATTGCCGGTGGTGCCTAAAGAAGATGAATTCCCCTATACTATTCGGCTGGTTTCTGAGGTACTTAGTTCTAGTGGCAGCACCTCAATGGCGAGTGTTTGCGCCAGTAGTCTCTCACTGATGGACGCTGGTGCACCAATTAAGAGGCCGGTTTCTGGAATTGCGATGGGTTTGGTTACCGGTGCCGATAATAAATACGTTGTTTTAACCGATATTGAGGGTCTGGAAGATAATTATGGGGATATGGATTTTAAGGTGGCGGGCACCACGGAAGGTATTACCGGTGTGCAAATGGATACTAAGCTTAAGGGGCTAACCATGGAAATTGTCGAACAAACGATACACCAGGCGCGCGACGCGCGTTTGTCTATTCTGGAAATTATGAATAAAACTATCAGTTCCAGCCGTTCTGAACTCAGTCGCTACGCGCCGCGTGTGTACCGAATAAGTGTTCCTGTGGAAAAGATTGGTGCGGTAATCGGTCCTGGAGGTAAGACTATTCGTTCTATCACCGAGGAGACGAAAGCAACGATAGATATTAGCGATGATGGTACGGTACTGATTGGTTCGGCCGATGAAGCTGGAGCCAGAAAAGCTATACAAACCATTGAAAACATGACCAAAGAAGTGGTAAGAGGTGATGTCTACACCGGGAAAGTAACCCGAGTGTTGAACTTCGGAGCAATGGTGGAAATCTTGCCGGGTAAAGAGGGATTGATCCACATCAGTGAACTGGCTGACTACCGGGTGGGTAGTGTTGAGGAGGTGGTTAAGGTTGGTGATGAGGTTAAGGTTAAGGTGATTGAAATTGATAATATGGGGCGTACTAATCTGTCGCGGCGCGCTGCGCTGGAAAGACCGGCGAGTATAGCCGCAAGTCAGGTAGGGGATTCTGCTGCGCCCAACCGTCCGACCAGCCCCCCGTATAGGTCTCGTCCACCATTTGGAAATAAACCATGCTAGGCGACAAAAGGCTTTAGGGGTGAAACCAATAAATGTCGTCGTTCACGGGGCGTTGGGGAAAATGGGGCGAGAGGTCATTAGTGCCCTATGCCATGAGCCGGAGACACGGGTCGTCGGCGCCGTCGAGCAGAAGACGACGGAAGATTTCCTTTCCCTGCCGGATGGTTTCGGTCGGGTCTCCTTCTCCTCGGATTTAGACTATATTCTGACTACTTGTCGTCCTGATGTGTTAGTTGATTTTAGCTCGGCTCCGGCGACTAGGGCGGCCGTACCCACCGCTTCGAAGAGGGGTGTCAACTTGGTTATCGGGACTACAGGGTTGACTAACAGTGACTTAGATGAGATGGCATGGCTGGCCAAGGAACATCGGGTGGGTATTGTAGTTGCCTCCAACTTTGCCCTTGGAGCAGTAATGATGATGTACCTGGCTAAAATCGCTGCGAAATACTTCGACTACGCCGAGATTATCGAGCTGCATCATCATCAGAAAACGGATTTCCCCTCAGGTACAGCCCTGTCTACGGCCCGGTTGATGGCTCAGGCGAGAGGTAAGCCCTTTTTCTTGCCAGCTCTAGAACAAGGGCAGACTTCAAGTGGCCGAGGTCAACAGGTAGAAGGGGTTACGATTCATAGTGTGCGTCTCCCTGGTCTTATGGCCCACCAAGAGGTGACTTTTGGAGTAGCGGGGCAGACCATGAGTATCCGGCATGATACGGTTAGTCGAGAATGCTATATGCCTGGTGTGATACTAGCAGTAAAAGAAGTCGTTAAGCGTCCGGGGCTAACTAATGGTCTGGAGACTCTGCTTAGTCTGCAGGGGGCGTGATGAAAACATACCGAGTGGCTATTGTCGGCGCTACTGGATTGGTGGGGCAGGAGTTTATTAGAGTTTTAGAGCAACGTAATTTCCCGATGGAATCGGTAAGCCTCTTTGCCTCTGATCGTTCCGCTGGTAAGAAGATGGTTGTCAATCATAGTGAGATTGAGGTCCAAGAAATCGTCTCCGATTGTTGCAAGGGAATCGATATCGTTTTCTCTTCGGCTGGGACGGAGGCTAGTCGTCTCTTCTCACCGGTTTTTGCTCAAGAAGGCGCGGTCGTGATCGATAATAGTGCTGCTTTCCGCATGGAACCATGGGTGCCTCTGGTGGTTCCAGAGATTAACGTTGAGGATATTAAATGGCACAAGGGGATCATTGCTAATCCCAATTGCTCGACTATTCAAATGGTTATTGCCTTGTATCCTCTGCATAAGGTTAACCCTATTAAGCGAGTAGTTGTTTCCACTTACCAGTCGGTGTCTGGTACCGGTTCTGTGGCCATAGATGAGCTGACGACACAAGCTAGGCAGATACTTGACGGTCAGACTACTATTCCCCACATTTACCAACACCAGATCGCCTTTAATCTTTTGCCGGAAATCGATGTTTTTATGGATAATGGTTATACCAAAGAGGAATGGAAACTGGTGGAAGAATCTAGAAAGATTATGCATGCTAATGATATGCTTGTTTCCGCCACCTGCGTTCGGGTACCGGTTTTCATTGGGCATAGTGAGGCGGTCACTGTAGAGTTCACTAATCCAGTAGTTCCGGAAGACGCCCGGCGTATTCTGTCTCAGGCTGCGGGGGTTAAGGTGCTGGATGATCCGGTGATTAGTCTTTATCCTCAGCCCTGGTCGGCCGCTGGTACCGATAAGGTTTGTGTTGGGCGAATTCGGCGCGATGTTTCGTATTCTCGTGGTCTGGTAATGTGGGTTGTCGCCGATAACATACGAAAGGGAGCGGCCCTTAATGCCGTCCAGATTGCTGAAGAACTGATTAAACGAGATTGGTTGCATCCGAGGTAGGAAAGACGTGAAAAAACTGGGACGACTGCTGACAGCCATGGTCACCCCCTTCGATGAAAAGGGGGCAGTTGATTATGTACAGGCCAAGAGATTAGCCCTGGCTCTGCTCGATTCAGGGAGTGACGGTGTCGTCGTAGTGGGTACTACCGGCGAGTCTCCTACTCTCGTTCGTGCTGAAGAAATTCGCCTCTTCCGCGAAGTTAAATCGGCTGTGGGTGAGCGGGGAGCAGTTATTGTCGGTACGGGTAGCAATAGCACCGCGGAGGCTATTGAGGCGACCAAAGAAGCCGAATGTGTCGGCGTGGACGCTTGTTTATTAGTCGTTCCCTATTATAATAAGCCGACTCAGGAAGGCTTGTATCAGCACTTTAAGGCGGTGGCGGAAAGTACCAGCCTACCTTGTATTCTGTATAATGTGCCCTCGCGCACTGTGGCTAGTCTCGCCGCCGAGACTGTGGTCAAACTGAGTGAAATCGATAATATCGTCGGGGTTAAAGAAGCCAGCGGTAATCTCGAGCAAATCTCTCGAATTATTAGTAATATGCGAGAAGATTTTCTTGTCTGGAGCGGTAATGATAGTGACACTCTACCGATATTGGCGGTCGGTGGCTATGGGGTAATCAGTGTGGCTTCCCACATGGTGGGTCGCCAAATTAGGCAGATGATAGAAAGTTTTATTACTGGCCGGGTTAGCGAAGCCGCTGGCATTCACCAGCATCTCACTCCGCTATTCAGTGATTTGTTTATTGTCGCTAATCCTATTCCTCTCAAATATGTGCTCAACCACGTTGGCTTCGCCGTAGGTAAGCCGCGCTTGCCGTTGACCGAACCTGACGAAAAAACAGCGGCGCGTATCCTTGAGACGCTGAAGTTATACGAAATCGACTTACCGGTATAAAGCCCTCACCATGATTGAAAGGTGAAAGACTATAAAATAGGTCTAACCTCGATGGTTTGCTCTCGCTCTGGTCCGACACAGATGAAACTGATGGGGCAAGTGGTGAGTTCGGCCAGTCTCTCTACATACTGTCGAGCTTGGGGTGGCAACTGCTGATATTGTCTGATATGAGTGGTGGGAACTTGCCAACCGGGAAGCTCTTCATAGATAGGCTGGCATCGCTCTAAAGCGGCGATATTAGCCGGGAAGAAATCGATTACTTTGCCATCCAGTTGGTAACCAACGCATATTTTCAGATGTGGTAAGGTGTCCAGAATATCCAGTCGGGTGAACGCTATTCGGGTAAAGCCGTTAATCCGGTTGCTGAAGCGGGCGGCTATGGCATCGAACCAGCCACAGCGCCGAGCCCGGCCAGTAGTCGTACCGTATTCATGAGCCGTCTCTCGAATCAGGTCGCCGGTTCCATCTGTAAGCTCTGTGGGCATCGGACCACTGCCCACTCGGGTGCAGTATACTTTGAACACACCAAGAACCCCAGTAATCTTGTTACCACTGATACCAGACCCCAGGCTGCCTTCCCCTGCTAGTGGTGAAGAGGAAGTGGTGTAAGGGTAGGTACCAAAGTCAGGATCGAGTAATGTACCCTGAGCCCCCTCGAGCAAAATTAGCTCATCTCGGTGTAACGCGGTCTCCAGGATTTCAGTTGTCTCTCGGATATAGGGCATTAAGCGTTCCCCGTACTGGCAATACTGGCGATAGACTTCGTCAAAAGACAAAGGATTAACCTCGTGGACTTTGGTTAAAATGGCGTTCTTATAATCTAGGATAAAACGGAGTTGTTTCCGTAAAATCTCTTTATCCAAGAGTTCCCCGGCGCGAATACCTAACCTGGCTACCTTGTCGGCAAAAGCCGGGCCGATGCCTCTGCCGGTGGTGCCGATAGCCTGGCCACCGCGCCATTTCTCTTCTAGGCTGTCAAGCAGGATATGGTAGGGCATGATGAGATGAGCCCGGTCGCTGATAATGAGCTGGCTGGTATCTACACCGCGCTGGTTAAGCTGGTCTATCTCCTTAAGTAATACGGTCGGATTGATTGCCACTCCGTTACCAATGATACAAGTAGTTTGTGATGAGAAAATACCAGAAGGAATAAGATGGAGCGAGAATTCACCTAGGGGGTTGATTACGGTATGTCCAGCGTTATCCCCACCAGAGAAGCGCACGACGACTCTGGCTTTCTTGGCCAGCATGTCAACGACTTTCCCTTTACCTTCGTCCCCCCATTGAGCCCCGATGACAGCGATGACTGGCATGGTTTCCCTCCTAAAAATAGTGTCTGTATTAACGACGGTTAGTTATCGGTCTTCTAAGAACTGTCCATTTTTCTGGCCTGATGCCATACGTAAACTAGTCTTTGTTTTATCGTAATCAAGCTAAGTATAGCGATAATAACTAGAGCGATGATTAATGCGTAATTAATCTGGCTGAGCAAAAGGCCTAGCACCAGCACCATTACCCTCTCGGCTCGAGTGAGTAATCCTACTTTGCACTCAAGGCCGGTCCCCTCGGCTCTGGCTCGGACATAGCTTACTAGGAAGGAGGTAATCATGGCGATGCCCGCTAGTAAGATTATCGTAGTCGAGTACGGATTGGCGTTCAAGACATAGAAGGCGAGAATACTCAGGAATAGTACTGCTTCCGCCATACGGTCAAGTGTTGAGTCAAGGATAGATCCGAACCGGGTCACCTGATTGGTGCCACGCGCCAGAGCTCCATCCAGCATATCCAAGAAACCGGCGGCGAGCACGATAAAACCGGCGGCGAACAGGTATCCGGAGAAAATCAGCGTCGCAGCGCCAATTGTTAGCCCGAAGCCCAACCAGGTTAAGGCGTTAGGTGTCATCCGTGTCTTCGCTAGAAGTTGGACGAGTGGTTGGGTTAGATATTCAGCCGTAGTCTTTCGGATAGCAGAGAACCTGGCTTGTAGGAATCGCTTTTCTGGGATAACGCTCTGTTTGTTTAAGGAGTCTTCCATTGTTCGTATTTTGCCGCCTTGTAAAATCCTAAATCTGTCTGATCACTCTGAGTAAGGGGTTTCATTAAGTACCTTAAGATAGCAATCAAACACCCGCTTAGCTACGTTTTCCCAGCTATATTGCTGGGCTTTTAATTTCCCCTTTCTTCCCATTTCTTGGCGCAGTTTTTCGTCCCGAATGATCGAAACTAGAGCTTGAGCTAACTGCTGGCTATCCTTTGGTGGTATCAGCCAGCCCTCTTCGTCATGAGTGACGACGCTAGCGTAACCATCGATGTTGGTGGCGATAATCGGTTTCCCCATCGCCATTGCCTCAAGAAGAACAATACCAAAACTTTCTCGGTTGATGGCTGGGGCACAAAAAACGTCGGCGGTCTGGTAATATCGGGGTAATTCCTGGTGAGGCGCAAAGCCGATGAAAACAACATCGGCTATGGCATACCGCTTCACCCATCTTTCATACTTCTGGCGTAGTCTGGTGCCAGGGCCGACAATTATCAGTCGTGAGTTGGGAATTTCGTGCTTTATCTGGCGGTAGGCATGAAGAAGATACCCCACTCCTTTTCTTTTCTCTAGGCGGCCAACAAAAAGGATATTTAATTTTCCGTCCTTGAATTTCTCGATGGGAGATACATTCGGCGAGAAATTCTCGAGGTTAACGCCGTTGGGGATAATATCGAAATTTCCAGTGACATATTTGCTGGCGAATCTCATTGCTGGTTGGGAAACGGCGATCTTGCTGTGAAGTTTATGGCGGCGTCTTTTTAACATGATGGTGCCGATAGGCCAAGCAAGTCGGTAGCCTGGTCGGGCGTCGCAGGCATGAAAGGTACCGATATTGATGGTATTTGAGAAGCGCAGCACGGCACTGCACAACATAGGTACGAAAGGTTCATGAAGGTGGATAATGTCGAATTTTTCTTCATCGAGAACGGTCTTTATCTTGCTGGCTAATGTCAGCGATAAGGTGATGCGTGCGATAGAGCCGCTGTTTGGGATTGGGCGGGGTTTGCCTATCGGAATAAATCGGTTACCAAAGGTGGTGATTACTTTTGACGCAGGGGCGATAACCTTCACCTCGTGGCCCATTCGGCAGAGATATCGGTCGAGGTTAGAAATATGGTTAGCCACACCACCCGGATAAGCAAAATCATAAGGTGAAACCAGCGCTATCTTCATATCACCTTAACTTATTAACAACGGTGTTTCTTAGCGGTCCGATGAGACCTTTACCTTTTTACTCTTTCTGGTTACTGCTTTTCCTGCCATAATGAACTCTTCAACCATACGGCGAGCCTCATCATCAGTATACTGGATGGGCGGTGATTTCATGAAGTAGGCAGAAGGAGCGATTAGTGACCCTTTCAGCCCTTGGTCTAAAGCTAGTTTGCAGCAGCGGATAGCATCGATGACTACCCCGGCAGAGTTCGGGCTATCCCATACTTCAAGCTTCATCTCTAGGTTCAGGGGAACATCACCGAAGGTCCGTCCCTCCATTTTAATATGGCAAAATTTTTGGTCAAGCAGCCAGGGGACATAATCACTGGGTCCAACATGGATATTATCCGGGTTAAGTTGATAGTCTAACTGAGAGGTGACGGCATTAGTTTTTGAGATTTTCTTGGACTCGAGCCGCTCTCGTTCTAACATGTTAAGGAAGTCGGTATTGCCGCCAAAGTTTAATTGGTAGGTTCGCTCTAGTTTCACACCCCGGTCTCCAAAAAGTCGAGTTAGTACACGGTGAGCCATGGTAGCTCCAACCTGAGACTTAATATCATCACCGATAATCGGTAAGCCTCTTTCTTCAAATCGTCCTCGCCAGTACTTCTCGCGGGCGATGAAGACTGGGATACAATTGACCATACCGCAGCCGGCGTCGAGTACTTGCTCGACGTACCACTTAGTTGCCATTTCACTGCCCACCGGTAGGTAATTGAGTACCACATCCGTTTGTGTCTCTTTTAGGATTTGAACGATGTTTGCCGTTGGTCCAGACGCTTTTTGTATTATTTGTGACAGGTATTTGCCTAGACCATCGTGGGTCATACCTCGCATTACTTTGACACCGGTAGCCGGTACGTCAGTAAATTTGAAGGTGTTGTTGGGTTTAGTAAATATGGCTTCAGCTATTTCTTTGCCAACTTTATTCTTATCGATGTCAAAGGCAGCTACAAAATTAATGTCACTGATGTGGTAGCCACCCAGATTAACATGCATAATCCCCGGCACGAAGTCATTACCCTTTACCTGCCGGTAGTAGTGGATACCCTGAACTAGCGACGAGGCACAGTTGCCCACACCGATTATGGCAACATTTATTTTACCCAATATCCCGGAATCCTCCTTCTACTACTCGTTTCTGAGAATTGGTTGACCTAGAGGAGTACTTTTTCTGGTTGCCATCGTCTACTTACAGGGTTGAAGCGTAGCACACCAATGAAGTGTCCGTCAAGGGTGTAAGCCCGGCACCGTTTTCCCGAAACAGAGCCGGCGAGAAGGTGCTCTGTCGCTGGTATTTCATCCTTGTCATCCAACACTAAGGAACGTCCCATTCTCATGTCTTCTCTGGCATCGTTTCCGATGATGACTGCAGCCCAATGCGTTAGCACACTATCTGGAGGGTGAATCAGGTCTGGCCAGTAGTCGTAGCGGAAAGCGTCCTCGAGTTGGGAGAGGGAAAGAGCGTCTCTGATATCAAAGGGGCCGTATCTTAGTCGTGTTAGATTTTGTAGGGTGGCGCCGCAGCCGAGAGCCTGCCCTAAATCATGGGCTATAGAACGGATGTAGGTACCTTTGCCGCAAACTACTTCGATGATGGCCACCGGTGATTGCCAGGTAATTAGTTTCAGACTGTAGACATGGGCTAGTCGGCTTTGTCGCTCAACGGTAATGCCGGCTCGGGCTAGTTTATAAAGCGGTTTGCCCTGATATTTTACAGCGCTATACATTGGTGGCGTCTGCCAGATTAAACCATAGAAAGAAGTAAGCTCCGATTCTAATCGGTTCCGGTTAATTGTCGAAGGGTCGCCGCGCTGGATTATCTGGCCGCTGGTATCATAGGTGTTGGTGGCTATGCCCAAAGTAATCTCAGCCCGGTAAGTTTTCGTTGTTTCGGCTAGAAACTCGATAACACGGGTGGCCTGACCGAGACAAATTGGTAAAACTCCGGTAGCTATCGGGTCAAGGGTGCCAGCATGACCGACCCGCCGCTCACCGCTTAGGCGTTTGACCAGGGCTACCAGTTGGAATGAGGTTATGCCGGCAGGTTTGTCTATATTTAATATGCCAATCATTATTGTCAGGGTCTTTTTTCAGGGATAAGCTGGTCGATGATTTGTGAGATGCGGTCACCTCGCTCAATGGAATCATCTTCGTGGAAGGATAGTTTTGGGGTATAGCGTAGGTTTAGAATCTTGGCTAGCTCACGGCGGAAGAAACCTGTTGCGGCCGTCAGTGTCTTTAGTGTCGTCTGCCTTTCTGCCTCACTGCCTAGATGGCTGATAAACACGCGGGTATGCTTTAGGTCGGGAGTAGTAATAACCTCAGTTACGGTAATAAAATTATCAAGTCGCGGGTCTTTGACCTGACGTTGCAGTAATTGGCTAATCTCTTGGCGAATGAGGCTGTTCACTCGCTCAATGCGATGCGGCATTACTAATTCCCCTCAGTTAACTTCTTCGGTTTTAAAAAATTCTAAGATATCACCAACTTTGAACTCGTTGAAGTCCTTAATGATGACACCGCATTCATAGCCAGTGGCTACCTCCGTGACATTCTCTTTGAAGCGCCGGAGGCTCTCAATGGTTGATTCTTTCACTATCTGGTTCTTACTTATGACTCTTATGGAAGAGCCACGACTTATCTTACCCTCGGTTACATAGGACCCGGCGATCTTTTGTTTCTTGGATGCTGAGAAGACGGCTCTTATCTCGGCTCGGCCTATAATAACCTCGATTCGCGATGGAGCTAGTAGTCCTTTCAGCGCTTTACCGACATCATCGATCAGGTTGTAAATCACATTGTAATTACGAATGCTGATACCTTCTCTCTCTGCTGATCGTTTGGCTCCAGCTTCGGTATTAGTATTGAAACCAATGATAATCCCCTTGGAAGCCAGAGCGAGCATGACATCGTTTTCGGTAATAACGCCGGTGCCGCTGTGAAGCACTCTAACTTTTAGCTCTTCGGTTGCTAGTTGTTCCAGAGAATTTCTTATCGGTTCGATGCTACCTTGAACGTCGGTCTTTAAGATAACATTAAGCTCTCTAACTTGGCCGGCGCTCACTTGTTCCATGAGGTTAGTTAAGCTTACGGCTTTGGTCGAGCCTTGTTTTTGTGTTATCTCGGCCTTACGCTTCTCGGCTAAGGTTCGGGCTTGTGATTCACCAGCCATCACAGTAAAGGTATCGCCTGCGGACGGCACAACTCCTAAACCTAGGATTTCAACCGGAGTCGACGGCTCCGCCCGTCTCACCTGTTTGCCTTCGGAGTTAAGCATGGCCTTTAGCTTACCCCAAGTATCGTTCACTACGACGATATCGCCTACCCGTAATATTCCGTTATGTACCAGTACGGTTGCTAGTGGACCTTTGGTCTTATCCATGTTGGCTTCGATGACGACGCCCTCGGCTGGACGGTGATAGTCGGCTTTGAGTTCTTCCATCTCGGTGACAACTAGTAGGTTTTCCAGTAATTTCGAGATACCCTTCTTTCCTCGAGCCGAAACCTCAATACAAACGGTATCTCCGCCCCACTCTTCGGCGACTAGGCCGGCTTCTGCCAGTTGCTGCTTAATACGTTCAGGGTTAGCTTCCGGCTTATCCATTTTATTAATTGCCACGATAATCGGTACACCGGCAGCCTGGGCATGGTTCAGCGCTTCCAGGGTTTGTGGCATGACTCCGTCATCAGCAGCTACAACCAGGATGGCGATGTCCGTTACCCGAGCACCACGGGATCGCATTGCGGTAAAGGCTTCATGACCGGGAGTATCCAAGAAGGTAATCTTCTGTCCGTCCACTTCGACTTGGTAGGCACCAATGCGTTGAGTAATACCGCCAGCCTCACTGTCTATCACGTTAGTCTTACGGATGGCATCAAGTAGTCTGGTTTTACCGTGGTCAACATGTCCCATGACGGTGACGACTGGGGGGCGTGGTTTCAGATTACTGATTTCTTTAACCTGCTGGCGTTGTTGTTCCTTAATCTCTCGAATCAGGCTGACCGACTTCGGCCCGGTTTGATCTTTGAGCTGAGCTTGGAAACCAAAAGTTACGGCAGCAGCGGCCGCTGATTCGTAATTAATAGACTGGTTGATATTGGCCATAATGCCATTTCTCATCAGCCGCTTGATAACGTCAACCGCGCTAACCTGCATGAGGCCAGCTAGTTGCTTTACCGTTAATGTATCGGGAATTTTAATTGGGCGGGCCTTCGCTGTGGCCGAACTGACCTCATTTCTCTTATCCGAAGCGTTCAAGATATTCTTAGGTTCATTGACCTCCGTCACAAGCTACTCCTTATCGAGAGTTCTTTTGCATCTCAAAAAAATCCGACGGGCTTTTCTTTGGAAGCTCCATTAAATTCCGGTCGTGGTTGGGGTAAATGTTTCTGTCGCCTTCATTAATTGTTCTCGTTGGTGCTGGTTGAGTGTGGTTCTTAAACTATGCTCAAGTCGGCCACTTTTCAGCGCAGTCTCCCAACATTCTCGTACGTAACACAGATAAGCACCGCGCCCATCTTTTTTGCCGTTGGCGTCAATCGTGATATTCCCATCAGCGATACGTACCAGACGTATTAGTTCTCGTTTTGTCTTTACTTGACGGCAAGTCACGCAGGTCCGCTGTGGCTTTGGTTTGAGCGAGTGGGTGCTAATACTCTTCCTCATCTAAGGGTGTGTCTAGCTCCAGGCGTGCTTTTCTCCCACGACCACCGTCTTCACCATCTCGGTCTCTAATATCTTTTTTCTGTTTCTTTCTTGACTTGGATGGAGGCTTAGATGGTCCCGGTACCATAATATCCTCGGCGAACCGAAGTCTAGGTTGCTTGGCAGCGGTTGCTGTCCCCATAGGCACCAGTGGAGGTAGGAGGGTGCTATCAAGAGGCGGCGTCGGCGCAATCGTTTCGGCCGAGGTTAAAACTGGCTCGAGGACGGCTGATGCTTCCTCGCTGACGATGGCGGCTTCTTCAGCCCTAGCCGCTTCTTCAGCTTCCGCTGTGGAGGCTCCCTTGATATCAATCCGCCAACCAGTGAGTTTAGCGGCTAATCTGACATTCTGCCCCTCTCTGCCAATGGCTAATGAAAGTTGTCGGTCGGGGACAACTACGGTTGCTACATTTTCTTCTTTGTGCGACTCAACGCTCAATATCTGAGCTGGGCTTAGGGCGCTGGCAATGAAGGTGGTAATATCGGCACTCCACAGAACAACATCGATTTTTTCCCCATGCAACTCATTAACAATATTCTGGATTCTTATACCGCGCAAACCAACGCAGCAACCGACTGGGTCAACGTTTGCCTGGCGAGAAGTGACGGCTACCTTACACCGTGATCCAGCCTCACGGGCAACGGATTTTATCTCGATGACGCCGTTGGAAAATTCAGGTACTTCCATCTCGAAAAGCCGGCGCAATAAATCGGGATGTGAGCGTGACAAAATTACACGAGGCCCCCCGCTGGTTTGAGCGACTTCAAGAATAACTACCTTGAGTCTCTGCCCTACCCGATATCGTTCGTTCGGCACCTGTTCAATCCCCGGTAATATCCCCTCAGTGCGACCCAAATCGATGAGGAGTTGTCTCGGTTCAATCCGCTGCACGATTCCGGTAACGATGTCACCCTCTCTGCCAGAGAATTCCTCTAATATTGCGCTGTGTTCTGCCTCATGGAGGCGTTGTAGAATGACTTGCTTTGCCGTTTGCGCCGCAATACGCCCGGCATTATGGGGAGTCGCCTCTACCATAACTGTCTCTCCGATTTGCGTATCGGGTTTGACGCGGCGAGCCTGGGTTAGTGATATCTCGGAACTAATATCTGAAGGTTGTTCCGCTACCGTCTTTTCTGCCCACACCTGAACTTGGCCGCTGGTCGGCTCAATCTTAACTCGAATATTCTGATCTGCCGAAAAATTATCTTTCCGGTATACTGAGATCAGTGCGGTTTCAACGGCCTCTAGAACCACTTCCTTCGGCAGGTTTTTTTCCGCCGAGAGTTGAGTGATGGCGAGCAGAAAGTCGCTCTTCATCTCAGATTGGCTCCTTTATTTATTTCGGCACAACAAAAAAGTGGGAATTAGCCCACCTGTATAAATATATCATAATTAGGTGCCGGATGCAAGTCAGAAATAGTGACGGGGGATAAAGAAAGTGTAACAAAGCGCCATTAATCCCGATGTAATCGGGATTAATGGAAGTCTAGCCTAGAAATCCTGATGGCGGTAAGCTATAATGGCAAGTTAGTTTTATTCAGAAAGGGAAAGAAGTTGAGGTGAGTCGGGCGTGGATTGTTTTAGAGTTATGTCCATTTAGTCGACAGCGGAAAGGTAATTAGGATGACGGGCGTAGATATGGAATACAATCCTACTGAGGTATTAAAGTCCTTGGTCATTAAGGAAGTAGATACTCATCGTGAGCAACTGAGTGAATTATCGCGAAAAATTCATGCTAATCCTGAGCTTGGTTTTCAGGAAACTAAGGCTGTCGGTTGGCTAACCCAATGTCTTGAGGGTAATGGTTTTGTTATTGAGAGAGGGATTTGCGGATTACCGACGGCTTTTCGGGCGCGCTATGGAGAAGGAAAGCCCTCGCTAGCTCTTCTGGCGGAATATGATGCTTTACCTGACCTTGGTCATGCCTGCGGTCACAATTTGATTGCAGGCTGTGCTGTTGGCGCCGCGCTTGCGGCTAAACTGGCCATCGACTGTTCTGGCGGTAGTCTTTGGGTTATTGGCACGCCGGCTGAGGAACTTTATGGCGGTAAGGTGATTATGGCTAATCGTGGTGCTTTTCGTGATCTCGATGCGGCTCTGATAGCACATCCGGATACCTATGATGTTGCCACCATTCGTGCTCTTGCCTGCCAGGCTCTGAAGGTTGAATTTTTCGGAAAGGCGGCTCATGCCGCGGTTCTACCGGAGGTGGGAATCAACGCTCTTGAGGCCATGCTGGAGTCTTTTAATGCCATTAATTCTTTGCGCCAGCATATCAAACCGACCGCTCGTATCCATGGTATTATTACCGATGGCGGTCAGGCGGCTAATATTATCCCCACCCATAGTGCTGGCCACTTTTTGGTGCGCGCCGCCGAAGATAGTTATCTGGATGAATTAAAGGAGAGGGTTCTCAATTGTTTTATCGGTGCGGCGACGGCTACTGGGGCTAGGTTACAGTATGCATGGGATGAGGTACGTTATGCGACCATGCGGAATAGCTTTTCGCTAGCCCGGTTGTATACCCGGAATATGCAATCTTTGGGGCATAAAGTTGTCTTCTCCGAACCGAATTATTCTTTTGGCAGTACGGATATGGGTAATGTCAGCCATCTGGTGCCTAGTATTCATCCCTTTATCGGCATTGCTGAAAGAGGGTTATCTGTTCATACTCCAGAATTTGTGACGGTGGCCGCTTCAGAAAATGGTATTAAAGGTATGCTTGATGCTGCTAAGGTGCTGGCGATGGTAGTGGTTGATCTGGTGACTAATCCCGGGATGGTATCCAGGATTAGAGAAGAATTTAGGCAAGGCAAACGATGAAGATAGGTATTCCTCGGGCGCTGCTCTACTATCGGTACGATCTAATGTGGCAGGTCTTCTTTGAAGAACTGGGAGCAGAAGTGGTTATTTCACCACCAACTACACCGGCGATGCTTGCTGAAGGTTCATCGCGGGTCGTGGCTGATACCTGTCTGCCGACTAAGGTTTTCCTCGGCCATGTACTTTCTCTGGTCGGAAAGTGCGATTATATTTTCATTCCAGCTATCCGTAGTGTGACGAAGGATGGTTATAACTGTTCCAAATTTCTTGGTTTGCCGGATATGACACAGGCGGTTATCCCGGAGTCTCCCCCAGTCTTGGAAATTGATATCGATGTTACTCGTGGGCAACGGCAGTTCTATCAAGCCATTTATCAGTTGGGGAAGCATTTTACCTGGGATCCGTTACGTATCCGACGAGCTAGTCTGTTGGCTTGGCAAGCTTATCAACGTTATAGAGAACTCATGTCCGAACAAAAATTGACATTACCCCGGGTAATTCAAAGACGAGGCGAGGTGGAAGGAGCCGTGTGTTGGCCAGTAGCAGCACCAGTACGAGCCACTATTGCCTTGATCGGTCATCCTTACCTTCTTTACGACGAGTATGTTAACCACCGTCTAATCTATCGTTTGGAGCAAGCTAGTAATCGTGTGGTAACTCCGGAAATGCTGACCATGGAAGAATTAGAATTAGCCGCCACTCGGCTGGTAGGCAAGGCCTATTGGGCGTACGAGGAAGAAATTGTTGGGGCGGGGGGGCACTACTTACAAAACGGGGCTGACGGTGTTATTGGCGTTATGTCTTTTGGCTGTGGGCCGGATTCGTTAATGATGGACGTGATACAACGGCAAGCTGCCAGGTTGAAGTCTATCCCCTTTATGAGTTTGACTCTAGAAGAGCATACTGCCGAAGCCGGTATAGTTACGCGGTTGGAAGCCTTTACCGATATGATACACCGCCGGAAAAAGGAACGATAATATTATGCGTGTTACTCTGCCCCATATGGGCAATCTGTGTATCCCTTTTAAATCTATATTTCAAAGGCTTGATATTGATTATGTCATACCACCGCTCAATAGCCGGCGGACATTATCCTTGGGGATTAAGTACTCTTCTGAGGGGTTGTGTATCCCGTTCAAGTTGATTTTGGGTAATCTTATCGAAGCGGCCGAACTAGGCGCGGATACCTTTCTATTGCCAGGTGGTTATGGTATTTGTCGTCTGGGCTACTATGCCAAGACTCAGGAGCAGATTCTGCATGATCTGGGATACAAAAATATTAAGGTGGTCGAGGTAGTGGTTTCTAACGACCAACTCTCCGGCCCAAGTTTCGTTAAGATGATAAAATCCTTGTCAAATAATGCTTCTTGGTTGAAGGTTGCATCGGTTGTTCGCTTCGGTCTGAGTAAGCTTAAGGCCCTGGACCAGGTCGAACGAGTGGTGCAAAAGGTGCGGGCGGTAGAATTAGTTAAAGGGACAGCTAACCAGTTGCTGGCGGAAACGGTTAAAGCAATTGACCAGGCTGATGATTATAGAGCTCTCAAAACGGTTCAATCGGACTATATTGATCAGCTTAATCATGTAGCCAAAGATGAGCAAGTCCGACCTTTGGTTGTCGGTATTATCGGTGAGTTCTACGTGCTGCTGGAGCCATTCGCCAGCTTTGATATCGAAAGTGAACTGGGTAAACTGGGGGTTGAGGTAAAACGAAGGTTATTTATCTCCGAGTGGACTAAATTTAGTCTCTTGCCTAATCCGTTAAAGATAAGTGAGAGAGACCAACTTTATCGAGCTGCCGCTCCCTATCTTAAGCGTGATGTTGGTGGTGAGGGCTGGGAATCTGTTGGAGAAAAAGTGCTCCGCGCTAAGGAGTATGATGGTATTATTCACTTAGCGCCTTTTACTTGTATGCCAGAGATAGTCGCCCAAAATATCATGCCCATAACCAAAGAGAAAATTCCGATACTGACTATAATTTGTGACGAGCAAATGGCTAAGACTGGTTTGCTCACACGGCTCGAAGCCTTTGTCGACCTGCTGGCGCGTCAGCGGCGAACCCATTATAATAAGCAACTAGGAGTTGTTTAAGGGGATTTATGGAAGTTTATTTAGGCGTTGATGTTGGTTCTGTAACCACCAAGCTGGCGGCTGTGAATAAGAACGGTGAACTTCTCGGCCATATCTATTTACCTACGCAGGGTAAGCCGATTGAGATGGTTCAGACGGGGCTGAGGGAAATCAAGGGACAGTTACCTCAAGAAGTTGATATTTGTGGGGTAGCTACTACCGGTAGTGCTCGCTATCTGGCCGGGGTAGTTGTCGGCGCTGATTTGGTTAAAAACGAGATTACCTGTCATGCAATGGGTACTTTACATTATATTCCCGAGGTGCAGACAATTATAGAAATTGGCGGTCAGGACAGTAAGATTATCATTGTTCGGGATGGTATCGTCACTGATTTCGGTATGAACACCGTGTGTGCTGCCGGTACTGGGAGCTTTCTTGCCCATCAGGCGTTACGTCTTGGTATTGGTATTGAGGAGTTTGCCCAGAGAGCTTTGACCAGCCGGACACCAGTACGTATTGCCGGCCGATGCACTGTTTTTGGTGAATCGGACATGATACACAAACAGCAGATGGGACACCAAATTGAGGATATTCTCTATGGTCTGTGTCAGGCGTTGGTGCGTAATTATCTTAACAATGTTGGTCTGGGGAAAAAGATTGACTCACCAATTGTCTTCCAGGGTGGGGTGGCTTTTAATCAGGCGATAGTCAAGGCGTTCCATGAGGAGCTTAAGACTGAGGTTATTGTCCCACCTCATCATGAAATCATGGGTGCCATCGGGGCGGCGTTACTGGTGTATGAAGAGGTGCTCAGTAAAAATAGACGGAGTCAGTTTATGGGATTTGGCACCAGTGAAGCCAAGTATCACACCACCTCATTCGAGTGTGAGTCCTGCCCTAACCTGTGTGAAATAGCTCAGTTGGTACTTGATGACCAGGTTTTGGCCCGATGGGGAGGTCGCTGTGATTTATGGGAGAGAGTTCAAGCTGAGGAAGTTAAATGAGTATTGCCGTTGATGCCGAAGGTGGGGATTATGCTCCCTATGAAGTTGTCAAGGGTGTAATTAAAGCGGCTCAAGAATACAAAATTGAAATTACTTTGGTCGGTAGAAAAGATATTCTTCATGTGCTGGCTGGCCGCCATCTGGATAGATTGGGTATGACGATTGTTGATGCCGATGAGGCTATCGGATTTCATGAACACCCGGTGGAAGCGGTAAACAGTAAGCCACGATCGTCTATTGTCGTCGGCACCAAGTTGGTAAAAGATGGTTTGGCTTCGGCTTTTGTCTCAGCGGGCAATACCGGGGCGGTATTTTATGCGGCTCTGTCCATTCTGGGGCGGATAAAACGCATTGAGCGTCCGGCCATTGGTACGATTCTTAGTCTCGGTGCTATGACGACACCGTCTCTGCTTATTGATTCGGGAGCCAATGCTGATTGCCGTCCGGCCCATTTGGTTCAATTCGCTCAATTGGGTAGTACTTACGCTCGGGAGCTTTTCGGTATCAGCTCACCCCGTATTGGTTTACTCAATAATGGGGAGGAGGAAGGTAAAGGTAACCGGTTGGCCAAGGAAAGTTACGACCTTCTCAAACAAACTAAGTTGGACTTTATTGGTAACATCCAGGGGTATGACCTTGCCAGAGGGACGACCGATGTCATTGTTACCGACGGTTTTACCGGTAATATTATCCTTAAAACTATAGAAGGATTGGGTGCTAACTGGCTGTATTCGTTGGTACAGTCGGGGCAAAGGTTCTCTAAGGCTTATCGTCTTTCCAGGCAAGCCATGCATCGCGATATGGGTGTGGAATCTTGGGCAAAAAAAGTGGATTACCGAGAATCCGGTGGCGGTGCCCTTCTCGGGGTGGATGGAAATGTTGTTATCGCTCATGGTCGTAGTCAAGCCAAGGCAATGATGAATGCCATTGGCTTGGCCAAACGGATGGTAGAACGACACGTCTG
>DCWM01000021.1:25590-30044 GCA_002335405.1 Dehalococcoidia bacterium UBA2162
ATCCTTAAAACTATAGAAGGATTGGGTGCTAACTGGCTGTATTCGTTGGTACAGTCGGGGCAAAGGTTCTCTAAGGCTTATCGTCTTTCTAGGCAGGCCATGCATCGCGATATGGGTGTGGAATCCTGGGCAAAAAAAGTGGATTATCGAGAATCCGGTGGTGGTGCCCTTCTCGGGGTGAATGGAAATGTTGTTATCGCTCATGGTCGTAGTCAAGCCAAGGCAATGATGAATGCCATTGGCTTGGCCAAACGGATGGTAGAACGACACGTCTGTCAGAAAATTAAGGAGGGAATGTATGAGCAACCTAGACTCCATAAATGACATCGATTTTGATCAAAAAGTACTGCAGGCAAATAATCCGGTGTTGGTCGATTTCTGGGCAAGCTGGTGTCGCCCCTGCTTAATGGTAGCACCGATGCTGGACGAACTGGCCGGGAAATATGACGGTAGGATAAGCTTTGTTAAGGTGGATGTTGACCAGAATCCAAAGACGGCCGCAAGATATAATGTTATGAGTATTCCGACGATTCTTATCTTCAAGGATGGCCAGCCAGTTTCCCACATGGTTGGGTTGCGTCCCAAAGAGGAACTGAGGCGAAGTTTGGATGCTGTTTTGGGTTAAAGTTATGATCGAGGCGGAGAGGGAGACCGTTGATGCCTGACCGCCCTAGTTATGAGGTTATCATTATTGGGGCCGGTCCTGCTGGCTTGACTGCTGGGCTTTATGTCTCAAGAGCCCGGCTCAATTGCCTGTTAGTTGAGCGTGGGCTGTTTGGCGGCCAGATTGCAAACGCCGAGCGTATCGAAAACTATCCGGGGTTTCCAGAAGGTATCGATGGTCTTGAGTTAGGTCAGTTGATGCTGGCGCAAGCGACGAGATACGGCTTGAAAACAGCCACCGCGGAGGCTACTGGTATCGAATTTCAAGGGGGGCAAAGGGTTGTCAAGACTACTGAGGGCGATTTTGAGGCCGGGGCAGTAATTATAGCCGGCGGTTCGCAGCGGCAGAAATTGGGAGTCTCCGGGGAAGAGGAGTTTACTGGTAAAGGGGTTTCTTACTGCGCTACCTGTGATGCTGCTTTCTTTCGTGACCAGTCTATTGCTATTGTCGGCGGGGGTGATGCGGCAATTAGCGAGGCGCTTCACTTAGCCAGGTTTGCTTCTAAAGTAACGGTAATTCACCGTCGTCGCGCGTTGCGTGCCACGCGTGTTCTTCAGGAAAGGGCCTTCGCCGAGTCAAAAATACAGTTCTTGTGGAACACTACGGTGGAGGTAATTGAGGGCGAGCAATTTGTCCGGAAGCTTCGGCTGAATCAGCTGAAAACCGGGAAAAAATCAGCCCTGGAGGTAGCAGGAATCTTTGTTTCAATTGGGGTTAAGCCGGACACTGGTTATCTTCGTGGCATCTTGCCACTGGACAATGTAGGGCACATCATCACCAATGAGAACATGGAGACGACTGTTTCGGGTATCTTGGCGGTAGGCGATATTCGTCACAATTCCGCTCGTCAGGCAATCACCGCTGCGGGCGATGGCGCCACGGCGGCCATCAATGTCGAAAAATTCCTCACCGAAAGCAGATAGCCAGTCTATTGAGGACGGTGAACCGTATTCGGCAGAGGTTCTTCTAGCGGCTTTATTGCGTTTCAGCGGTGGTAGATGGGCTGTCTTCCCCTGTTGGCTCAGTCGGCTCCGTAGCTTCTTCTGGAGCCCCGACCTTCTCCTCTTCCCTCACACGGGGAACACTGATTCTCGCCACTGGCTGGCCAGGATGATCGAGAACGGTAATTCCGGAAGCAATCTTGATGTCCTTGACATGAATCGCTTGCCCTTCCTCAGTAAGAGAACTTAAATCCGCCTCTACTTTATTGGGAATGGCATCGGGGAGACACTCGATGTTCAAAGTGGTTAGTTCATGGGCCAAGACATTATCCTTTTGCTTTAGGGCTGGGGCTTCACCGACCAGAACAATAGGTACTACCAGCCGTACCTTTTCCTCCATTCTTATCTGATAGAAATCGATGTGGAGTAGATCTCCTTTAATCGGGTTACGTTGCACTTCGCGAACCAGTACCTTTTTCGGATGTTTTGCCCTGTCAATCTTCAGGTTGATGAGTCTGGTACTACCGGCTTGAGCCAAAACTCTTTTTAGTTGAGCGGAATCGCATTCCAATGTCAGCGAATCTACACCGTGGCCATAGAGATGCACCGGGGTAATTCCCTGACGGCGTAGAGACTGAACTTTCTTCCCTAGTACTTCTCGAGTTTTGACGGCTAATTCTATCTGTTCCAAAAAACTCCTCCTCCCTAGTTCCCTGTTTATCGGTTCTGTATTTTAACAGTAATTCTATATGTTACACTCTTCATCATTTAATATCAAGAAGTCTTAAAGACTGAGGTGATCTGTATTTCCTATAGCCTCTTCACGCAAAGTAATTTATCGCTGTCCATATTATGGAATCATGCCACATTATGTCAGTGTCACCCCACTCTCCTCACCATTTTTTCCAGTACCGCTTGCCAGTTGGTGCCGATACGTTTAGGGATGAGACGAAGCTGGAGAGTATTAAGGTAGACACTGCCGATAGGGAGCCTTAGTGTCTTTAGGAAAGGATCGAGCTTAGGTTTATCGAAGCGCATGCCTTCAAGACGACGGATGACTATTTGATTTTCTTCAGTGGAGATAGACTCAATGCCAGCCTTCGTTCCCAGTACCTTAAGCTTTAGAGCGTAGAGCAGGTTCTTTACCTTCCGCGGCGGAGCTCCAAAGCGGTCGGTAAATTCCCTAGACATATTTTCTATTTGCTCAACTTGGTTCACTTTCGTTAGCTTCTGGTAGAGACTGATTCGGGTGTTGAGGTCAGTGACATAGTCTTCGGGGATGTAGGCCGGTAAAGGTAGGCTAATGGTGGGAGGAGGTAGGTGTGACGCCTTTACATCTTCCAGGGATTTGCCTGCCTTCTTTGCTTTTAGCTCCTCAATCGTCTGTGCCAAAAGCTGAGTGTAAAGGCTGAAGCCAACGGCGCTGATATGGCCACTTTGCTTGACGCCCAGCATGGTGCCCGCCCCACGGATTTCTAAGTCTTTCATAGCGATACCGAAGCCAGCTCCCATTTCGGTGGCTTCAAAGATGGTTCTTAGACGTTTTTCCGCAGTTGGCGTCAGGCGTTTCCCCTTCTCATAGAGAAAGTAGGCGTATGCCAGATTGGTGCCCCGCCCTACCCGCCCTCGTAACTGATAAAGCTGAGTTAGGCCGCACCTATCGGCGTTATTGATAATCATGGTATTGACGTTAGGCATATCTAGTCCTGATTCGATAATGCTGGTGCAAACTAGGACGTCGGTTTTGCCTTGAACAAAGTCTGTCATCACTTTTTCTAATTTATCTTCCGGAATTTGGCCGTGACCGATGGTAATCCTGGCTTTGGGAACTAATTCCTGCAGTTTGCTAGCGATATAGACGATGCTCTGTACTCGGTTGTGGACGAAGAAGATCTGACCATTTCGCTCTAATTCCCGCAATATGGCATCTCGCACCAAACGGTCATTATATTCGGTGAAATATGTCTTGATTGGCAGGCGTTCTTCGGGTGGAGTCTCCATAACGCTCATATCTCTGACACTAACCAGCGACATGTGTAGGGTACGAGGGATGGGAGTAGCACTTAGGGTGAGGACGTCCACTTCCTGTCTTTTCTTCTTGAGGTATTCCTTGTGGGCAACGCCAAAGCGCTGCTCTTCGTCAATAATCAGCAAACCGAGATTCTTGAAAACCACATCTTTTTGTAGCAGCCGGTGAGTGCCGATGCAGATGTCCACTGTCCCATCAGCTAATCCATCAATGATTATTTTTTGTTCCTGGTGTGACCGGAAGCGGCTTAGAGCTTCGATTTTTAGCGGGAAGGCGGCCAGTCTCTGGCTAAAGGTGGTAAAGTGCTGTTCAGCTAACACTGTGGTGGGCACCAGTACCGCCACCTGCCTGCCGTCCATCACTGCCTTGAAAGCGGCGCGGATAGCCACCTCGGTCTTGCCGTAGCCGACATCTCCGCAGACCAGCCGATCCATTGGCTTGGTCTTCTCCATATCTTCTTTTACTTTCTTTATTGCTTCTATCTGGTCTGTAGTCTCGACATGGGGGAAAGCCGACTCCAGTTCTTGCTGCCAGACAGTATCTGGAGAAAAGGCGAAGCCAGGTACGACCCCGCGGGCGGCGTAAAGAGCCAGTAGTTCCTCGGCGACGTTAACCACCGACTCCTTAACTCTTTGCTTGACTCGTGACCACTCCTGAGTGCCTAGTCGGCTCAACACTGGTGGTCGTTCAGCGGCGCCGACGTAGCGGGTGACGCGGTCAATTTGGTCGGTCGGGACGTAAAGCTTATCACTGGCGGCGTATTCCAGAGTGAGATATTCCTTTTCACCGTTCTCGTTACTCATGGTGGTTACGCCGGCGA
>DCWM01000053.1 GCA_002335405.1 Dehalococcoidia bacterium UBA2162
TAATAGGCATCGTAATAGCCAGCGGATAGAGCGTAGGTACCGAGCATAATACGCCTTTTCACCTCAGGGCCGAAACCGTACTGACGGGTCTTCTCCATCGCCTCCCACATATTGTCGGTATCCTGATAAGAAAAACCGTATTTTACCCCATCGTAACGGGCAAGGTTAGCCGAAGCCTCGGACGGAGCGATAATATAGTACACCGCCAGGGCATAGCGGGTATGGGGTAGGGACGCTGCCCGGTTTACCGTAGCCCCCAACTCTTCGAGCTGACTAATGGCAGTGCGTATCGCGTCAGCGACTTGGGTCTGCATTCCCTCGACAAAATACTCCCTAGGGATACCGAGACGCAGTCCCGTCAAGTCAGTTTTGAGGGAATGGGTGTAATCCGGGATGGGGTTAGGGGCCGAGGTCGAATCCCTGGGGTCATGACCGGCAATGGCATTCATCACCAAGGCACAATCGGTCACATCCTGCGTGAGCGGACCAATCTGGTCGAGTGAGCTAGCAAAAGCCACCAGACCATAACGACTGACCCGGCCATAAGTTGGTTTTAGGCCAGTGATACTACAGAAACCAGCCGGCTGGCGTATACTACCGCCAGTATCGGAACCGAGGGCATAGACCGCCTCGCCAGCCACGACCGCCGCCGCCGAACCGCCGCTGCTGCCGCCGGGAACACGGGACAAATCCCAAGGGTTCCGGGTAGTAAAGAGGGCTGAGTTCTCCGTTGAAGAACCCATGGCGAATTCATCCATGTTAGCCTTACCGATAACCACCGCCCCACCCGCCTCCAATCTTTCGACCACGGTAGCAGCATACGGTGGCACAAAATTAGCCAGCATCTTTGACGAGCAGGTAGTAAGTACCCCTCTGGTACAAATGTTATCCTTAATCAGTCCCGGAATACCGGTGAGGGGACCAATATCCCCCCTGGCAATTATCTCATCAGCCTTTTGAGCCTGTTTCAATGCTAGCTCATCGGTCACCGTAACGAAGGCATGAACCCCGGGATCAATTTCTCGGATACGTTCCAGATAAGCCTTGGTTAGCTCCACCGAGGATAACTGCCTGGTTTTGAGCAAATCATGGGCTTCGTGAATAGTCAATCGCTTTTGATTGAGTATCGAGCTTACCTCCATAGTGCTATCGAGTTACTGTTCGAGTACGGCACGTACGCGGAAGAAATTCTCCTCTTTTTGCGGAGCGTTGGCCAGAACTTCGTCCTGGGACAAGGAGGGGGTAACTTCGTCGTCGCGCATAACATTGTGCCGGATGATGGATTGTGTCGTCGGCGGAACATCGCTGGTATCCACAGGCTGTAATACCTCGAAGTTCTCCAGAATATTAGACAGTTGTTCCCCAAGTTTTTCACCTTCAGCCTCAGCCAGACCCACCCGCGCCAGTAGGGCGATATGGAGTACTTCTTCACGGCTTAGCTTCATTGCTGCCTCCAAAGTTGCTTCGTAAGATTATATTAACGAATTATAACATCCATATTTACCAAACAACAATACAGCCAGCCTGCTATAATTAAGCCAAGGGAGACAAGATTATGACCCGGCTTATCTTCGCTATTATCAGCGCCTTGTTGGAAGAGGCAGCCCTAGTGGTTATTGTGCTATGGGGTTTACCGACACTCGGCGTTCATTTACCTTTACCGGGTCTTATTGTCTTGATGGCTCTGTTAATTACCTATTCGGTATTCACCTATCGGCTGGTTGGCCGGACTTTAAAATTACAAGAGAAATCAGTCGTCGGGTTATCAAGCCTAGTTGGTGATAAGGGCCAGGCAGTGACACCGCTGGCTCCTGAAGGTATGGTCAAGATTAAGGGTGAACTTTGGGTAGCCTACTCGGTTGACGGAATGATTAAGTCGGGTGAAACGGTTAAAGTGGTGGGACAGGAAAAGCTGAAGTTACTAGTGCGTTGTCGCCGCACCACGAGCAGTGCCGCGGGAACTAAATAGCTGGTAGTGAGGCTCGATCTAGGCGCCTCCGATAGACAAACGAAACGACGAGTAGCACGACTCCACCAACTAACAGAGTAAGGCTGAACACTACCATCGGCAAGAGCAGACGGCCAGGGAGTTGCAATACCCAGACCTGAAATGATGGCGGCATTCCTGCGAGCGCCAACGGTAACTGTGTGTTGGCAAAATACCGGCCAACAAGAACCACAGCATACCCAAAGACACCATAGCTCAAGAAGATGACGCCCAAGTTCCGAGTAACGCTTCTTACCTGCCGATGGATAAGAATAATACCAGCCATCAATAGCAGAATAAGAACAACAATCAATTTGTACACGAACTGGAAATTCTCGATATATTGCCTAGCCTGGACAAGCCCCTTTTCCGCTTGGGCCAACTCGCCAGCGATACCCACCCTGTCAGTAGTGTCGAACAAACTTTCTGCGTCAATTTCAAAGGTTGGTTGTATCTCACCGGCAATATCCTGGAAAATCTGGTTGAATAAAGACTCCCTCAGCTCGGGGGTCATCAAGGCAAACTCAGGCGGCGGCGATGCAAATACAGCGTCATGGAGGGCAGTCCTCAGGCTTGTCGTAAGTTGTCCTACATCAATTATTATCGAAAAGCCATCACTTATCCCGACAAGGTAGTCCAGTACTGAGTCAGCGGCAGCTTCGATTTGTGGCTTAATGATAGGTTTAACATCAGAGACAACATTATCATAAGAAGCGTCAACATATCCCTGGAATTGAACGGGGATTTGGACAGAGCTGAGTTGTTCGCTGAGAATTTCCCTCGCTAGGAATGTTACATCGAGATTATCAATTATATCAATAAGGAAGTCCTTTTGCAGAATAGTGCTGCGCAGGATCACAGCCAAGTCAGGACTTGCTCTCCTCCCAAGCAGGTAATCATAGGTTAAGTCGATGGCGGCAGTTATTTGCTCTCTGAGTAAAGGTTCCCGTTGTGTGACGGTATCGGTCACTGCCGTATCTAATTCTTTAGGCAAACCTCCTGCGCCGTTTTGTGTCTCGCCGGTGGGTTGATTAACAAACTCCTGGACAAGCGCCGATATACCCAGTTCTTCAACTTCCGTACGGATAAACTCCGGGTTGAGGATAGTACCGTTGATGGTAAAGCCCAACCCGAAGATAGAGAGAGAGAGGAAAAGGAGTAAGCCGAGAAGACTAGGGGTAAGCCCCTTGAGGAATTTCACTCCCTGATTTTCTCCACGGATAAGCTCATACCGAATGTAGCTACGGGAATCATATTATGGGCAGCCTGTTTTGGTGCCCATAATACAGAGTTACTTCAGTCCAGTCAATATATCGCAGTTGAGAGTCACCCCTTGTCACAATTTATACTTCAGGTTATCATGTAGTCATTGGCTCGGCTCATTTCATTACTACAGAAATAAAATCATGGCATATCGGGTGACATACAGAAATAGCTTTAGTTTAGGGCCTATTGGGTTCCTAATAATCACCAACACCATACTATATGTTGCCACCTCTATTAATCCCAATTTTATTAGCCTTTTCGGTTTACAGCCCGCCAGCTTCTTGATGAGACCATGGACGATAATTACTAACCTCTTTGTGCACGCGCCTCTCCCCAGTATCGGACATATTCTGTTTAACATGTTTTTGCTCTGGTTTTATGGGACTCATCTGATTCAACTAATCGGAGAAAAAAAATTTTCTGTTGTCTATTTCGCTGGTGGGATACTAGGGAATATTCTGTATTTGGGCTTAGCCCCACCTTTTACGATAGCCATTGGTGCCTCCGGAGCCGTATTTGCGGTGGGTGGGGCACTGACCGCTCTACGACCCAATCTAAGGGTTTTCATCTTCCCGATACCGGTACCTATTCCACTCTGGGTGGCAGTTATCGGAGGATTCTTCCTAATGACATCACCAGGCATCGCATGGGAAGCACATCTCGGCGGGCTGGTTTTTGGTCTGGCCGCGGGTTACTTTTTACGCAGACCAGGTAACTTATGGCGACGACGAAGCCGAAGCGTCTACTGGCGTGGAAAAGAAATCTGGTATTAGTGGACGGGAATTAAGGCAAGGATTATAATCACAGGGGTAACTATGAGTCCTCAATCTGAACCCCAGGTTCTTCTCACCCGGCAGGAGATAGCCGCCACCGTTAATAGGTTGGCGACAGAAATCATGAAGGACTATCACGGCAAAAATCCCCTGCTCATCGGTATTCTAAAAGGTTCTTTTATCTTTATGGCAGACCTGGTTCGATCTCTGGATTTCCCCTTAACCATGGAGTTTATTGCCTTTTCCAGTTATCGTCGGGGCACCCAAAGTTCCGAAAAAATCCAGGTAGTACAGGATCTGCGTTCTCCGATTAATGGCCGGGACGTACTAGTGATTGAGGACATTGTGGATACTGGACTAACCTACGACTTTCTCTTGCAGCATCTGCGAAAAAAAGAACCAGCCTCTTTGAAGCTGTGTGCGCTAACGGATAAGCCTTCCCGACGCAAAGTTCCGGTGGTAATCGACTATCTAGGCTTCACTGTACCGAACAAATTTATCGTTGGCTATGGCCTAGACTGTGATGAAAAGTTTCGCCACCTACCCGATATCTGTTTTTTTGGAGATATTTGAAAACTGGTACTATCGAAAAAGCCCGCCTAATCTCAATAGCTAAAGGAGATACGCCAGCGGACCTGGTTCTAGCCAATACCAGGATCGTCAATGTTTTTAGCGGTGAGATCAAGTCCGGTAATGTCGCCATCGGCGGCGATAAGATTGCCGGCATCGGTGATTATCACCGAGGGGAGCGGGTACTGGATTTGGAAGGCCGGTATCTATCACCCGGTTTTATCGATGGCCATACCCATCTGGAAAGCTCGATGCTCGATGTGGCACAGTATGCCCGTGCCGTAGTGCCACGGGGGACTTTGGCGGTCGTCACCGACCTCCACGAAATCGCCAATGTTTCTGGATTGGCGGGCATAAGATATGTGATGAGCTCAGCCCGCCATTTACCTCTGGAGCTTTTCCTCATGGCACCTTCCTGCGTACCCGCAACCCACCTCGAGACCTCGGGGGCCAAGATCGATGCTCCAGCATTACGTCAAATTCTGCGCTGGCGAGGCTGCCTCGGCCTAGGCGAGGTGATGAATTTTCCAGGCTTACTCAGTAGCGATAAGGCAGTACTGGCGACAATTGGACTAGCTCAGAACAAGATTATCGATGGCCATGCTCCCGGTATTAGCGGTAAGGAACTAAATGCCTACATTGCCGCCGGTATTTATTCCGACCATGAGTCCGTTTCCCTAGCTGAGGCTAAGGAAAAACTCAGCCAGGGCATGTTTATCATGATTAGGGAAGGCTCTGCTGAGAATAACCTAGAAGCTCTGCTCCCCCTAATTACCGACAAAACCTATAAGAGGTGTTTTTTTGTGGTTGACGACCGGAATTGCGTCGACCTATTCCGGGACGGTACGATTGATGCGGTGGTACGAAAGGCCATCGCTCTTGGTCTGCCTCCGATACGAGCCATTCAATTAGCGACGATTAATCCCGCCGAATATTTCCACCTGAGAGGGCTTGGAGCTGTGGCTCCCGGTTACCAGGCAAATCTAATCGTTATCGATGATCTATCAAGCCTGCGCGTAGATATGGTCTTTCATCGTGGGCGCCTAGTGGCCGATACCGGGAAGCCGTTATTTTCGGTCAAGAGAGCTGCCAGCCGCGGATTAACAAATACCGTCAAGGTGAAGCCATTTCCGATTGAATCCTTGCAGCTTAGGGCTTCAGGGGAGACCCTACCCATTATTGAAATTGTCCCCGGTCAGATAATTACTCGGAAAAGAATAGGAAAAATTAGGGTGCGAGACGGCGTGATTATACCCGATATTAGCCGTGACATTCTGAAATTAGTTGTAGTGGAGAGGCATAAAGCTACGGGTAACATTGGCCAAGGCATGATCAGCGGCCTTGGCTTAAAGAAAGGAGCCCTGGCTTCATCCATTGCCCATGATTCGCACAATATTGTCGCCGTTGGTACCAACGATGAAGATATCTATGCCGCTATCAAGGAGATCGAGCGGCTCCAAGGGGGCCTGGTCGTTGTCGCCGGAGGACAAGTCCTAGCCAGTCTTACCTTACCCATTGCCGGACTGCTCTCAACTGAGCCGTTGGAAGTCGTCGTCGATAAACTACACCACTTGGAACAAGCGGCGACCCACTTAGGAGCAAGACTATCTTCTTCCTTTTCTACCCTTTCCTTCATGGCGCTACCAGTAATCCCGGAGCTGAGACTGACCGACCTAGGGCTGGTCGATGTTGGTCAATTTAAGCTGATTAAATAGGAACTAAGAAGAACATGGAACTACATCGAGAACAGGTGCTCTTTAATGACCGCTATGATTCTGGCCGACAATTAGCTCAGCGGCTAATTGAATATCAGGGACAGTCGGTGCTCGTGCTGGCCATTCCCAATGGCGGTGTGCCAGTCGGGCTAGAGATAGCCCGAACTCTCGACGCTAACCTTGGCGTGGTTATTGTCCGTAAGCTTCCCCTGCCACTCAATCCAGAAGCTGGATTTGGTGCGATGGCGGATGATGGTTCGGTCATTATGAACAAAGAGCTAATTGAAAAAACAGGCTTGACCCCAGAGCAGGTCAATGCTCAAATCGATAAAGTCAGAAATGACATTCGCCAACGAAGTTTACTCTACCGTAAGGATAAGCCATTAGCTTTAACCAGGGGCAAGATAGTGATTATCGTGGATGATGGGTTAGCCTCCGGCTTTACCATGAAAGCTGCCATAGAATCGGTGCGCCGCCGGCAACCCGAAGAAGTCATTGTGGCAGTACCTGTCGCCTCAGACAGCGCTATAGAACAAATCAAGCCGACAGCTGATAAAATCATCACTGTGACCGTCGACAGTAAGCCCCAATTCTCCGTAGCTAGTTTTTACCGGCGCTGGTATGACCTGAACGACAAAGAAGTAATTCAGTGCCTGGAAGAGTGGTATGCGAGGCGCTTTTGGTCAAACATCAAGTCATCGTCTCAACAACAAGGTATTGTCTGAGTGACCGGAGAGAAATCAGCCCTTGGCGGAGCGCGACGGTAAAATAACCGTCGCCCTTCCCGTAGTGGTCACTTCCCCTTCCCCTTTCCCAACCCAAATATCACACGCAACATAATGGTCACCATTCTCAATATATTTCTTGGTAACCTTACCTTTACCCCACCAAGTTTCCCCTTCCTGGGCTTCGGTTAATGTTCTCATCGGCCGTGGAAAATCGACAGCTCGATACTGACAGGAGAACTTCCTCAAGGTTCCTTCGTCTCCACTCCAATCGATAATTAGCTGAACCAACCACTGGCGCTTCAAGGCGCCATGGACAATTACGCCTGGTAGTCCTTGAGAACGAGCGAAGGCATCATCATAGTGAAGGGGGACAAAATCCCCTGAGGCGCCGGCCCATCCAACCAGTATTTGTGTCGTCGCCACCTTAGCTAAAGATGGTAACTCGGTACCGACTTCAACATCTTCCCAATACAGTTGTTTTGCCATTTATCGTCTCCCAATGTATTTAGCCGGTCAACCCACCAGATGGATTGTGGTCTGGCGAGCCCTAGTCACCGTCTCGTTATTCTGATTGACGTAAATTATCTCGCGAAACGCGAAAACCGCCTTCCCCG
The DNA here is from genome assembly GCA_002335405.1 of Dehalococcoidia bacterium UBA2162. Taxonomy (GTDB): domain Bacteria; phylum Chloroflexota; class Dehalococcoidia; order Dehalococcoidales; family UBA2162; genus UBA2162. The sequence goes on from DCWM01000053.1 coordinate 7,654, forward strand.
TTTTCCCGCTACGTTCCACAATATTCTTAACCGTCGATGTCACCGTCAACTTATCTCCGACTCGAATCGGCTTTAAGAACTCCCATTCAATTCCGCCATCCAAGATACGTCCATAGCCAGCTTCGGCCAGACTGGATACAAGAGTTTTCAGGTCATCCGACGATTCTCCCCGTCTCATCGGCCAGCCGAAAAACCCAGGCGGAGCGATGACAGCACCGTAACGTGACTTCCGAGCATATTCTTCATCCCAATAGAGCGGATTAGGGTCGCCCACCGCTTCAGCAAATCGGGCGACGGCGCCTTTTTCTACTTCGTAAATAGTCGAACTAACCTGACCAATAAATTTAGTGATTCCGGCCGGTAACGGCAAGATATTACCTCCTTCAGTAAGTTCATTGAAATTCTATTATCCTTTGCAGCGGGTTGTCAAAGGGATTAGGAAAAATTTTATTCTTGGGGGTTGTAAAAGTCCGGAGAAGGTGATATAATACGATGTAATAATAAATAATCTAGTTCCTAACCTTGACCTTTAAGCTAGCCCAGCGAGACTAGCAAGGGGAAACATCCCGAATATCAGAACGGGCATTTGGAGCCTCTTGCTCTGGCTAGCGAGGGGCTGTTTTTATGACCGAAAAAACCATCATGGCCTCAGAAGATATCCGACGGAGTCTGGCGCGCATCGCCCACGAAATTATTGAGCGTAACAAGACAACTGAAAATATGATATTAATAGGCTTACGTACCCGTGGCGTACCTCTAGCCCAGCGGTTGGCAGCCAACATGAAAAAATTCGAGGGCCCGGGAATACTGATGGGTGCTCTAGACATCAGCCTCTACCGTGATGACCTAGCAAACCATCCTTCACCACACTGGGGAGGTGTAGTGAAGAACCACCTGAAGAACCAACTTGCTCAGATTCCCGTCAACGTCGACGGTAAGTCCGTGGTTTTGGTCGATGATGTCTTGTATACCGGACGGAGCACTCGGGCAGCGATGGACGCCCTAGTGGATCTGGGACGCCCCGAGTCAATTCAACTGGCGGTATTAGTCGACCGTGGCCACCGTGAATTACCGATTCGCCCGGACTACGTCGGTCGGAATATACCCAGTTCCCTTGACGAAGAGATACAGGTTCAGTTAGTCGAGACTGACGATGTCGATAAGGTCGTTATCATCAAGCACGGCCAGGACGTCGCCCGACGACGAATTTTACCGAGGCGATAGTATGGCTCTGACAGAACAAAGTTTAGTAACAATCGATGACCTGTCTACAGGAGAGATCGAAGCTATCTTTTCCTTAGCAGATGAAATGTCAGCAGCAGCCACCACACCAGATCAGGGAAGGTCGAGGCAAGTCGGGAAACTCTGCCGTGGCAAAATTATGGCCAGTCTCTTCTTCGAACCGAGCACGAGGACCCGCCTATCATTCGAAGCAGCCATGTACCGACTCGGTGGTAGCGTCATCACGACCATGGACATCGGAGCTACCTCACTGGCTAAGGGGGAAAGCCTAGCCGATATGGCGCGCATCATCGGCAGTTATGCCGATATTATCGTCATCCGGCATCCGTGGGAGGGAGCGGCTAAAGTCGTCGCCGATTATTCCGGTGTTCCGGTAATCAACGCCGGTGATGGCGGACATCAGCATCCGACGCAGACATTGTTAGACCTTTACACTATCCGGAAAGAAAGGCAAACGATTAAGGGATTAAAAATTGCCTTGTGGGGTGATTTAAAATATGGACGGACAATACATTCGCTTATATTTGCTCTAGCCAAATTCGGCGCTAATATCCTTTTCTGCCCCAGCCCAGGTTTAGAGGTACCGGAACATATTCTCCAAAAGCTGGTCACCGAGTACGGGGGGGATGTGGAAAGGTTGGCACCTCCGAAACAAACGAACAAAGAGAGACTTTTCCCCCTAGATGCCGTCTATACGACACCAACCAATCCACATCAGTTGGCCATGATACCTGATGTCGGTTTGGCGGTGGAGTTAAAAACAGGCGTCGATGCCCTTTATGTTACCCGGCCGCAAAAAGAACGTTTCACTACGGCTGAGAACGAAGAACTAGAGAAGAAATATCTGGTGGTCGATAAGAAACTACTCGAGGACAAGGCCTTCCGTAAAACATTAGTGATGCATCCTCTGCCAAGAATCGATGAGTTGGCTTACGACCTGGATACCGACCCACGGAGTCAGTACTTTAAGCAAGCGGCACATGGAGTTCCAGTAAGAATGGCCTTACTTGCCCTCTTGTTGGGCGCGGAAAATACCGCTGTTCCCCGGAATAACTCCAAGCAAGTCGGGATTGACTATCCCGTTTACCGGCAGGATTTAGACCTCAAGTGTCCAAATACAAGGTGTGTTTCTATCCAGAAGACGGAAACAAAGTATCTTAAGCCCGAGTTCAAAATCGTCAATCGCGACCCTTTAACCTTACGCTGTACCTATTGTGAACACGGCTTTGAACCGCAATATATCGCCAGTTCGAATTGGCACGAGGGCAAATTAAGTGACAAAAAATACCATAGAGCTGACAGCCACTGGGCGCGAATAATTAAGGATGAAAACCTGATTGTTTTCGCTTCAGCCGCTGAGGCCGAGTCTCAGGGCTTCAAGCCGAGCCATTATACTGGAGGACGTCATTAAGATGAAGTCCTGGCTAATTCAGGGGGGCCGGCTCATCGACCCCGGACAAAAGCTCGACGAGGTGGGTAATTTATTGATTACAGAAGGTAAGATTTCGTGGCTGGGGAGTGGGGAAGAATCCCCGCCTCACCCTAATTATTCTACCCTACCCGCCCACGGTCTAATCGTTTGCCCGGGCTTCATCGACCTTCATTGTCACCTCCGTGAGTCGTACCTTGAGGAGAAGGAGACCATCGCCACCGGAACCCAAGCGGCGGCGCGGGGTGGTTTCACCACCATTTGTTGTATGCCAAACACTAATCCGCCCTTAGATAACGCGCCGGCTATCGATTACGTCCGTACCAAGGCAAAGACCGAAGGCGTTGTCCGCGTCTTACCGATTGGTTGTATTTCCACGGATAGACAAGGGAAGAAGTTGACTCAGCTGGGGGAATTAGCCTCAGCGGGAGCGTTCGGCTTTAGCGATGATGGCTTGCCAGTGCTCGACGCCGAGTTGATGAGCCAAGCTCTCGAATGGAGCCGGACTTCAGGTTTACCCATTATCAACCACTGCGAGGATACAACACTTACCGCCGGTGGCGTAATTAATGAGGGACGAATCTCTCTGGCCCTCGGTTTACCAGGTATGCCAGCGATGGCGGAAGAAACGATGATAGAGCGCGACCTGAAACTAGCGGAAAGAACCGGCGGCTGGTTACATCTCGCCCATATCAGTACGGCCGGCGGCGTCGAACTTATCCGCCAGGCCAAGATGAAGAATATTCGAGTTACGGCCGAGGTGACACCGCACCACCTAACTTTGACCGAAGAAAGAGTAATAGAATGCGGCACTCAAGCTAAAGTAAATCCGCCGCTGAGAACCCAACAGGATATTTCGGCCCTGATCCGGGGATTGAATGAAGGAGTCATCGATATTATTGCTACCGACCACGCTCCCCATACTAAGACGGATAAACGCAGCGATCTTACCCGAGCAGCTTTTGGCATTAGCGGACTAGAGACGACTCTCGGCAGCCTGATGGGTTTGGTGCACAGGGGACAACTAACGCTGACAACTCTTATTACCAAACTAACCAGCGAGCCAGCCAGAATCCTCGGTCATAGATATGGCCAGCTAGGAACCCTAGCGATTGATTCCCCAGCCGATATTACCATCTTCGACCCGAAAAAGGACTGGCTGGTTGACTTAAAGACCTTCGCCTCCAAGGGCAAGAACACGCCTTGGGCCGGTTTTGTCCTCAAGGGTAAGGTGATGGCGACGATATACGGCGGCAAGATGGTATATAGAGATGAATCGGGCACGACAAAAACCAAGATACAAGAGACAATAACCAAATTTAAATAAACAAACGTTCGGATGTTGTTGATTAAGGGTATTTAATATTTGCCTGGTATTTGTTTTTGGTTATTGACTATTAGGGTAAGTTAATTATGACAAAGAACGCAATACTTGTTCTGGCGGATGGCTCGGTCTACGAAGGCTATTCCTTCGGCGCTCAGACCGATACCTACGGCGAGGTCGTCTTCAATACGAGCATGACGGGTTACCAAGAAATACTCACCGACCCGTCCTATGCCGGTCAGATTGTCGTGCCGACTTATCCCCTAATCGGCAACTACGGCGTGAATGGTCGAGATGTGGAATCGGATCGAATTCAGATACGGGGCTTCGTCGTCCGGGAGGACTGCCTTGAACCAAATCACTACCTAAGCCAGAAGACAATCCACCAATATCTAGACGCAAGCTGCATTCCGGGTATGCGAGGCGTTGATACGCGCGCCATCACCCGGAAATTACGCTCCGCAGGCGTCATGATGGGAATGCTCACCAGTAACAAGACCCCAAAAGAGGCTCTAGCCGCCTTGAAGCAGACACCCGATTACGACTCGACCGATTTTGTCCTAGACGTGTCTACCACTACCCCGTATGAGTGGCCGGAACAACCGAATAAGGTACCATCGTTCAGGGTCGTCGTCCTCGACTGCGGCTTGAAGTTTAATATCCTGCGGCTGTTGGCTCAACTGGGATGCCAGGTAACGGTAGTGCCGTGCACTACCCCCGCCGAGAAAATCCTGAAGATGAACCCAGATGGTATCCTTTTATCCCCCGGCCCCGGCGACCCGGAACTACTGGACTACATCGTCATCAATGTAAGAAAACTAATCGGCAAGAAGCCGATTATGGGTATCTGCCTCGGCTGTCAACTTATCGGCAAAGCCTTCGGCGGCAAGACCTTTAAGCTCAAGTTTGGCCACCGGGGCGGCAACCACCCGGTAAAGGAGTTCGCCACCGGGCGGGTTCATATTACTGCCCAGAATCACGGTTATACCGTTGACCCGGATACGCTGAAGGACGGGCTGGAGGTGAGTCACATCAATCTGAACGACGGCACCGTGGAGGGCTTAAGGCATAAAGAGCTGCCCATTTTCTCCATCCAGTACCATTCGGAAGCTTCCCCCGGTCCCTTAGACAATACCTATCTTTTTGAGAAGTTTTTGGAGATGATGAGAGAAGAAAAATAACTCCTCACCAAGGAATTCTATCTAAACAACGAAGGCGTGAAAGGAATGCTTTTTATACCTAGTGGTCGTGATTATTTCGCGAGGAATAAAGTTTGAAACCCACCAAAGCCTTAATCATCGGCTCGGGTCCGATAGTTATCGGACAGGCGGCAGAGTTTGACTACGCCGGCACTCAAGCGTGCAAGGCGATGCGCGAAGAGGGCGTGACCTCCGTACTGGTCAACTCTAACCCAGCCACCATTATGACTGATGAGGGCATTGCCGATATTGTTTATATCGAGCCGTTAACCGTAGAGATGCTCACCCGCATCATCGAACGGGAACGTCCCGATGGCTTACTACCCACCCTCGGCGGACAGACAGGGCTTAATCTGGCAGTGGAGCTAGCTGATGCCGGCGTACTGGATAAATATAAGGTGGGAGTTCTGGGAACACCAATCCAGACAATAAGAGACGCTGAGGACCGCGAACTTTTCAAGCAACTACTAATCAGCATCGGTGAGCCGGTGCCCCCTGGCGCCACCGTGACCAGCCTAGAAGAAGCGAAAAAGATAACCAGAGAAATCGGCCTGCCGGTCATCGTCCGTCCCTCCTTTACCCTGGGAGGGACAGGCGGGGGAATGGCGAATACATGGGAGGAAATGGAGGCCGTGGTAACCAATGGACTGACCGTCAGCCCTACCCACCAGATACTGGTAGAACAATCGGTGGCTGGGTGGAAGGAAATAGAGTACGAGGTAATACGTGATGCGGTAGATAACTGCATCACCGTATGCAACATGGAAAACATCGACCCGATGGGCGTCCATACCGGCGATAGTATCGTTGTCGCCCCCAGCCAAACTCTAACCAACAAAGAATACCAGATGCTGAGGACCGCGAGCCTGAAAATTATCCGGGCGCTAGGCGTCGAGGGTGGGTGTAATGTCCAGTTTGCCCTTGACCCAAAGAGCGAGCGGTATTATGTTATCGAGGTCAACCCACGGGTCAGCCGAAGCTCCGCTTTAGCCAGCAAAGCCACCGGCTATCCTATTGCTCGTGTTGCCTCGAAGATTGCCGTGGGCAAACGGCTTGATGAAATCCCCAACGCCGTCACCGGCAAGACGATGGCTTCTTTTGAGCCGACGCTCGATTATATTGTCGTTAAGATTCCACGCTGGCCTTTTGACAAGTTTGCCTCGGGTGACCGTATCATTGGCACCCAGATGAAAGCCACCGGCGAGGTCATGGCTATCGACCGTACATTTGAGGCGGCTCTACAAAAAGCAGTGCGCTCACTGGAGTTCGGAAAGCGTTCACTTTTATGGGAAGACCATAATTGGGCACTAGGAGCCAATATCAAATCCTACCCCCTAGGGCCAAGCGACCTGAGACTCTGGGCAATAATGGCCGCGCTCCGAAGAGGGATAAATGCCAAAGAAATCGCCAGGCATACCAACATCGACCTCTGGTTCATCAGCAAAATGCAGAACATTGTCGCCATGGAGAAGCAACTACTATCGCAATCGCTGACGCCTGACCTTCTACGGCAGGCAAAGCGTCTCGGCTTTTCCGATGAACAGATTGGCACACTAGCCGACAGACTGACCGAACAGGTGAGACAACAACGACGCAGTTGGAATATCCGCCCGGTCTACAAAATGGTGGATACCTGTGCCGCTGAATTCAATGCCGCTACTCCTTACTTTTACAGCACTTACGAGCAGGAAAACGAGGCGGTATTAATCAAAGAGAAGAAGGCGGTGGTCATAGGCAGCGGCCCTATCCGTATCGCTCAGGGCATTGAGTTCGACTACTCCAGTGTGCACTCCGCCTGGGCGCTGCAGGAAGCCGGCTATCAGAGCATCATGGTCAACTCTAACCCGGAAACAGTATCTACCGACTTCGATACCAGCAGCCGCCTCTACTTCGAAGCCCTGGACGAAGAGAGTCTGCGAGATATTCTGGAAAACGAGGATGATCATAACGATTCAAATGACCCTATCAATGCGCCACCTTCTATCGTCCAGTTCGGCGGGCAGACAGCTATCAATCTCTCCCAGCCGTTGTCACGCGCCGGTATACCCCTTCTCGGTTCCAGTGCCGATACCATTGATCTTGCCAGCGACCGTGGCCGGTTTGAGAGCCTTCTCAGCCACCTAGATATCCCTCAGCCACCCGGCGCAGCAGTGACCACAATTGATGAAGCGCTTAATATCGCCAAGCTCATCGGCTATCCAGTACTGGTCCGCCCCAGCTATGTTCTCGGCGGACGGGCGATGGAAATCGTCCATGATGCAACCGAGCTTATCCGCTACATGAGTCTAGCTATGGAGCTGGATACCAAGCACCCGGTGCTGATTGATAAATATCTCGAAGGCAAAGAGTGTGAGGTGGATGCCGTCGGTGACGGGGAGACGGTTTTTATTCCCGGTATTATGGAGCATATCGAGCGGGCTGGGGTGCACAGCGGCGATTCAGCGGCAGTTTACCCCGGAGTCAATCTGACTGAGGCGGAGGTGAAAACAATTGTCGACTATACTATCCGCATCGGGCTGGGGATTAAAAACAAGGGCTTGATGAATATCCAATTCGATATCATGCGAGGCAATAGTTCTGACGAGTCAGGGCAAGTCTATGTTCTGGAAATGAACCCGCGGGCGAGCCGCACTATCCCCTTTATCTCCAAAGTAACCGGCGTACCCATGGTCAAGATAGCGACGAAAGTGATGCTGGGGCGTAGCCTAAAGGAACAAGGCTACCCTATGGGACTCTATAAAAAACAAAAACTATTCGCTATCAAAGCCCCAGTATTCTCAATGTCAAAACTACTCGGTGTCGATACCTATCTTGGCCCCGAAATGAAGTCCACCGGCGAGGTAATGGGCATTGACCACACCTTTGATGCCGCCCTGACTAAGGCATTACGCGCCGCCGGGTTAATGCTACCGGCAAAAGGGGCAATACTTCTTAGTATTGCCGACCGGGATAAGCCAGAAGCCCTACCCATAATCCGGAGGTTCGCCTCGATCGGCTGTAAACTCTACGCTACCGAAGGTACGGCGACGATGATTACCGCTGCGAAATTACCCGTGACCGTCATTACCAAAAAGCTGGAAGAGGGGCATCCCAATGTCATCGATATTATCAACGATGGCACGGTCGATGGCGTGATCAACACCATCACCGGAGGTAGCATCCCGTTTCGCGACGGTTTCTACATTCGCCGAGCGGCGGTGGAGAAACGTATCCCCTGTTATACCTCGCTGGATACCGCCCGAGCCGTTGCTGAGGCATTAATAAACGGCGATCAAACCTACACCGCCAAACCGTTACCTGACTACCGAGAAAAGGAGCCCGCTTGAAACAAATTATCGCCAAAGTCATTAGTAATACGAGAATCTTAAAAGAGCTTGAGCGCCGCCGCGCCCTTAAACGCCCACAACCACGAGACGTATTAGGTAGCTATCTTCTGTGGTTAGACTGCCCTGAATTAACCCCGAAAGCTAAGCCGGGACAATTCGTCATGGTGCGCTGTGGCGGAAAAACCATATTACCACGCCCATTTAGCATACATCAGGTAAATAACAAGGGCAATATAGCACTATTTTTCGCCGTATGGGAAGATGGCAAAGGCACAAATTGGTTATCCCAACGCCATATTGGCTCTAAAGTGGAACTTTTCGGACCACTGGGTGTTGATTTTTCTATACGTTCTGATTCGCGAAACTTACTTTTAGTAGCCGGCGGCATCGGCATTGCCCCACTCTATTTTCTAGCTCAGGAAGCGGTCAAAAAAACGAGGTCGGTAACGCTCCTTTTGGGCGCCGCTACTGCTTCCCAAATTTATCCGAAGAATCTTCTACCATCAAGAATCAAAACCGTCATTACCACCGAAGATGGTAGTGCGGGAAAGAAAGGACGAGTAATTGATCTTGTTCCCGAGTTTATTGATCGGGCCGACCAGGTTTTCGCCTGCGGCCCAATACCGATGTACCGAGAGATGTACCTCCAGAGAAGAAAATTCCTCAAAAATAAGCCAACTCAGGTTTCCCTGGAGACGGTTATGGGGTGCGGGCGGGGGGTTTGCTACGGCTGCACCATAAAGACGAAGAAAGGGCTGCAAGAGATTTGTAGGGATGGCCCAATATTTGACTTGGACGATATAATGTAGAAGATATATAATACACAAAAGATCTGGCTTTTATGCTAGCGTGATAGGTTTGTTAGAGCATTAAGAAGGGGCACGGAGAAGGAAAACGATGGACGCAGTGCTTAATATTCAGGGACTTACCAAGTTCTATGGCAAAAGTCGCGGGGTGATAGATCTTAACCTCACTGTAGAGAGGGGAGAGGTTTTCGGATACCTCGGCCCCAATGGTGCTGGTAAGACAACCACCATTCGTGTATTGCTTAATTTCATCCGACCTACCCATGGACAAGTAACCATCTTTGGAATGAATATCCGCCAAAAGAGCCGTCAAGTAAGAAAGAACATTGGTTATCTGCCCGGTGAAGTTAGACTCTATGAGAAACTGACAGGAGCTGAATTCTTACAATATGTCGGCCATTTGCGCAACGGCGTGAATTGGCAATATGTTGAAGAATTAGCAGAACGGCTGCAATGTAATCTCTCACGACGTATTCGCTCGCTGTCCCATGGCAACAAGAAAAAGCTCGGACTAATACAAGCGTTTATGCATAAGCCAGAATTAATAATCCTGGATGAGCCAACTGCAGGATTAGACCCATTGATGCAGCAGGAATTCTACCGCCTGATTGATGAGTCCAAAGCCAGCGGGTGTACAGTTCTCCTTTCCTCTCACAACATGCCAGAGGTGGAGCGAGTGTGTGACCGTGTAGGGCTAATACGTGAAGGGCGACTAATTACTGTGGAAAATGTTGATGCTCTTAAAACTCGAGCCTTACGCCAGATAGAGATTTATTTTGCTGCTTCAGTACCTCAAGAGTCATTTTCTGGTATGCCGGGTGTACGTAACGTGATATTAGAGAATAATGTACTTCGATGCACCGTTACAGGAACTTTGGATACTCTAATTAAGGCAATAGCTCAATATGAGGTAGTCAATTTAATCAGCCATGAACCGAATTTGGAGGAAATCTTTTTAAGTTATTACAGCGGAGGGGAGAATCATGCTGTGTAATGTATTGTGGAGAACTCTGCAGGACCGAAGACGTTCCTTACTGGCTTGGGGGCTTGGCATTACCGCGTTGACCTCTCTCATGATGGTGTTCTATCCTTCTATCCGGGACGCGGGGCACCTTATTGAGGAATACATAGAAGCGATGCCAGAGGAACTTATGGGTCTTTTTGGCGGACAGTCTGTAGACTATTCTTCAATAGAGGGGTTCCTAAACACTGAACTCCTCTTTTTTATGGCTCCATTACTGTTCTTAATCTTTGCTATCGGCTTTGGAAGTAGTGCTATCGCTGGAGAAGAAGAACAGGGTACACTGGACTTGCTGCTTTCCACTCCGCTGCCCCGTTGGCGAGCAGTATTAGAAAAATTTGGTGCGTTAATAATCTCCGTTTTTGTATTGGGGTTTGTCTTCTGGGCAATATTAGTGTTAGGTATACTTACCGTGGATGCCGACATTAACCTAGGGCGGCTGACAGGAGCGATTTTCAGTGTAACGGTACTGGGGCTAGCCTATGGAACATTGGCCTTGGCAGTAGGCTGCGCTCGTGGTAAACGAGCGCAGGGCCTTGCTGTGGCGAGTGTATTTGGAATATACGGGTATCTTTTGAATGCCTTGGCACCTATGATTGATTGGTTAGAACCATTCCGTATATTGTCGCCCTTCTATTATTATATCAGCGCTGACCCGCTGATAAATGGGCTGAATCTTTTCCATACGATTGTACTGCTCGGGCTTACGATAGTATTTTTAGCCATAGCTGTTACCGTTTTTGAGCGGCGTGATTTGGCAGTATGAATGTTTTTCTGTGCTCCAGGGCTCCAGCGTGTCATTACCTAATTAGCGTTTCTAACTTAGCAAAATAGTTAGAACCACGGCTAGGGAGCCCATGGGGAATTAGATTCAACGAAGGGAATAAGATGAAGCTGAAGTCTATATCGCTACTCCTGATTAACCAATATTCCTTTATCGCTTTCGGGTTGATTATTCTTGTAATAATCACGGTTTCAGGCTGGTATTCTATTGGCATAACATACACC
>DCWM01000023.1 GCA_002335405.1 Dehalococcoidia bacterium UBA2162
GCAACTTCAGGTAGGGATTGCGGCCGAAATTAATGCCCGGCTTTTGGGGCAAACGGTAGAGGTTCTGGTCGAAAGTAAGGAGAAAGGTAAGTGGCGCGGACGAACTAGGAGTGATAAACTGGTATTCTTCGGTGACCAAGCTGACCGTTTGGGACAATTAGTAAATGTTCGGGTGGAGCGAACTAGCCCTTGGTCGCTGCAGGGCAAGCAGCATTAACCGGGACGGATTAGGATAGGGAGGAGAAGAGTAAATGCCGACGACAAGTGTATGGCCGTTAATTATCATTCTAGTATTGGTTTTTGGCATGTTCTATCTCTTTATGCTTAGACCCCTACGCCAGCGAGAAAAACAACGGGACCGAATGGTACGGGAACTACAGAAGGGCGATATGGTAATTACTGCCGGGGGAGTTTACGGTCAGGTGGAAAGTATCGACGAGGATAGTGTTGTCTTGAAAATAGAGTCTGGAGCCACCATTCGAGTGACGAATGGTGGTATCCTCAATCGTTTGGGTGGTCAGGAGGGAATGGTTTAGTCGGTTTCGTCCCTTCTCGATGGGGGTGATAAATGAGAGAAGTACCTAGCATCCCTAGACTATCGGAAGAACAACTTGATGATATCATTGACCGGGCTCTGGTTGAGGATATCGGGCCTAGTGATGCTACTAGCGAAATACTGATACCCCCTGATTTTTGCGGACGGGCGTTCCTGCTGATTAAAGCTCGGGGGATACTGACGGGTGGTGAGGTAGCCAGAAGGGTGTTTCTCCGGGTTGATCCTTCTCTTCGGGTGGAACAGCACATTGCTGACGGTGCCATGGTTAAACCCGGCGATAAAGTGGCCACTGTTTCTGGGCGAGTAGCCAATATCCTTAAAGCGGAGCGGGTGGTGCTTAATTTTCTGCAGAGGTTGAGTGGTATCGCTTCCGAAACGGCGCGGTATGTGGCAAAAACACGCGGGCTGGCGGTTAAAGTTACTGATACCCGCAAGACTACCCCCGGTCTTAGATTGCTGGAAAAGTATGCTGTGCGTATGGGGGGTGGGCATAATCACCGTTTTCACCTGGGTGATGGCATTCTGATTAAAGATAATCATCTCGCGGCACTGCGTGCCCTGGGCTGTAATCTGAAGGATACTATCACTGAGGCAAAACGGAGAGCTCCGCCGGGTTTGTTGGTTGAGGTGGAGGTCACCACTATTGAGGAAGCACGGGTGGCGGTTGAGGCTGGGGCGGACATTATTATGCTGGATAATATGAGCCTTGATGAGATGCGTCGTGCCGTTAGTCTAATGCCACCTCGGGTTAGAACCGAGGCTTCGGGCGGCGTTACCCTGGCTAATATTCGGATGGTGGCGATGACTGGAGTCGACATTATCTCAGTCGGGGCACTGACTCATTCCACTAAGGCCCTGGATATCAGTTTGGAGTTTGAGCCACAGATGCTTAAATTCTTGTAGATTAGCAGGTCTTCAGTTATCTCTATCTGCTATATCAAGACGAACTAAAATTAATTTTAATTGGACATTTACTGGAATTTTTCTCTACTATCCAGCATTATGGTCACCGGTCCGTCATTATAGATTTCGACCAGCATATGTTGCTGGAAGTGTCCGGTCTCGATTTTTAGGCCGCTGGTACGAGCCTCGGTGACAAATTGCTCAAACAGGGCTTTGGCTTGAGCCGGAGACGCTGCGTTAGTAAAGCTGGGGCGGCGCCCTTTTCTGGTATCGGCCAGAAGAGTAAATTGGCTTACTACGAGTAGTTCTCCCCGGATATCTAGAGACGAAAGGTTTAATTTGCCTGTCTTATCGGGAAAGATGCGTAGACTGATTGTCTTTTGGGCTAAATAACGGGCATCCTCTTTTGTATCCTCACTGGCGACACCGACGAAAACGACTAGTCCTCGTCCGCTACTGCCCACCACCTCGCTGTCCACACTGACCGAGGCTCGACTAACCTGTTGTAGTAACGCTTTCACCGGTACTTACCTTTCGCCGACAGCTCCAGTAAATCCATTCGTTATTATTTTACTCTATTGGTAAATACAGGACAATGTTGGTGCAGTTTAGTTCTGTTTGACACAAACTGTTGTGTGGCCTATTATGAAGCACATCAGCGGTAAGTAGTTTTGTCGGAGTCCGCGATTTCGATGGTGAACGACTGCTCTTAAAGAAAGTAGTAAATGACTGATCAAGCGAACATAGAACCTCAGCCTGATGCAGGGCAAGACGATAACATTGTTCTGCGCACTATTGGTCTGGGCAAGAGCTTCGGTAAGCTGAAGGCAGTAAGTGATCTTAACCTCGAGCTTCGGCGTGGTGAGGTTTTCGGGTTTTTAGGGCCAAACGGCGCTGGTAAAAGCACCACTGTCGGGATGATTCTGGGGCTGATTGCTCCTACTGCTGGCAGTATCGAGCTTTTTGGCCATAAGCTTAACGATAACCGGTGGGCGGCACTCCGACGGGTCGGAGCAATCATTGAAGAACCTGCCTTTTATCCTTACCTGTCTGGGTGGGATAATCTGGTGATGCTTGCTAGAGCTATCGGGGGTGTTCCTAGAGCCAAGATAACGGATGTACTGGAACGGGTTAATCTTCTGGACCGAGCCAGAGACCGGTATAGCCATTATTCAATGGGAATGAAGCAAAGGTTGGGGATTGCCTCAACTCTACTCCGAGATCCGGAGCTTATTATTCTGGATGAACCGGCAAACGGGCTCGACCCGGCTGGGACCCTTGAAGTGCGCGACCTGATCCCACAGCTGGCTCATGAAAACCGCGCCGTGTTTTTGTGCAGTCACCTGCTTCACGAGGTTGAGCTGGTGTGTGATAGGGTAGCGATAATTAAGGGGGGTATCATACTCACCTGTGCTCCAGTTAAGGAGTTATTGGAGCGAGGGCCGCTGCTTCAAATCAAGGTAGACGACCCGGCACGGGTCGCTGCTGTTCTTGCCGGCCTACCTTGGATAAGGTCGGTGAAAAGGGAAGACAATTATTTGATTGTGGATGCCTCCAAAGAGAGCCCTTCCCGGGTGAATAAGGCTCTTGCCGAGCATAATATCTTCGTCTCCGAGTTGGTGGGTCGTAGTATTAGTCTGGAGGGCGTGTTCTTGGAGTTAACTGGAGGTGAGAGCGGTGATTAGGCTAATCAGCGCCGAGCTTTTTAAACTTCGGAAGCGCTCGATGACTAGGATACTGTTGTGGGTGCTACTCGGTATGACGGTTCTGTTCTATCTGTTGCTGTTTGCTATAGTTCAGGCCAACGTATCTCTGCCGAATCCTTCGGCGGCGGAGGGTATGCAGAATGCACTAGGGCTGCCAAATGCCGTGCCCTTTGCCCTAAATGTATTATCCGCTTTCGGTACTGTTCTTGCTATCATTCTTGCCGCCAGTGCCATTGGGAGTGAATATAACTGGCGAACGATAAGGGTTATGCTTACCAGTAGTGAGAGCCGTTTCAAGTTACTTAGCTCGAAGTTGATATCCGTCGTTATTTTAACCCTAATAGGTATGGTCGTTGGCTTGTTCGGTGGTTTTATTATGAGTCTGATTACCACCGCCATTGGCGGCTACGCGTTTGATTTTACTTTTGCCACTGACGAATACCTTTGGGACCAATTCCTTCAATTCTGGCGAACATTTTCCGTTTTGGTACCCTACATGTTACTTGGATTCCTTTTTGCTATAGCTGGACGCTCAGTCATGCCGGGTATTGCTCTTGGGATAGGTATATTATTCTTAGAAGGTTTTTTTACTTTCTTTATGATCCTTGCCGGCGGTTGGATAGCTCGAATTCCTGACTATCTGCTTAGCGTCAATGTTGATGCCATCACTGCTCTGAACGATTTGCCGCAGGGGTTTGGTGGGGGGGGGCCGATGGGTGGTGGCTTCTCCAGTCAGGCTCCTGAGATATCCCACGCTTTCATAGTACTTGCCGGCTATAGCCTGGTATTCATCGTACTTGCCTTCTACTTATTCCAAAAGCGGGATGTAACTGGCTAGGGTCGGTATAGGTTTAATCTGGACTGGAAAAAGTCAGTTAAACTTTGAAGGCGACTGAGGTATCAGTAAAGGTAACTCAAGAAGCGACGAACGCAGCTAAAATTCCGGGACGAGTGGTCGCGGAGGTAGTATCTTTTATCTTTCTATCCGGAGCCAGTCCCTTGAGTTGAAAGTAGCCGGCTTACTCTTTGCCAGATAATCCGGGCGATTTTAGCTTTGGGCTGGCGGGCATCTACCACAAGCCAACGTTCTGGCTCGCTAGCCGCCATCTTGAGATAGCCTTCACGTATTCGGCGATGGAAAGCTATGCTCTCATTTTCGAAACGATCCTTTTGAATACTTCTCGACTTTACGCGGTCAAAGCCTTCTTCCGGTGGTATATCTAATAAGATGGTTAGGTTCGGCATTAGATTACGAGTAGCCGTGCTGTTAATCATCTTGACCACTTCTAAGTCTAGTCTCCGTCCGTACCCTTGGTAAGCAATAGTAGAATCGGTATAACGATCGCAGATAACAAGCTTGCCTGCTTGTAGATTAGGTCGGATGACTTCAGTCACTAATTGGACGCGGGAGGCGTTAAACATCAACGACTCGGTCAGTGGTGATATGCCGGTGTCGTGGGCCCATTTTAAGAGGTTAGCCATCTGTTGACCAAGAGCGGTGCCCCCCGGTTCTTGGGTCAATAGTGCCGGAATCGTCCGCCTGGTCAGTCTTCGATGTAATGTTCTCGCTTGGACACTTTTCCCGCTTCCCTCTCCTCCTTCGAAAGTGATGAATAAAGTCATAAGTTGTTCCTTTTACTTGTATAACTCAGGATGAATGATTTTGGCCAACTCCTCGAGACCTTGGACCAGACGTGGTCCAGGTCGGCTGATAAGGTCACCATTAATGATGATAATCCGGTTGTTCTTGACGGCACTGGTTCTTTGCCATGCGGGGTGGTCTTTTAGCACTTGCGGAGAAGCAACATATTTATCCGGTAAGATGATGACTTCGGGGTCAGCGCTGATTATCTGCTCGATACTAAATTGCACCCACGGTGCCGGTGCTTTGGCGGCGATATTCTCTCCCCCGGCCATGGTAATCAAGGCATCAATAAAAGAGCCATGACCACCTGTCCACGGATTATTCAGGTCGGTGGTATCGATTAGAAAAATAACCCTAACCTCAGGAGCACTCTTAACTTGGCTTTGGACACGGGCGGCGGTTTTTTTCATGTCATCGATAAGTTTACTGGCTTTTCCTTCGACGCCGGTGATTTCCCCAATCAATTCGATGTTCTTATAAACACCATCGATATCCGTGGGGTCAATAACCATGAATTTAACTCCGAGATTGTCAAGAGCCGTATTTAGCTGCTCCTGCTTTACTGTCAAGACCAGATCTGGTTCTAATCCGACGAGCTTCTCTATAGATGGGCTGAAAGCATCGCCAACTTTTGGTTTTGACTTGGCGGCTTCAGGATAGTCGCTAAAGTCGTCTACTCCGACAACTTTTTCTCCTAGGCCAAGAGCAAAAAGGATTTCAGTAATACTTGAGCCATAGGACACGATTCTTTCCGGAACCTTACTTATATTTACCTCACGACCCATATCGTCAGTATAAGTGCCCGGCTGGAACGCTGGTTGACAGCCGACAACAAGGCTAAATAATAGATTCGACAAGATAAAAATAACGCCAAAACGTTTCATTGCTAACATTTTACCCCTATTTCTGTTTTAGAAGACAAAAATAAACCCCTTGCCCGCCGGGACAAGGGGAATACTTGCATTTGTTGTAACATATTCCCACCCCCTTCTTCCGCGGAGGTTAAAGATACCCGAGGCCCGGCGTTCTGGCTTTCCTGATTCTATCGGGATCACAGTAGGCGGGACTACGTTGGATTTTCACCAACTTGCTTTCCGGTCAAGTCCCGATTACATCGGGACTCCTGCGGGCTACTTTGTTGCTGCGCTTATGGTAGCAGGATACGCTAGAAATTTCAAGCGGCTCTACTAGTTTTACCACTGGGGCTTCAAAATAGCGGCGTATTTACTGGCAATATAGCCAAAAGGTCATCGATTTAGATACAAGCACCATTATGCTTTACTTAATCATAGGTATTATCATCCCGGCTGAAGGGTGTCAATGAAGGTGCTTTTATCAGTAGTGTACCGATGGGAATAATTGATTGTCGGTGTGGGGCAGAAAGAGGGCAGCGATGAATTCATTCATAAAGGGTACATAAGTTGATAGCTCGATATTGGTCATTCCTCGGGCGATGCTTCTGGTTGCTTCGAATGCTCGGCTGGAGAGGAGAGCCATCCGAGCTCCCATGACTGAACTATTACCGATAAATCGAATGCGTCTGGTATCGATATCCGGCAAGAGACCGATGGCAATTGCTTTACGGATATCGAGAGAACTACCGAATCCACCTGCCAGATAAATGGTATCTAGTTGGGTGAACTTCAGGCCGACATAATCAATCAGCGATTTGACAGCGGCAAAGACTGCCCCTTTCGATTTAATTAGGTTATCGATATCGATTTCGGTAATCGTTATCGCCTGCTTGGCTTCCGTCTCATCGGGGAAGGCGAGGATATATTGAGGGATGTTATTCTCAATAGAGATACGCGGGTTGCTGAGAGACAGGTCGAACTTACCATCCTGGCTGATTATGCGGTTTCGTGCTAGTTCGTAGATGCAATCGATGAGACCCGAACCGCAAATCCCTCTCGGCTTGCCACTGTTGATAGTCTGATAGGTGACTTGGCCATTATTTATCTCTACCTTTTCGATAGCGCCTAATGTGGCTCGCATACCCCATTTGGTGCCACCACCTTCAAAGGCTGGGCCTGCTGAAGCGGCACAGGTGACCAGCCATTCGTTATTGCCGATAACAATTTCGGCATTGGTGCCACAGTCAATCAAGCATTTTATCTCAGGCCGATTGGCCATACCGCAGGCTAGAACACCGGCCACCGTATCGCCGCCGATGTAACTAGCGACGCTGGGTAGGATTTCGACTACGCCCTGGGGGTTGATGTTAAGGCCGACTTCTTTGGCCAGTATTTGGGGATAGAGCGTTGCTGTTGGAACATAGGGTTCAAGTCGTAGCGAACACGGCGTTAGACCCAAAAGGAGATGGCTCATTGTCGTATTCCCGGAGGCAACAAGGCAGTTAATATCCGTAGGAGTAATCCCCGTTTCTTTAGCTAGAGCTTTGGTCAAGGCGTTGATAGTGGTGACGACGGCCGTTTGCAGGAGGCCGGAGGAACCACGGCCCCCTGCAAAGACCATACGGGAGATGACATCCTCTCCGTAGCGGGCTTGTAAGTTATGATTAGCTTCTACTCCGATGACCTTACCTGTTTTCAGATTAAGTAGTTGAACGACTACGGTAGTTGTGCCTACATCGACGGCCAGACCGTAATTCCGATCGGTAGTATTACCGCCCTCAAATTGCAGTACTTGGCCGGCGCCATTTCGCCGGGCGACGGTAGAGGTTACCTTCCAATCATGCTCGCGTAATTTATCGGTCAGATTTTGTAAACAGCTTAGCGATACATCGTAGGTAGAGAAAGTGAGCCGTTTTCCTAATTCCCGGGTAACACGGTCGATATCGGTAACGTTATCGGCCATAGTTGGTGGTGGTAATTCAAGATAGAGCTTGCTCACTAGCGGTTCGAAAAGGAATGCGGGGATGTGTCTCACCTGATGTAAGGATTCTTTGCCCGGTTCACTGTGGGTAGAGATTCCTTCGGTGATAATTTTTTCCATTTCCATGCGCGATCGGATTGGAATAACGACTTCCAGGTTATCGTCCACTCTGGTCTGGCAGGCGCGGACATAACCATTTTTGATTTCCTTCGTAGAAAAGAATCTAATGGCGTATTTGTCGCCCTTCGCCTTGCCGTTAATTATCTGAAGACGGCACTCACTGCATAGGCCTTCGCCCCCGCAGAGGCTATTGACATAGACCCCGGCTTTTTCGGACGCTTCGAGTAGCGTAGTACCCTCCGCTACTTCAACCACTGTTTGGTCCGGGGAAAAGGTTACCTTAAATTTGCGCATATCTTCCTACGCTCTCTGTCATTACGAGACTGCGATTCTATCGGGACGAAGTAATCTCGGTAAATGTTAGTTTGGTTATTAGTAATTGTTTTATGTTTACCTTTTGTTTCTTGGCTGTTTTGTCTTAATTATGGCTCTTCCTGATATAAACCTTGATTTCTTCACCCTGCTCCTCTATCCCTAGGAATTCATGTCCAGTGGTTCGACACCAGTCAGGCATGTCCAGTCTTATTCTCTTATCATCACTCACCACTTCCAGTATCTCGCCAGTTTTCAGGTCTTTAATCTTGGTAGTCGTTTTTATAATCGGCGTGGGACAGTAAATCCCCATGCAGTCTAAAGTTTGATCGGCTTTCATCTTTGTTTTCTTTCTCTAATTAGGGGCTTTCTTGACATAGACCTTGATTTCTCCACCCTGCTCCTCTATTCCTAAGAGCTCGTGTCCGGTGGCCTGGCACCAGGCGGGTACGTCTAGTTTTATTCCCTTATCATCGCCCACCACCTCCAGTATCTCGCCAGTTTTCAGGTCTTTAATCTTGGTGGCTATTTTTACAATCGGTATGGGGCAGTAAAGTCCTATACAATCTAGTGTTTGGTCGGCTTTCATCCTTACCTCCTTGCTCGGTAACGAAGATTGTCGTTACGAGACTATCTTGACTTGTTGAGATGTAACCTTAACATCAGATGAAAAGAGTTACGCCTGATTTACGGGCTTCGCTTAAGAAATAAGCCGCGCCCGCCAGACTCCCAACCTCACTACGGAAAGAATCCTTCTCCGGAGATATTCCCATCACCCCGCAAGTGGTGGTACAGGCAATCAGTTCTACCCCCATGTCTTTGGCCATAGCGATGTATTCGTCAATAGAAGGCATATTGGCCTGCTTCATCAGGTCTTTCATCATCCAAGTACCTAAACCAAGCATATTAAACCGGGAAAGTTTGAGTCGTTTCGAGCCGCCTCGGTTCATCATATTCAACATTTTCTTCATCAGCCCTTTGCTCTTCATAGTGCCTTCGTTCTTCTTAACGATATTAAGTCCCCAGAAAGTGAAGAACATACTGACCTCCATATCCATACTGGCGCCAGTGACCGCCAGCATGAAAGCTGCTAAGGCTCTTTCTAGATCTCCGCTTAAAACAGCGATAGTTAGTTTCTCTTTCTTAGCCATTTTGCCACCTCTCTTATAGCACTACAGTCTTAAACTTTAGTCCCACAATGGGGGCAAGTGTTTACGTCTTTGGATAGAGGTTCATGGCACCGCGAGCAGTAGGGTATCTCCGCGTGGCAAGCCTGGCAGAAAGGTGATTCTTCATCCATTAGTTCGCTCTCACAGAAGGGACAATTGATATGTTTGATTTCTTCTGGCTGTCTCTGCGTAGCGGTTCTCCCTTTACCGCCCACCGTTTGTTTGCTCTGGTAATCTTCGATGGCTTTGTGCAGAGCTTGGGCTCCCAGATTAGAACAGTGGAATTTATTTTTGGGTAATCCATCAAGCTCATCCGCCACTGATTGTGGGGTGATTTTCATAACTTCTTCCAGAGTTTTGCCCGTGGCCATTTCACTGACCATGCTGGAAACGGCAATAGCCGCTCCGCAACCGAATGTTTGAAACTTGATATCTTCTAGGCGATTGTCTTTGACCTTGATGTAGAAGGTCATCATATCGCCGCAGACGGGGTTGCCTTCCTCACCAACCCCATCCGGATTTTCAATTTCGCCCACATTACGCGGGTTCATGAAGTGGTCCATTACCTTTTGGCTATAGATTGACATCTACTTATCTCCTTTGCTTGTTTTGGTAAATTTAGTGTAAAGGGGTGACATCTGTCGTAGCCTGTTGGTGATTGGCGGTAACACTTCGAGAACATAATCGACATCGGCTACGGTGTTGTCGGTACCGAAGCTTAAAAGAAGGGAACCCTGAGCTATCTCGTGCGATAGTCCCATGGCGATAAGCACATGGGATGCTTTTAAGGCTCTAGAAGTACACGCTGAGCCGCTGGAGACGGCGACTCCCTGGCTGTTTAACAGCATAAGCATAGCCTCGCCCTCGATAAACTCAACGCAGAAGCTGGTATGTCCTGGGAGGCGGTTGTGTGGGTGTCCGGTGACTACGACATGGTCAATCTTGGCTGGTAATTCTGCCAGTAGGCGGTCACGGAGCTGCGTGAGATGTTTTATTCGAGTCTCCATATTGGTTGCCGCCAGTTCGGCTGCTTTGCCCAGACCAATAATCGCCGGGACATTCTCGGTACCGGCGCGTCGTCCGCCTTCCTGTATGCCGCCATCGAGAAGGGGTATAATACGTACCCCTTTCCGTAACCAGAGGGCACCGACCCCTTTGGGACCACAGAACTGGTTACCGGCTAGGCTTAGTGCGTCGATGCCTAGATCGATGACATTGACCGGTATCGTTCCCGTCGTGGCCACGGCATCGGTGTGGAAGAGGACGTTATTCTCTTTGGTTATTCGGGCAATTTCCCGTATCGGCTCGATGGTACCCACTTCGCTATTGGCATGCATGATAGAGACCAGGCTCGTGTCCTTCCTTAGTCTCTGGCGTACATCCTCAGGATCGACCACGCCATATTTATCTACGGGCACATGGCTCACCTCGAAGCCCCACTTCTCCAGGGTTTGGGTGGAATGAAGTACCGAGAAATGCTCGATGGCAGAGACAATGATGTGCTTACCTTTCTTCTGCTGAGCCAAGGCTAATCCTTTGATGGCGAAGTTGTTGCTTTCGGTGCCGCTGCCGGTAATGATGAGTTCTTCTGCCCTGGCGCCGATAAGGCTTGCTATCTGCTCCCGTGCCTCGTCCACGGCTTTACGCGCTGGGTCACCCCACTCATGGAGGCAGGAGGGGTTACCAAAAAGCTCACCCAGGAAAGGTATCATTGCCTCGCGTACCTCGGGAAGAAGGGGAGTGGCTGCGGTATGGTCTAAATATGTATTTCTCATCATGGCTCTCCTGACTCAGGGATATGATTAACTATCCTGGTTATTTTCATATTATCTAGTTATCTATTATAGCTATATTATAGGGTTGTTGCCACTACAGTAAAAATTCTAACATATCATAATTAGTGAAAGATATGACCTATGTCTCATCTCAGAGAAGCATCTCCCCTTTATTATTCCTGTGGGCATGGGAATCCAGATGTGGTATGCCCCTGCTCACCTTAAGCCTGTTGGGGGGTTATTTCGAGCGTGGCCCTGGTTTTATCGGGATGACGAAGAATGACTTCTGATATAAGCAGTACTATGCCCCAATAATTTATTGTACTCTGCGAAATTCTATCATTCCTATCGTTACCTGGTTTTCTACATCCCAGCAGACCATTCTCTGGGTGTTGTAGCTTGTTTTACCCAGAATATCTAAATAAATATGACAATTTCCACAGGAAATGATAACCTTGTGTAAGGACGATCCATGTCGTCCGGTGGTCAAAATAGGTGATGAGTGGGTGGGAATAGAAGAGCAGGATAACCTCTATGTTTTGATCAGGGGCGCGTGAGAGATTCTGGAGCAGAAGATTATCAGCAGAAAGATTTAAGAGGGAGACATTAGGTGGGGGGTTGGTCTCGATCGGAGATAAACATGGCGACGGCTGGAAGAAGGAAACTAAGAAAAATAACCTTGCAGATTGCGGGGATGACATGTGCTTCCTGTGTCACTCACAATGAGCAAGCTTTGGGCGACATGCCGGGGGTGGAGAAAGTGGTGGTCAACCTAGCTACTGGTAAGGTCACCGTAGAGTATGAGCCCGAGCGGGTAACCCTGGCAGATATGAGGAAAACGGTGGCTGATATTGGCTATGAGGTGGTGCTGGATAACGTACAACTCCATATTACTGGTATGACCTGTGCCTCTTGCGTGGCTAATATCGAGAAGGCAGTAGGCGACTTGCCGGGTGTGGGGAAAATCGTCGTCAGTCTGAACATAGGGGGCGCCAATTTGGAGTATGTCTCCAGCGTCACCTCTTTCTTCGAAATAAAGAAAACTGTCGAGAGTCTCGGTTACGGAGTATCGCAAAAAATTGAGGGACAGGAGGCTTTGGATCGGGAGCAGATAGCTCGGTATCGTGATGTGCGCCGCCAGCTTATTAATCTGATTATCTCAGGTATACTGGGTATGCTGGTCATGGTTGGTATGCTGCAGCCTTACTTTTTTAAATTTCTCCCTGACTTGATGAATAATAAGGTACTACTTTTCTTTTTAACGACCCCGATTGTTCTCGGCCCCGGACGGCAGTTCTTTGTTAATAGCTGGAACGGACTACGGCGAGGTATCACCGATATGAACCTACTCTACGCTACCGGCATCGGCGCCGCTTACGGTATTGCCGTCATTAATACCTTTTGGCCTGATGCTGGCTTCGGTGGTAAAGAAGCTACCTTCTATGAGGCGGCGGCCATGCTCACTGTTTTTATTATCTTCGGGCGATATCTGGAAGCGGTGACGCGCGGACGTACTTCTGAGGCAATCCGTCGCTTATTCAAACTTCAGCCCAAGCGGGCAAGGGTGTTTCGTGATGGACAGGAAGCGGCAATTCCGGCAGAAGAGGTCCAAATAGATGATGTTCTAGTGGTTCGTCCCGGTGAGACGATTCCGGTTGATGGTATCGTTGTCGAAGGCTATTCTTCAGTTGACCAGTCGATGATTACCGGAGAGAGTCTTCCGATAGAGAAGAAAGCCGGTGATGAGGTCATTGGGGCGACATTTAATAAGACAGGTGCTTTTAGGTTCCGAGCGACCAAGGTGGGTAAAGATACGGCTCTATCACAAATCATCAAGCTGGTCGAGGAAGCTCAGACCACTAAGGCACCTATTCAGAAACTTGCCGACAAAGTTGCCGGTAAGTTTATCCTTGGCGTTCATGCCCTATCGTTGGCGACCTTTCTCTTCTGGTTTTTCATTGGTTTTGATCTTTGGTTTGTGCCGGAGAGCAGGCTTATCCTGACTCCTTACTCTCTGACGGAGGTTGGGACTTTCGGTCTTGCTCTTTTGGTGTCGGTAACGGTGTTGGTTATCTCTTGTCCCTGTGCCGTTGGCCTGGCAACACCGAGCGCCATTATGGCGGGAACGGGGAAAGGGGCGGAATATGGCATTCTCTTTAAGGGAGCCGATACTATCGAAACTACGACTAAGCTGCAAGTAGTTATCTTTGATAAGACAGGTACATTGACCAAAGGCCAACCTTCGGTCACTGGTGTCATTGCCAGAACAGGTGACGAGAAAGAGGTATTGCACCTAGCAGCGGTTGCCGAGAAGAACTCAGAGCATCCTTTTGGTGAAGCTATTGTTAATGAAGCTAAAGCTCGCGGTAGTGTGTTAGAGGATCCCACTCTATTCGAGTCAATTCCCGGGCGGGGTGTGGCGGCACAGTTTGACAACCATAATATATTACTAGGTAATCGTCGACTTATGGCCGAGCGGGAGATATCTCTGGATAGTCTTATAAACGAGGCGGAGCGTCTGGAGTGGGAGGGTAAGATAGTCATGTTTGTTGCCGTCGACAATGATGCCGTTGGTATCATCTCTGTTGCCGATACTCTTAAAGAGACTTCGGTGTTGGTTATCGAGGAACTACATCAGATGGGCTTCGAGGTTGTTATGCTTACCGGCGATAATCGTCGTACCGCGGAAGCTATTGCTCGGCAGGTGGGTATCGATCGGGTGTTGGCCGAGATATTACCTGAGGATAAGGCCAATGAGGTGAAGAAACTCCAGGCAGAAGGGAAGATGACGGCGATGGTGGGTGATGGTATCAATGATGCTCCGGCGTTGGCTCAAGCCGATGTCGGTATTGCCATTGGTTCTGGTACTGATATTGCCAAAGAAACAGGGCATGTTATCCTTATCAATGATGACCTACTCGATGTCGTCACCGGTATTCAGGTAGCGAAGACTACTATACGTAAAGTCAAGGAGAATCTCTTTTGGGCTTTTGGTTATAATACCCTGGCCATTCCGTTTGGGATGGGTATACTCTATCCTTTCTTTGGCCAAGTGGTCAGTCCGGAGTTAGCGGCGTTGTTGATGGCGACTAGCTCGATATCAGTGACCTTGAACACGTTGCGTATGCGCGGCTTTGTGCCGGCGGTACGGCGGCGTGGTGGGAAACGTACGTGTCAACAGGTTACTATTGCGGCACATCCGGTGGGTGTTCACACTGATTGAGGGGAGGCATTGATGAAAAGTATCGGGTTTATTAGTTCGGTCATCTATACTGGTATCGCGCTGGTCGCGGCCGGTCTTTTTTTGGCGGTAACTTTGCCGGGTCGATATACTTTGGTTGAAAGTATTGGTGGTACGGTCTGGGTGTTTTCACTATCGATGATTATACTGATGCCAATTATTACGCCAATAGTGAAAAAGAAGCGGGGGCGTGTAAAATTTTAAGATGGGTATTAAAATAGTGCAAATAAGGAGGTGTTATCATGGCTATCGACCCAATCTGTAAGATGCAAGTTGATGAGGAGAAAGCCGCGGCTACTTCAGAGTACAAGGGACAGAAATACTACTTTTGCGCGGTGGCCTGTAAGCGTACTTTTGATCTTGAGCCAGAAAAATATTTAGACAAAGGTAAGGAATAAATCTATTCTAAAGGGACGGTGTGCTCGGTAATTCCCATGTGTAACTCTGGTGTTGTTCACACTACTGGAGACACTCCTCTATAGTTTTTGCTATTTGACCAAAAGTAAGTGTTTCACTGTACTTTTTAACTTCCGAAAGAGAGATACTTTGAGCCTTCCCCAAATCCCTATTCAACTTGGCGGTTGGTATTACGTAAAACTTCCATTGTCCCATGTCCAACGGATTTATATCAGCCTTTTCTTTGTGTTCTAAAAGACAGAAAACATATACCTCAGACCATCGGTTTTTAACATTTCCGAAGGCGTCTGTAGGGCTGCTTTCTGGGAAATATTCAAGAGTCTTCCTGATGTTGAACTGTATCTTCGACAATTCTTTTTGATGCCAAGACTGAACATAAGAAGCCGACTTCACCTCTATTCTTGTTCCATTGGGTGCCTGTATGTCATAGGAACCCCACGAGTCGCGTACGGGTTTCTCTGAGCCCACTGCTATAGCTGTAAGATACTCAGCAAGGATGCCTCGCCCCGTGTTTACAACTAGGTCGGAGAACGCCCACCGCCAGTAGTCCAACACGGTCTTATCACCAATAGGGCTGCTTTCAGAATTTATAAATTTCTCATTAGGATTTAGTGACTGAGTCTCAATCACTCCAGCATCGTTAACGATTATCTGGTACGCCATTTATAAACCTCAGCTTATAATAGTTTAGATCAATAACTCATCCAGTTTCGACTGGTTGAAACCAACGACAGTCTGACTGTCGATGGTGATGACTGGTACTCCCAGTTGCCCCGATTTCTGTATCATTTCTTGGACTTTCTCTTGGTTCTGAGCCACGTCGTACTCAGTATATGTAATCCCTTTTCGCGAAAGATACTCTTTCGCCCGATGACACCATGGTCAGGCGGGTGTGGTATATATCACTACTGTCTTGTCCGTCATTCCGTACCTCCAATACCTTAATTAAATCTTACCCTTGCAGATGGTAGGTGTCAATCTTTACCGGGTAAAACTATAGAGTATGTTCCGGGCGTCGCATGATTCTGAATTGAATAATAATCTATAGCTGTGCTAAGATTCTAGTCTATAACGATGCTAGAATTCGTTTTACGGACGGGGTGATTAGTGAAATTTGTTAAGATGCAGGGTGCGGGTAATGATTTTATCGTCCTCGAAGCTAATGCCGCGGCGTATGATTGGCCACGGTTGGCTTTAGCTATATGTGACCGACACTATGGTATTGGGGCTGATGGTCTATTGATGCTGGCGCCATCGGTGGTGGCGGATTTCCGGATGCGTATCTTTAATTCCGATGGTTCTGAGGCTGAGGCCTGCGGTAATGGGCTCAGATGCTTGGTCAGGTATTTTGTCGATAGAAAGTCGGGTAATTTCCGTGATCAGTCTCTCAACTTCGTTCGAGACGGGGAAATATCTGTGGAAACAGTGGGCGGTATTAGAAAAGTCCAGGTTCATCGCATTAACGATAAGCTGGCTAAGATTAAAGCGGGGATGGGTGAGCCAAGATTCGGTGCCAAAGACATCCCGGTCCGACTTGAGTGTGGCGGCGGGCGAGTTATTACCAGAAAACCGATGATGACCTACGCTGTCCAAGTCGATGGTTGGGAGCTACCTTTGGCTCTTATTTCTGTAGGGAATTCCCATGCTATTTATTTTAGCGATAAGTCTGTGTTCGAATTTCCATTGAGTCAGTTAGGGCCGAAAGTGGAACATCATCCGATGTTTCCTAGAGGGGTTAAC
Source organism: Dehalococcoidia bacterium UBA2162 (assembly GCA_002335405.1). Taxonomy (GTDB): domain Bacteria; phylum Chloroflexota; class Dehalococcoidia; order Dehalococcoidales; family UBA2162; genus UBA2162. The sequence goes on from DCWM01000023.1 coordinate 16,420, forward strand.
TTTGAAGTCGCGCGCGTGGTGAACCGAAGTCAAATTGAAGTCAGTGTTTGGGAGAGGGGGGTTGGTGAGACGTTCGCTTGTGGTAGTGGTGCCTGTGCTGTAACTGTGGCCGCTCGGTTGAATGGTTATATCGATGATAGAGTGGCGGTTAAACTACCAGGGGGAGTGCTGGAGGTGGAGTGGACAGGAGCCGGTGAGGTGTTTCTTAGTGGTCCGGCCGAAACCGTGTTTGTTGGCGAATGGCTTGAGGATCATCTTGGTTGGTAGATTAAGTTGAGGAGAGAATGAAATGAGAGTGGCGAAACGGCTTGAAAATCTACCGCCCTATCTATTCGTCGAGATTACCAAGAAAATTGCGGAAAAGAGGGCGAAGGGTGAAGATATTATTAGCTTCGCCGTCGGTGATCCTGATATTCCGACCCCGTCTCATATTATCAGCAGGCTGATTGAGGCGGCACAGGACTCGACTAATCACCGCTACCCCGAATCTGATGGGTTGCCGGAGTTACGGCAGGCGGTCGCTGAGTGGTACCAGAAGCGCTTCGACGTCTCTCTGAATTCGGAGAAAGAGGTGCTGCCGCTCATTGGTGCTAAGGAAGGTATCGCTCACATTGCTTTTAGCTTTATTGATCCTGGGGACACGGTACTGGTGCCTGACCCTGCCTATCCGGTTTATGCCATCGGTACTATCCTGGCAGGCGGACGGCCACATTATCTCCCGCTTACGGCGGGGAATAATTTTTTGCCTAATCTGAGGACTATCCCGGAGCACATATTGGAAATGACAAAGCTCCTCTGGATTAACTATCCTAATAATCCCACCGGTGCCGTAGCTGACCTTCGTTTCTTTAACCAGGTAGTTGAATTCGCCAAAAAGAACGATATTGCTGTCTGCCATGATGGGCCATATACTGAAGTTGCCTTTGATGGCTATGAACCGGTCAGTTTCCTGCAGGCTGATGGGGCTAAAGAAGTCGGTGTCGAGTTCCATTCCCTGTCGAAGAGTTTCAACATGACAGGCTGGCGTATTGGGGTGGTGGTGGGTAATGAGCTAATAGTCAAAGCTTTAATGACGCTTAAGTCAAATATTGACTCCGGTATTCCGCAGGCGATTCAACTGATGGCTATCGAGGCTTTGAGCGGACCACAGGACTGTATTCTGGAGCATAATACTATTTACCAGCGGCGTCGCGATCTCGTAGTTGAGGTGCTTAATAAGATTGGATTGGAGGCTCAAACTCCTATGGCTAGCCTCTATGTTTGGGCGAAAGTCCCGCCGGGTTATACCTCGGCGAGTTTTGCTGCTGATTTGCTGGAGCAGGTGGGCGTCGTCGTCACCCCGGGGCTGGGTTATGGTCCGAGTGGAGAGGGTTACGTTCGGTTATCCTTAACTGTCGCCGACGCTTCGCTGGTGAAGGGGTTGTCGCGATTGGCTGGTTGGCGCGATGACGTCAATAAGTTTAGGATTAAGGTTAGTTGACATAATGATAGCGTTGGGGATATTATCAGGGTAGAATCATCACGAGCCGAAAATTACCGGAGAAAGCATTCTTAGTCGCTGTCGTCACTAAGGAGAGCGGTGCCCAGTGGTCTGTCAATGATTCTTTGACGGAGCTGGCTCAGTTGGCCAATACAGCGGGGGCGGTGGTGGTTGGTAAAATGAGCCAGCGTCTGCGCGCCCCTTCGAAAACCCACCATCTCGGTCGTGGTAAGCTGGAGGAGCTATTAGCTCTTAAGGACAGTACTCGTTATGATGTAGTCATTTTCGATGACGAGCTTTCCCCATTACAGCAGCGTAACCTCGAGGATTTTTTTCAGGTAAAGGTTATTGACCGTGTTGCTCTGATTCTGGATATTTTTGCGCGGCGTGCCCGGACGCGTGAAGGTCAGCTTCAGGTAGAGCTGGCACAGCATCAATACCTTTTTCCACGTTTGGCCGGGCAGTGGCAACATCTAGAAAGGTTGGGTGGTGGTATCGGTACTCGCGGTCCGGGTGAATCTCAGCTTGAGACCGACCGCCGTCTCATCCGCCAGAGGATCCATCGCCTGCAGGAACAGCTTGAGCGGGTGCGGAAACGCCGGTCTCTTTATCGTCAAAGGCGAAAGAAGAGCGGAGTTCCTATTATTGCCTTGGTCGGTTATACCAATACCGGCAAGAGTACTTTGCTTAACGTACTTAGTCGGGCGGATGTCTTCGTTGAGAATAAGCCCTTTGCTACGTTGGACCCGACCACCCGTCGTTTAAGGTTACCGGATAATCAGGTTGTCTTGATTACCGATACGGTTGGCTTTATCCGGAAGTTACCGCCGACGATCCTCACTGCGTTTCGGGCGACCCTTGAGGAACTGGCTGAAGCTAGTATTCTGCTGCATGTGGTTGATTTTTCTTTACATAATGCAGCGGAGCAGTGCCAGGTGGTGGAGAATATTCTGACCGAGCTTAACCTTCGGGATAAGCCTCGGATTACGGCGCTCAACAAAATCGACCTCTTACTGGATAGTGATCAGATTTGGACGGAGGAAGAAGCCATCGACTATCTTTCTGACCAATCGGCATTATTGGTGGAGGATATGGCACTTATTTCGACTGTTAAGGGATGGGGGTTGAAAAAACTTCTAGAGTTAATCAGCTATGTTTTGACCAAAACTGGCTCTCCGGTCAAATCATCTAAAAACGACGCACTGTAACCAAAAATTAAGCCCCGAAAAACTGCAGCTAGTGTTTTACCTTGTTAAAAGGTTTTTATCCTTGTTATTGTTGGTGTTTTCCAACTCTGTCAAATACTCGGAGGTATGTTCCCCTTTATTATTCTGGAGAGGGCCTCTTTCGTTTTCTGGTAAAATAGGGGCGAACCACAAAAATTTTGTGTCCCCCCCCTTTTTATGTAAACTATTTTGTTAGGGCGGTGGTTTGGTTCGCACTATATATGTTATGTAAATATAAAGGTGGTTACCAGGCTACTTTGGTCAAACGTAATCTAGGAAAATTTATTATGACAATCCCAGCAGAGAATTTGGTAATTGGCCAGCATATTGCCATCGGAAACATTGGTATGGTGAGTGTCCCAGCCTCCTCGCTCCGTTTTGCCTCTCATTTCCCAGGTAAGTTGCTTACCGCAGGGCATATAAAAATGGCTATGGGTGCGCTGTCGGCATTCACATTGTCCTCCGGCTCTTTCCCACGCCTGTTTGGTAATATCCTCGGCGAGTGCCATCTTACATCTCCTCACTAAGTATCGCGAACGGCTCAGGCGTCATAACTTCGACAATAAACCAAAATAAGAGTCGTAACTTTCTGGGCTCGGTAGGGATCGAACCTACGCCCGATCGGTTATGAGCCGACCGCTCTACCACTGAGCTACGAGCCCGCGTTTTGCTAATATCATATCTTAGTGGTCATGATGCGTCAATTATCCGGAATTTCCCGCGTCTCAGATATAAAAAATATTAAACTTTAGATAATTTCGAATTACTAAAAGCCAAAATATTTTTGAAACTGAACATTCGATATTTTAAACTTTTAGGCTTCGTCTTTCAACTAACAAACCTCGATGTTATAATAATAAAGAATGGATATTCTGGCTGAGCTGAACCACGCCCAAAGAGAAGCTGTTGAGGCGATTGATGGGCCGGTGCTTATTTTGGCCGGGCCAGGTAGTGGTAAGACCAGAGTTATTACTCATCGTATTGCCTATCTGATCCGGGTCTGCGGTGTCAGTCCCTACCATGTAATGGCTGTTACCTTCACCAACAAAGCTGCCCGGGAAATGGTAGAGAGACTGGGGCAACTGGTCAACTACGCCGTTAAGGATTTAACTATTGGTACCTTCCACGCTCTTTGCTCCCGTATTCTGCGTCGGGAAGGGGAAGCCATCGGTATCGATGCCCGCTTTGTCATTTATGATGCCGCCGATCAGATCAGCCTACTTAAGCACAGTCTTCAAGAACTGAATCTGGACCCGAAGCAGTATGCTCCGGTAGCACTGTCCTCGGCGATTTCGTCGGCGAAGAATAATCTGCTCTCCCCTGATGACTATCGCCAGCGCGGCCGCAGTTATTTTGACGAAATCGCGGCGCGTGTCTATGAACACTACCAGCAGCGGCTGCGTGAAAGTGGAGCCCTAGATTTTGATGATCTGCTGATGATGACGGTATTACTCTTTCGCCAGAACCCGGAGGTCTTGTCTCGCTATCAGTTGCTCTATCGGCATCTCCTTGTGGATGAATTTCAGGACACTAACTTAGTACAGTATGCTCTAATCAAGCAAATTGGCGATAAATATCGTAATATCTGCGTCGTTGGTGACCCCGACCAGTCAATCTATTCTTGGCGGTTTGCCGATCTGCGTAATATCCTTAGTTTCGAGAATGACTACCCCGATACAAAAATAATATTTCTGGAACAGAACTACCGCTCGACCAAGGTGATTTTAGAAACGGCTTCTCAAGTTATATCGGTAAGCCAGTCCCGATATCATCGGGGTAAGCTAAAGCAATTGTGGACGAACAATGAAGCGGGTGAGCTGGTGACCGTGGTGGAGACCTACACCGAACAGGAAGAAGCCCAGTTTGTCGTCAGTGAGATTGAGCGTCTGGTGAGTCACGGTCAGTGCAGCCTTGGTGACTGCGCCGTGATGTATCGTACTAATGCCCAGTCTCGGGCTATTGAGGAGACTTTTATTCGCTATGGGATGCCCTACCGGCTGGTCGCCGGTACCCGTTTCTATGAGCGGCGGGAGGTTAAAGATATCATTGCCTATCTCCGCCTCATTCAGAACCGTAGAGATAGCGTTAGTTTGCTGAGAGTCATCAATGTCCCGCCACGCGGTATTGGCGAGCAAAGCCAGACCCGGCTATCAGTTTGGGCAAAGTCATTGGGGATGTCTTCCTATGAGGCTCTAAGACTTTTGGCTAAAGAGACGCCCTTTTCTCCTCATATCACCAAGCCTCTGGCTGCTTTTTATGACATGTTGGAGAAGTTAATTGAGCGAAGTCAAGAACTAAGCTTGGTTGACTTGTTTGATTTCGTTATCGGACGTATCGACTATAAGGGCTATATTTTTAATGTGCCCGATGGTGAGGAGCGATGGGATAACATTCTGGAACTACGTAGCGTCGCCCAGGAGTATCGCGGCCTGCCGCCATCAGAAGGGCTGACTGCTTTCCTTGAGGGCGTAGCTCTAGTCTCAGATATCGATAATATGGAAGAAGGTGCGTCGGCGGCTACTCTGATTACTCTGCACAAGGCAAAGGGTTTAGAATTCCCGGTCGTCTTTATCGTTGGTATGGAGGATGGACTTTTGCCCCATTTCCGGTCGATTGATGACCCGACGCAGATGGAAGAAGAGCGACGTTTGTTCTATGTGGGGGTGACTAGAGCCAAAAAGAAGATTTATCTGGCGCGTGCCTTCCGGCGTAATCTGATGGGACGGAGTATGATCACAGTTCCCTCGCGTTTCCTTAATGACATTCCTCGGGATAAGATTGCTCCGATGTTATCGGGGTGGCAAGAGGAGAAGAGTGCTGTTGAAGCTTCACTCTCTTCTTGGAGTAAGCCGTCGATTTACTCTACTGACGTGAGGGATTCTTATTCGCGGAATAGGATCTCACCTATTCCATCTATAACCCTGTGTAATCTGAAGGTCGGCGATCGTGTTCGCCATTCCCAGTTTGGTGAGGGGGTAGTGGTGAGTTGCCAGTCGGTCAAGGATGATATGGAGGCAACAATTGCCTTCGACGGCCAAGGTGTAAAGAAACTCCTTCTAAGTTTTGCTCGGCTGGAGAAGGTGTGAAAAAATGGCGTCCCACTTCTAGTGAGTCGTGAATATACATCTTTTACTTGCAGATGGTAACTATTGGTGAACCTATTAATAATTTATGTGTAAGCGTGTACGATTAGGCTAAGATGTCCATTAAACTTTTGAACCCTCAAATAGTTGCTCGGATTGCTGCCGGAGAGGTGGTGGAGAGGCCGTCCTCGGTGGTTAAGGAGTTAGTGGAGAATGCTCTCGATGCTGGCGCTAGCCAGATTGTCATCGAATCTCAAGGTGGCGGGGTAAGCCTGCTTCGTATCGCCGATAACGGCGTTGGTATTCCCACTGCTGAAGTCGAGCTTACCTTTCAGAGGTATGCTACTAGTAAGATTTCTAACTTGGATGATTTAGAGTCGATTATCACTTTGGGTTTTCGTGGCGAGGCCTTAGCCAGTATCGCCGCTGTGGCCGAAGTGGAACTGGCTACCCGTGCTGCCGGTGAAGCGGTTGGTAGTTATCTAAGTCTTAGAGATGGTGTTGTCGTTGAACGGAATCGTCAGGGGCGTTCTCAAGGGACAACCCTGACGGTGAAGAATCTCTTTCGTAGTATGCCGGCCCGATTAAAATTCCTTAAGTCGCCGAATACTGAAAATAGTCGTATCGCTAACGTTGTTACTCAATATGCCTTGGCTTTCGCTGAGGTTAAGTTTGTCCTGTCTCTTGATGGTCGGACGGTGTTAAGGACGCCTGGTAGCGGGCGACTCATTGATACTGTCATTGAGGTATATGGTCCAGAGATAGCTCGGAATATGAGGGACGTTAGCTCGGGTAACGGTGGCCGGTTGGGTAAAGTAGATCCGACCACCATTGTCGTCACTGGACTGCTTGGGATGCCGGCTATCAGTCGGGCGAGCCGTAACTACCTTAGTTTCTTTGTCAATCATCGCTGGGTTAATAGCCGTCTGCTCGCCTGGGTGGTAGAAGAGGCTTACCATGGATTATTGATGACGGGTAGGCACCCGGTGGCTGTTCTTAATATTTCCCTTCCATCGCCAGAAGTGGATGTCAATGTGCATCCCACCAAGACAGAGATTAGATTTCATGATGAGCGCCGCGTTTTTACGGCGGTGCAGAAAGTAGTGAGACGGGCTCTCCTCGAGTCAGCGCCGCTACCGAAAATTGAAGAAGTCGCCATCGCTTATGTCGCCCCTCAACCAATGTGGCAAATGTCCCATGTGCCAGCGGGAAGTATCGAACATCCGATTTCTCTGCCACCAACGAGCCGGCCGATTCCAGCCTTTTCCTTCCCGGCACTACGCCTTCTGGGGCAGCTGGCCAGTAGTTACATCTTGGCCGAAGGACCTGATGGCTTATACCTGATTGACCAGCATGCCGCCCATGAAAATATTCTCTTTACGCAGATTAAGGAACAAAGGTCGCGGCAACAAATTGAGGTTCAAGGTTTGCTTGAACCGGTAACCTTTGAGGTTAGTCCCCAGCAAGATGAAATTTTTAAGTCGTATTATAAGGAGCTCGCCGGGTTTGGTTTTTCTCTCGAACCTTTCGGTGAGCGAGCCTATCTGGTGCGGACCGTACCAGTTTGGTTGCATCGGAAAGACTGGATGGGTGTGCTCCGAAAATTAACCGATGTGGTTGAGAGGGGCGATGATTGGGTAGAGAGGTTGGCGATATCTATCGCCTGCCACAGTGCCATCAGAGCGGGGCAGGTGATGAGCGACGACGAAATGCGTGAACTGCTACGGCAGTTGGAGTTGGTAGTAATGCCCAGTAGCTGTCCCCACGGCCGTCCAACCATGATTCACCTTACTTTGGGGCAGTTGGAGAAAGAATTCGGGCGGAGGGGGTAATCTTAGATTTAGTCTCTCTTCCTCAGAAAAACCTCCAGGCTCTTTATCTGCCCGACCCCTTTTAGTGAGATGGCGATGCCTACCAGAACGTTGGTGATAATGTTCTTAATGAAGCTTTTCATGGGTATCGAGACCCCATTAATATAGAGGACAATCACCTCTTTCTGCGGTTTAATAAAGCTTTCTTCTAAGAGGGTAGCCAGGCCGGAAATGTCATCGGGGGCGAACTGCCTTATCTTAGTGTCTAAGGGGTCATCGCTGACGATGGCGAATAGCTTTTCTAGATTGGTCAGGAGCGGCCCTATCTCTTTACGGTGGACCTCTATTTTTGGGGTATTGTCTTGCTTAAAACCCTCGGTTAAAATCAGATCGTAGTCTTCGCCGAGCAAGCGGATAATATCATCAAGGCTGACTTTCGAAGTTACTGATTTAGTCAGGGTTACTTGATCCGGGGAACTGATGACGGCGGCTCCGCTTCCAGCCTGAAGATGGCGCTGGCTGTCTTTCTCTGGTTGGTCCGGAGTGATATGGTGGTGCGTGTGTTTGACCGTAGCGACACGATAGCCTCGCGACCGTAACTCCGGGATTAGTTTTTCAAGTAGTGTTGTTTTGCCTGACCCGGAGTGACCAACAATAGAAACAATTGAAGGCATTTTATCACCTGCTCCTCTCCCGATTTATTTCCGGAACTAGCCACCGGTTATCTAACTTTGGATTAAGCGCTCTCACTAAAGAGTTTGCGGCCAAGCCGAACGATATTAGCTCCTTCTTCTATTGCCACCTGATAAGAATTGGTCATGCCCATCGAAAGGTATTTCATCTCGACATTAGATAGGTTGAGACCCTTAATTTCTTCGAACAGTTTTCTGGTGGCGGCAAAATATGGTCGGGTGTCCTCGGGATTATCAAGTAAGGGTCCGATGGTCATCAGACCCATCACTAGGATATGCGGTAACGCTGAGATTTCTTTCACCATTGTCTTAACGTTCTCTGGGAAGACGCCAGTTTTCTGGTTTTCTCGACCACTATTGACTTCAATCAGTACCGGCATTATCTTGCCAATTTGGACACATCTTCGGTTGATCTCCCGGGCGATTTCCGTCGAATCAACGGTTTCAATCATATCAAAGAGTCGGACCATTTTTTTTGCCTTATTTTTTTGCAGGTGGCCGATAAAATGCCACTTCGTCCTATTGCCGATTAAGGCGTAAGCCCTCTCCGCTTCTTGGACATAGTTTTCTCCGATAATTTTGACACCGCCGGTGATGGCTTCAAGAATCGCTTCGGGTGCTCTTGATTTAGCGGCCGCAACTAATTGGACATTACCGGGTAGTTGGCACAGGACTTGCTTTACATTTTGCTCGATGGTGGCCATGACCTCTCTCTTATTACTTTTGGTCGGATGGCGAGAAGATATTCCTCGTCTCGCTTTGGATTTTCTACAGGTGAGCCACTGAATGATTGGTGGTTTAAGAATTATGTTCATAGGACGAGCTGACGGCGGTTGTTGAGTGAATTCGTCTTCTATTTGCCGTTCTGGGCTGATCCCATCCTTAATAATTCGTCAAAGGCCTTAAACCAGTTGAGTTTGATTTCATCAGTCCAGGTTGGGTCAAAGACGGGAAATTTCGTCAGTAGTAATTTGTCCCATGGTGTACTGTCTGGGAGCACGTCACTATCTTGTGGAATTTTAATATTCGGTATGATTCCGGCATTTTTCCTTTTGGTATTTGTCTTAGTACTAGTGTTACTGCGAGCTAATCTGATCCGTTTGGTAATGAATGAAGATAAGGAAACCCCGGACTCAGTGGCAATGGCGACATAGAACTTGACGCACTTGCGGCTGACGTCACCGGTTAGCTGAAAGGTATGGTGGAAGGCTTCTTCTAACTGGGCGTAAGTAGCTGTTTGGGGGTCAACTGAATCTGAGAGGAAGCTGAAAGATTCAGTCGTTATTTGAGTAAGGAGGTCAATTCTCTGGTTGCCTTTGGCATAGACTAGGGATTTTAGTCGCATTGTGGGCATGCTATTAGTGTCGATAAGACCGAGAAAGCGTAGTGCAGCCATCAGTTGTGTTCCCGTACTCCCGGATAATCTTTCGCCCCAATAGCTTCGGTCAATCCGCGCTGGAATGCCCTTCTGTAGTTCTTCGAGGAAATTCCGGAGGGTACGATAAGAGATATAGGGTGGCAACCGCCTCCGGCTTTTCTCAGTGCCCATGACCATGGCTTTACCCCCAAGTTAATTGGTTTTTATTATAGGACAAGGGAGACAGAACTTCAAGGGGTGGGGCTTGGTATTTCGCTATAATTTATTTTGG
>DCWM01000005.1:0-5337 GCA_002335405.1 Dehalococcoidia bacterium UBA2162
ACACTACTGCCCGCCAGCAAGTACCGTGACGAGACATCCAGAGAATGGGGAGCCTTATACAGTCTGGGGATAGACCGAGTAGCGGCTGACCTCTACTTCACTTTACCATTTGACCTAGGCATCATCGAAGCTCGACAGAAATTTATTAGCCCCGATTACCCTACTCAGGGCACGGTTGAAGAGCACGGTAAGATATTCGTCGGCGAGCCTTACCAAGTAGATTACGAAGCCTCGGAAACCGTAGGACTAAAAACAGAGTACCTTGACTGGATTAGAAAGGCCAGAGCTAGCGTTGAGAGTTGAAAACTAGCTAACGCCTGACACTAAAATTGGAGAAATTCGCCGTATATTCCGTCCAGCTGGTTTCGACCCTCTCCACCTGGGCACCGGGCGGCCCAACCTTAAGATGATCCACCAACCTTTCCAGCCTTTCGCGCTCCCCTTCCGCCGCAACTTCTAGGACTCTACCACCAGGTAGATTACGGACATAGCCAGTCAGACCTAAGGAAAGCGCATGGATCGCGGTAAAGTCACGGAAGAAAACGCCCTGAACATGACCATAAACTATAGTCCGGAAAGAAGCTAAATCAGCCATAGCTCAAACTCTAGCCGAAGGTAAACCTTACTAATCGTGAAAACGGTAAAGCGACTGATAAGCCGCAACTTGGTTTATATCTCCCCTTCCATTTCTCGCTCTTTCCTCTTCCTTTTCCCGATTACTTCGACTTCGGCGACAGACTGAGGGCTCTGAATGGCTGGAATCAAAGCCTTCTTAGCATCCTTCTTTGGTTTCTTCGTTTCGTGGTGTCGGAAATCTCGTCTCCCCATAGTTACACCTCTATTGGTTGTTTCACGGTAAGGGTTGCTAACTGAAGTTTAGCAAAGAAGAGCTAGGCTGTAAAGCTAGGGGAGAGTTTTACAAGAGCCGAACAGGCGGCTTCAGACTCGGCGGCTTTCTTACTTTTACCCGAACCCCGCCCCAGAACACGATCCCCCAGTCCGACCTCAACGGTGAATCTACGGTCATGGTCAGGGCCGATAGCTTCAATTAAATGATAGGCGGGGGATTGCTGCTCACGAGCTTGCAGTAATTCCTGAAGCTCTGATTTATAATCAACGACTGCCCCCTGGCTAATTACTTTCTCCATCTCTAGAGCAAGCAACTTTAAAATGAAGTCACGAACGATAGTCAGCCCGCGATCGAGGAAAATAGCGGCAACGACGGCTTCCATTACTCCGGCCAGATTAACCAGCCGACGGCGCCCCCCACCAACATCCTCACCCTTACCCAGATAGAGATAGTCGCCCAATTTGATAGCTCGAGCCATACGCGCTAGCGCCTCACGGCACACCAGAGCCGCCCGGAAACGGGTCATCTGTCCTTCAGTCAAATAAGGTAATGTTTGATACAGTCCTTCCGCGACAACCATACCCAAAACGGCGTCGCCGAGAAACTCAAGCCTCTCGTTAGAGACCAGGGAAAGACCAGGATTTTCATTAACATAAGAGCTATGAATCAAGGCCTGCTCCAATAACGATGGGTCGCTAAAAGAGACGCCCAAAACCTTCTGTAAAGCGACTAAATCAGCCAAAGCCAGCTCCCCTCCCGAAAACTGATTCAGCATAAACGGTCACGCCCACTCTGTCAAACAGTGACGTCTACCTTTCATTGTTATCAAACGAACGTCATGCTATAATTTTTCTACGCTGGGGAATCGTCTAGCGGTAGGACAGCAGACTCTGAATCTGCCGAGGAAGGTTCGAATCCTTCTTCCCCAGCCATTCAGGACTGTTCTCGAACCCTTACTGCTAGAAGCGATTAGACCAAGCAGATTCCATGAAACCACGAGCCGTCACCTCCTCTGTCTCCGTGATTGCGGCATGGTAGAAGCCAGGCAAAACCGGCGGCATGTTTTCTACCGCCCGGCTGAAGGAGTGATGGAGATACTGGAAACCAACGCGACCTTCATAGCTCGAGTTGCCGACAAGATTGCTGCCTGTCAGCGACCCGAGACGAAACTATCAGAAGAAAGTAATGAGAAACACTCATGAGTGAGCCGCAAGTCAAGACAATCGAACTTTCCATCCAGGGAATATGCTGTGCCGAAGAAGCACAAAATGTTCAGAGGGCTATTTCCGCTTTACCCGGTGTTCAGTCCACGAATGTGCTTCTAGCTTCAGAGAAGGCTATCGTAAAGTTCGATCCGGCGTTAGTGGACATGGATAAAATACACAAAGCTGTCGAGAGCGCCGGTTGCTCCATCACTGGTCTAACCGCAACGCGTCCGGCATTTGAGGGAACGAAGGTCGCCAGAAGACTGGTCTTTCGGATATTCGCTGTTTTCGGTGTCGTTTTTGGCGTGCTGCTGCTTTTTGTGGTGCTGGGCGAGATGCTCGGGGTTTTCCGAGCACTGACCGGGCTCGTTCCCTGGTATATTTGGGCCATCGTTATTTTGGTTGGTGGCTACCCGGTACTGCGGAAGGTCCTACACTCAACATTGAAACGGAAGGTAACATCGCACACACTGATGACAGTTGGACTAATCGCTGCTATTGTTGTGGGTGAGTGGCCGGCAGCCGTGCTGCTTGCATTCTTTATGCGGACGGGTGACTATGTAGAACATTTCACGACGGAGGACGTCCGTCGCTCAGTGAAAGAGCTCACCTCATCTGCTCCTCAGCAGGCGCGCGTGGAGCGCTTGGGAACAGAGGTCATGCTTCCAGTCCAGGAAGTGCAAGCCGATGACATTGTGGTCATAAGACCAGGCGAACAAATACCAGTGGACGGGGAAGTCGTAAATGGCCAGGCAACCATCAACCAGGCGACCATCACCGGAGAGTCCATGCCAGTTGAGGCTGCCCCTGGCACCAAAGTGTTTGCGGCCACATTATCCCATCTCGGTACTATGAAAGTACGTACCTCGCGAGTGGGTGCAGATACCACTTTTGGGCGCATGGTCAAAATGGTAGAAAAAGCCGAAGCTCATCGCGCTGAAGTTCAGCGTTATGCAGACAAGTTTTCCGGTTATTATTTGCCGGTAGTTGCAGCAATTTCTATTCTTACCTTCGTCCTGAGCGGGAAGCCGTTAGCGGCTGCGGCGGTACTCGTGGTCGCTTGCTCCTGCGCCTTTGCCATCGCTACGCCGATTGCGATGATGGCGTCGATCGGTGCATCAGCTCGGAAAGGTTTACTCATCAAAGGCGGAAAGTATCTTGAGTTGCTAGCTCGTGCCGATGTGGTGTTACTGGACAAAACCGGGACTCTGACCTTGGGACGCCCGGAGATAACTGACGTAGTATCGCTAAACGGAATGACCGATACGGCTATTCTGCAACTCGCTGCGACAGCAGAACGTTACTCAGAGCACCCGCTTGCGGAAGCAGTACGAGCTAAAGCCTCCGAATTCGGCTCGGTGGCCGGAGAGCCAGAACAATTCAAGGCCATTCCTGGTATAGGTGTGCGGGCAATTGTCGATGGTAAGGTCATAAGCATTGGCAGCCGACGGTCTGTGCCGGACGCCATCGCTTCTTTGGATCGAGCTCACAGCCTGGAAGCAGAAGGCAAGACTTTGCTCTTTGTGATGAGCAATGATGAGCCAGTCGCCATTCTCGGCGCCTCTGACCTTCTAAGGCCAGAGGTCCCTGCTTCAATTACTTCTCTGCGGAGAATTGGTGTTCGCCACATCGAGCTGTTGACGGGAGACAACGAGCGGACCGCGGCAGCACTGGCAAAACAACTTGGCATTGCTTACCAGGCCCAATTACTGCCGGAGGCTAAAATCGCCGTGGTGAAATTCTATCAGTCCCGAGGTAACACGGTGGTCATGATTGGCGACGGAGTCAACGATGCCCCTGCATTAGCGCAATCGGATGTCGGAATTGCCATGGGGGCTGCAGGATCGGACGTCGCTATTGAAGCTGCCCACATCGCACTGATGAGGGAGGACTGGAGTCTTGTTCCCGATGTATTCCATATTGCCCGCCGGACCATGCGGGTTGTTAAGACCAACATCGGGTTTACAGCGCTCTATAATGTTATAGGGCTCTCCCTGGCGGCGTTTGGAATCCTACCTCTGATCATCGCAGCTGCCTTACAATCATTACCGGATATTGGCATGATGATAAATTCCTCTCGTTTGATAAGTACGCCACGGAGACACGAGGGCACTCCGTCATCGGCCAATTAATCACTTGTCTGGGAACGAATGCCAGAGTTGAAACGACCTTTCACCGGTAGAGTAAAGAGGTAGCCGAAGCTTTTATCGTTCGATAAAGTACCAGTTAATCGCCTACGCTTACGTAAGCCGATTTACCATACCTTCTACAGTACCATTACCAAACCGGTGAATAGGAATCAGTAACTACCGCGGCTTAGAAGAAAAACGCCAGCGACAACTATAGAGATTAGCCAAATCACCTTATTCCAGCGGAGAATCTTCGCACCATCCAAAGGGCCAAATGGTATCAGATTAAACACAGCCAGCCATGTATTAATAAGCGCTCCCATAGTAAAGACCAGAGCAGGCTGAATAGCGTCCAGCATCAAGAATACCACTACCAAGCCGATGTTAGTGGCCGGTCCAGCCAGAGAGACAAGCCCGATTTTTTCCCGACTTATGGTGGCGGTTCCCCATGCCGTCACCCTGGGATATATCATAACGGCGCCGGGAGCGACGAAAATAAAGCCAAAAAGTGAGAAAACCAGTGCGACCATCAGTCCCGTAGGCCACATGACATACTCGGCGAAGTAACCGAACCTTCTGGCGACAAGCCGGTGCCCCAGTTCGTGAAATACAAAGCCCAGAGAAACAGCGACCAGAGCCATACCGACGACAGCAATAAGATCAGTCGGTTGCCGAAGAGCAGTAAAGCCGCCGGACAAGGCAATACCAAATGCCAAAGCCAGAACGAGCGCAGATATAATTAGGTCTCTAAACTCTTTTTCCTTCATGTCTTGGTCAAGTTTACCACATATCCATTACAGCTAACAACGCTAGCGTCAGCACACAACCGAGGAACACTATGAAAGAGCTGGAGGGGGCTGCGGGGTGTTGACAATAAGGCGCGACAGCACTATAATGTACTTAATGGTCGCACAATTAAAGTGTAAAGTGCCGAGCAAGCCTTACCCCCAACGCCTCCGTAGCGAGGAATAATTTCTTCTGTGATTATCATAATTCGTATGTGCAGTGTTGCTTGTTCTCCGGTAACTCCCGGCAGCAGCGTGTTGGGTCTCACTGAGGCCTTTAAAGAGGCATAGAGCTAACTAGTTACGGAGTAAATGTGGGAACTCCTGGGTAACTATACGAGGAGGTGATTAAGAAACAGAGGAGCAAT
>DCWM01000005.1:5749-20669 GCA_002335405.1 Dehalococcoidia bacterium UBA2162
AATACCCTGAATTTAATTAAGGAGGGGATAGATGACCAGAATTAGAGTCAAAACGAAGTTATATTTCGCGTTGGTGATGTCATTACTCGTAATGACACTCCCGATTCTGGGGTGTGCCGGAGAGCCAGTTGGACAAAGTGGCGGCTCCCTACGGATAGCCGCTTCAGCTGATAGTGTGACACTTGACCCGGCTCTTTTGATAACGAACCCGGATATCTGGCTTACAGGTAATATCTACGATAAGTTGATTGAAAAGAATGAAGACATGAGTTTGAAGCCAGAACTAGCAGTCTCCTGGGAGCCAAATGAGGACATCACTGCATGGACGATCAAGTTACGCCAAGGAGTAACGTTCCACAGCGGTAAGGCATTCACCGCAGAGGACGTTGCTTTTACCTTCAATCGACTTCTAGACCCAGATATAGCATCTCCTGGGCGCTCCTCACTCACTGCCATAGAGAATATTGTGACGGTGGATGATTATACCGTACGATTTGAGCTAGACGCCCCCAACGCATTTTTCCCGGACACCAGCCTGACTATTTATCAATCGAGGATTCTGTCGGCAAGCGTTGACACTTCGCAGCTGACCACCCAGGCGGATGGGACAGGTCCCTTTATCCTCGAAGACTTCATTACTGGTGAACGGGCCGTCTTGAGCAAAAATCCAAACTACTGGAATGAAGGCCGTCCTTATCTTGATGAGGTGATCTTCTACTATATGCCCGGGGCTGAGTCTCGCATTGAGGCACTCAAGACCGGGAGCGTAGACGCTGTTTACCCTCTGGGACCGGTAGAAGCCCTAAGTTTAGAAGGCGTCCCTGGAATCAAGATATCAGAGATCGCTAGCGCTTCCTACCTCGTCATAGTCATGGATACGGCGCAAGAACCCTTCAACAACAAGAAGGTACGTCAGGCCTTCCAGGCCGCCACTGACCGGGAAGCGATCCGGACAGTAGCCATGCAGGGACGCGGCGCTCTTGGCGCTGACATACAAATAGCCCCGACCGACCCCCTTGCCTCTCCTGAGATGAAAGTACCTGCCTACGATGTTGAACGGGCAAAACAGCTTCTCGAGGAGGCGGGTTACGCGGACGGCATTGATGTAACTCTTCACACGAGTGACGTTGTGCCTGGCCATGTTGAGATGGCCGTAGCCTTTAAGGAGTCAGCAGCTCCGGCAGGTATTCGGGTCAACATCATGCGCCAATCTGAGGAGATATACTGGAGTAAGATCTGGCTAAATGAGTCTTTCATGACGGTAAACTGGATGGGCCGTCACCCAGATGGGGCACTCTCTATTGTCATGCTATCTGATGCCCCATGGAATGAAGCCAATTATCAGAATCCGGTATTTGATGCTTTGGTTCTTAAGGCACGAACTCAAGCTAACTTTGAAGACCAGAGGCAAACGTACCTGGAAATCTACAAGATCCTTGTTGACGAGGTACCCCGTATCATCCCTGTCTTTACTCCTATACTCATGGGGCTATCCGATGATGTATTTGGCTTAAAGGCTCACGCCGGTCAATTCCTGTTACTGGAGAACGCCTGGCTGGAGCGTTAATGCTCCAACAATAGTGTGGGTTTCATCTGTTAACTGATTGACGTCGCTAAGATTACCAGTCAGTTAACAGAATAGCCCTAGCTCTTGTTAACAAGTAAGGTAGTTATGACACGGTTCTTCGTTCGCAGACTGATTCTGATCGTATTAACCCTGTTCGTGGTTTCGATAGCGATCTTCGCCGTCACTACTGTTCTCCCTGGTGATGTGGCGCAGGTAATTTTGGGCAAAGGCGCCACCCCACAGGACGTCGAGACGCTTCGTAACGAATTGGGACTAAATCGTCCTGCCTATTCCCAATACATGGGCTGGATAGGAGGTATAGTCCAAGGCGATCTGGGCGATTCTCTGTACCTACGGAGACCGATCGCAGAGCTTCTACAAAGTAGACTGACGAACTCCTTGGTTCTCGCAGTATTCGCTTTCTTTGTTGCCATCCCATCGGCAGTGCTAGTTGGAATCTGGGCAGGTACCCACAGGGACTCTAGAACGGATCGAGTCATGAGCACCATGAGTATGGTCGCCATCTCCCTACCAGAGTTCGTGACTGGCATGCTCCTGATTGTCATTCTTAGCTCTACCTTACACCTCCTACCTTCCTCCAGCATGATGCTCCCTGGGACCAGTCCGCTGACACGACCTCAGATACTGATAATGCCAGCGCTTACCCTTACCGGTGTTATATTCGGCTACGTTATGCGCATGACACGTGCCAATGTGATTGAGGTATTACAATGTAATTACGTACGTACGGCGATCCTTAAGGGCCTACCAATGCAGCGAGTTATTTTGCACCATGTGGTCCCCAATGCAATACTACCAACAATTACCATTGTGGCTGCCAGTATTGGCTGGCTGTTGGGTGGGCTCATCGTGGTGGAAGTGGTCTTCGCTTATCCCGGCCTGGGAAGACTACTCTTGGGTGCCGTCGAAACTCGAGACGTTCCTCTATTACAAATTACGACTCTCATTATCGCGGCGACCTTTACCTTTAGTAACTTGGCAGCAGACCTACTCTGTGCTGTCCTTGATCGCCGTGTGAGGCTTTCATAATGATGGCAAGAACGCACCACCCATCGAACTTTTTTAATACGGTACTTACCGCCAGCATAGAGCAGGTGTCGCCAGCCCTACGGGCATTAAGCAACGGACTGAAACTAGCCCTGATGACAAACGCAGGGAGAGTCGGGCTGTCCTTGATAGTAGTCCATCTTACCCTAGCGTTCGTTGGATCCTGGTTAGCCCCATATTCTGCTACCGATTTTCATCTGGAACACCAGCTAGAAGCACCTTCATCACAGTTCTGGCTTGGAACAGACCAGTTCGGACGTGATATTTTGAGCCGATTAATGAATGGTGCCGGTTCCATTATTGCCATATCACTGGCGGGAACTCTCTTGGGCCTCGCTCTAGGTACTTCAGTCGGGTTAATCAGCGCTTACGTCGGTGGCACTCTGGACGATCTCATCATGCGGGTGATGGACGGTCTTATGTCCTTTCCAACGTTACTTCTGGCATTATTGGTGTTAACCATGGCCCCGCCACCAGAGGAGTGGCTACCCTCTTGGCTTGCCTGGAATGGCCTCAATGTAGTGCTGACCATTGCCATTGTGTTTATGCCCTGGGTTGCTCGTGTCATCCGAAGCGCCACATTACCTCTCAAGGTTGCTGAGTTCGTCCAGAATGCACGCCTACGGGGAGAAGGGACGCTGTATATGATATTCGTGGAAATTTTACCCAACGTTTTCCCTGTCTTGGTTGTCGAGGTTTCAGTCCGTCTGAGTTACGCTATCTTGCTTGCATCCTCGATTGGGTTCCTTGGATTAGGAATTCAACCTCCCTCGCCTGACTGGGGGCTCATGATCAGCGAGGGGCGCATGTTTCTCGTGAATGCTCCATGGGTCGCGTTAGCACCGGCTGTTGCCATCTCGTCCCTAGTCGTAGGCGTTAACCTTTTCTCCGATGGTATGAGGCAAGCTCAGAAACTTCCAAGAACGAAGTAATATTATGAAAAAAGAACCACATAGCTCTACACCACTCTTAGAGTTAGACCGCCTGGCGGTCACTTTCTACACCCCGCAAGGTACTGTGCATGCCGTACGGGAGACCTCCCTTAAAATCCAGCGTGGTGAGGTTCTTGGCTTGGTAGGCGAGTCGGGCTGTGGAAAGTCTACTATTGCTTGGGCAATCATGGGCTACTTCCAAAGCTTGGTCCGTATGGAGGGCACCATCCGCTTTAAAGGGAAACCATTTACTAAAATGCTACCTTCAGAACTACGCGGGTTACGCGGCAGACGCATTGCCATGGTGTACCAAGACGTAGTTTCATCCTTGAACCCCACGATGCGGGTTGGTCCTCAACTAGAAGAAGTGCTCCGAGAGAACCTGAATATGGGAAAGCAGCAAGCCCGCCACCGAGTTATAGAGTTATTCGAGAACGTCAATTTGGCTGAGCCTGAGCGCGTAGGCCAACGCTACCCTCATGAATTGAGTGGTGGCATGCAGCAACGTGTTGTTATCGCTATGGCGCTGGCTTGTGATCCGGAGTTATTAATTATGGACGAGCCCACCACGGGTCTTGATGTCACCACCGAGGCGACGATTTTAGATCTGATATCAGAACTAAGGCAACGAGTGAATGCTGGTATCATCTGGATTAGCCACAACCTTGGTATTATTGCGCGCATAGCAGACCGGATCGCAGTCATGTACGCGGGCCAGATCGTTGAACAAGCACCAGTGAAAGCTCTATTTCGGAATCCTTCTCATCCTTACACTGTAGGACTGTTGAACTGTGTCCCGGGATCAACGGCGATAACTGAAGCACGTACCAAACTCGCGACTATCCCTGGTACCGTCTATGATTCGAAGCAGCCGACCACTGATACCTGTCTATTTGAGCCGCGTTGTTCTATTGCGCAGGACTCTTGCAAATCTGGGACACCCCAGTTTTTCGACGCCGGTGACCACCACCAGTCACGGTGCTCTTACTGGAGCGATGTTCGCCCTGATATCTGGGGCAAAAATGAACCCGTGATTGAAGCTCCCGAACAGACAAAAGCGAAGCCATTACTTACGGTAACGAGACTCCGACATTTCTACGGTCGCGAGCAACACAGAATCCCGTTTATCGGTCCTGTGGGGCTAGCGCCAGTACGTGCAGTCGTAGACGCTAACTTTAACGTCGGTCCTAAGCAAACAGTCGGGATCGTCGGTGAAAGTGGGTCGGGTAAGTCGACTGTCGCAAGAAACGTGGTTGGCTTACTGTCGCGCAGCGGTGGAGACATCCATTTACAGGGAGTATTGTTGGAACCACGGGTGGAGAAGCGGTCACGCAAACATCGGGCAGAGCTAGGGATAATCTTCCAGAATCCGGCGGCCGCACTCAATCCGAAGCTCCATGTTCGACACGCGATCCTACGATCACTGTGGAAATTTCCTAAACTACGCGGCCGGGTAGCCCGAGAACGAGCAGCGCAGCTGTTGGAATCTGTAGGAATGGACGCATCCTACTTAGGTCGTTTGCCCTCCGAATTAAGCGGTGGCCAACAGCAACGTATCGCTCTGGCAGCAGCACTGGCAGGAGACCCTCAACTCATTGTGGCTGACGAGCCGGTTTCTGCTTTAGATGTTTCTGTGCAGGCTCAGGTACTGAATCTATTACGAGAAGAACAGCGAAATAATGACATCTCTTATATCTTCATTAGCCATGATCTCGGGGTGGTGCGCTATATGGCTGATGAGATTATCGTTCTGTACGCAGGGCACATAGCGGAATCGGGGCCAGCAAACAGTATTCTTAAGCCACCTTCACACCCATATACAGAAACACTGCTGTCGGCCATCCCTGTCCCTGACCCAGAAGTAACCCCTTCCCGGATTCGACTTGACGGCCCAGTACCATCCCTTCGTCAGATATTCAAAGGATGTTTCTTTGCTGGGCGTTGTCCTCGAAAAATTGGACCCGTTTGTGATGGGGTAATGCCACCTACAGTAGCAAATCCGAACTCTCCTAGCCATATCATTTACTGCCATATCCCGCTGGAGCAATTGTCCGAGATACAAACAACGTCTACGGGCTTGTAATACCATAAAGATTTCTAAGCTCCCTTCTGTATGATCGGGTATATAAAAACTCTGCTATTCTAGCCATGGTCTTAGGGAATATCAGCTCCCAACTAAGTATTGTCTAGCCGCACTGCATCTTGTTATAATAGTAAATTGAGGTTTTTCGACACACTCCCGAGTAGCTCAGTGGTAGAGCGGACGGCTGTTAACCGTTTGGTCGTAGGTTCGAGTCCTACCTCGGGAGCCATATGGAACCAAGAGAAAATACTTAACAAACTCGAGAAATGGTACGGGAGTTAGAGAGGGCATTGTCATTTATTCCTATTCCTCCAATGTCAACAATAAGATTATCGCCGTCAACCCTGAACCTATTCAACGACTGTCCTCGTTGTTTTTGGCTTCATATGAACAAGAAACTCCATCGTCCTAGGGGGATTTTCCCATCTCTTCCTGGTGGAATGGATAATGTTATCAAGGTTTTTTATGATACATACCGCAAGCGGGATAAATTACCCCCGGAAATTGAAGGGCAAGTAGAAGGCAAGCTAATACCTGACATAGAACTAATAGCCAAGTGGAGGCATTGGAGAACAGGACTTGAATATCATGATGAAATTAGGGAAGCCACTCTATATGGAGCTTTAGATGACTGCCTTGTGGACGATAATTACTACATCCCTCTGGATTACAAAACAAGAGGCTACACTCCCAAGGATGGTGCTAGTGAAAAATACTATGGTAATCAGATAAGCTGCTACAACCTTCTTTTAAAAGAAAACGGTTTTAAAGTGCGTGACTATGGCTATCTTGTTTATTATTACCCCGAATCAGTCAGGAAAGATGGGCTGGTTCAATTCAACGTAAAACCAATTAAGATTAAGGCTGATGCAGAAACAGGAAGAGATACATTTGAAAGAGCACTAAAACTTCTGAAAGGGCAGGAACCTAAGAAGTACGCCGGATGTGAATATTGTAGTTGGAACAATGAATATCTAGAAGAGTCTAGTTAATAAACAAAAATGAAAAAATACTTCGTCTTCTTATTACTCGTAGCTGTTATAGGTGTTGCCTTTTTGGGGTATACGCGCGGTGCGGATTTTATTCCTCCACTCAAAGAAACGCAAGAGTCGGTCTCAGAGCTTGACGATAAAATCGCCAATGTCTGGGAAGTCAAAGCTCCTCTTCCCACGGCCCGTACCGAAATTACGGCCGCAGTCTTAAATGGCGAGGTCTATGTAATTGGTGGGTTTGACGGCTTTGGACGAACGTCTACCGCGGTTGAAGTGTATAATCCGAAAGACAATTCTTGGAGAAGGGCTCCGGACCTGCCGGAAGGTCGGCATCACGCTGCGGCGGCGGTTGTGCACAATACGCTTTATCTAATCGGCGGTTACCATGGCACCACTTTCAGTCCGCGGGCCGATGTATTTGAGTTTGATACAGAGACACCCGTATATAATCGTACTACCCCAAATCAAAGTCCGTGGAAACACGTGGCGCCCTTACCAATAGCCCGCGGTGCCCTTGCTGCGGCTGTAATTAGCGACAAAATATATGTTATTGGAGGAGTAGAAGAAAGCGGATTGAGTGGCCGTTTAGAGGTCTATAATCCAGCTTTTAATAAATGGGAGCGCCTGACAGATATGCCAACCCCACGGGATCATTTGGCTGCCGGAGTTCTCAACGATAAGTTGTATGTTGCCGGCGGTCGGGAACAATCACTCTCCAAAAATCTTGCGGTCCTTGAGATATATGATCCCAGAACCGACACTTGGACGAAAGGGCCTGAGCTGCCAACGGCTCGCGGAGGGGTCGCCGGAGCTTCCTTTGATGATGCATTTGTAATATTTGGCGGTGAGGAGCCGACCAAAACATTTGACGAAACAGAAGCCTATTTTCTCACTCTTGAGAGATGGGTCCCTTTGGAGCCTCTTCCAACACCCCGGCACGGCCTAGCCGCAGCTCGTGTGGGCGATACCATTTTTGTCATTGGTGGGGGCAAGCAGCCCGGGCTTTCGGTTTCCGGCGTCAACGAAGCAATAAAGCCCTGACAGTTTTTGAAGTATAAATAGACTAATTGATTCTTAGGAGAAAAAACCTTTGGCATCAGAATTCTCAATTGACATATACGAAGCTAAACAATTCATTCGTGGCTTGACTGCATTCGACGCACCGGTACTGATGTTCCCCGAGAGGGAAGCTCTTCTCAGAAAGGATTTGCTCGAACTGACCAACTTTACCAAGAGGCAGGGACTAAGGCTTATCTTCTCTACCAATAGCACACAGATGCCCAAGGAGATCGCCAGATGATAGCCAATAAGGTATTATAGGAAAAACGGCCTGAGGGATTATGTCCTACTCTTCAACACCAGGGAATTCAAGAAAATGAGGATTAAGTACCTGGTATGAACAAGAAAGAACCATCACCAGTCTATTACCCAATCTTCCTCAATATCAACAACAAAAGATGTGTCGTTATTGGTGGAGGACAAGTCGCGCTGCGCAAGGTGAAGACATTACTCGAGTATGGGGCTAGAATAGACGTAATTAGTCCCGCACTCTGCCCGGAACTAATCGTGCTTGCCGGCAACCGGCAAGCACGTATCTCCAGCAGACACTACCAACCCAGGGACCTGGCCAAGGCATTCTTAGTCATTGCCGCTACGGATAACCGCGAAACCAATTACCAGATAGCGCAGGAAGCCCGACGTCAGGCTGTGTTGGTCAATGTCGTCGATGATGCCGAAAACTCCGATTTCATTTTGTCGGCAACAGTGCGCCGTGGCGATGTAACTATTGCCATCTCCACCGCCGGCCGGAGTCCGGCTCTCGCCCGCAAAATTCGAACTCAATTAGAGCAGGACTTCGGCGAAGAATACGCCGTCCTGGCCCAGCTTATTGGTGAGGTACGCCGTGAACTGAAGCAACGGAGTGTCAGAATTGATAAGGAAACCTGGCAGGACGCCCTCGAATTGAATCTACTGACCGGCTTGGTCAAGCAAGGGCAAACGGAAAAGGTTAGAGATCTCCTAGTCAAACATCTACTGAAACAACACAACGAAGTCAGGTAGGTTTTACTGGATGCAGATTAGTTTAGTTGGTGTAAATCATCGGACCGCACCGATTACCGTCCGGGAAAAGGTGGCCATCAGGAGTGTGGAACTTCACCATTACCTGTCATTACTGCGTGATCATGCCACCCACGGCATAATTCTCTCCACTTGCAACCGGACGGAAGTTTACATCGCTAACAGGGATGATCATGATACAGGGGAGACCGGCCTCAGTTTCTTCCAGACTCATTTGAACATCCCCAGCACTGACTTAACCCGCTACGCTTATGTTATCACCAAACAAAAGGCCGTCGCCGAACACTTATTCCGTACAGCTTGCGGGCTTGACTCGCTAATCATTGGTGAATATGAAATACTAGGGCAAGTCGGTAATGCCCTAGACATAGCTGAGAAAGCCGGGATGGTAAATCTGCCCCTGCGTCACCTTTTTCAGAGTGCGATTCGCACCGGCCGCCGTGTTCGCGAGGAAACTAACATCAGTAAAAACGCCCTTTCCGTCAGCTCCGTAGTAGTCGACCTGGCTACTAGGGTTATTGGTGACCTGTCAAACTGCCGACTACTTATCATCGGAGCAGGTGAAGCCGGCAGATTAGTGGCTAAAGCCGTCCGGGACAGGGGGACACCACAAATTATCGTCGCCAGCCGCACCCCGGATAGGGCATCGGCTCTAGCCGCTACACTGGGCGGCTCTCCGGTTGACCTCAAGAAGCTAGTAAGAGAATTAATTACCTGCAATATCGTTGTCACCTGCGCTGAATCTCCAGATTGGATACTGGATGTTCACCATGTGACCTCGGCCATGAGACAACGCCCGGAACTTCCGCTGGTAGTCATTGACATTGCCGTCCCAAGAAATGTCGAGCCGGCGGTAGAGCAAATCAATAATGTTTTTCTCTACAACATCGATGACCTTACCGAAATTTCTGAAGCCAATCGTAAGCAACGGGAGGAAGAAATTACCGGAGCTACGGAAATCATCTGTGGAGAGCTAGATAAGCTGGCCGCCTGGTGGCAAGCTCTTGAGACTAGGCCAACCGTCAGTACCCTAATGGAAAAGGCCGAAGCTATCCGCAGCGCACAGTTAGACAAGACCCTAAAGAAACTACGACCACTATCTCAAGAAGAAAGGGATTATCTGGAAGCGATGACGAAATCCATTGTCGCCAAAATACTGGAGGACCCACTCCACTACCTTAAAAACAACACTGACAGTAGTGATGACAACGATAAGTTGATTCGCCAACTCTTCCAGTTCAAAGTAGAAAAACCAGAATGAAAACCAGAATTATCATCGGTTCGAGGAGCAGTAAATTAGCACTGATTCAAGCGGGGTTGGTCGTGGCCGAAATTAAAAAGACAAATCCCCACCTCAAGGTCAGTATTTCTCAAATCACCACCAGTGGTGACCACGAGAGCTATAAACAGCTTGATAATATCGAAGGGAACGGGGTATTCGTCAAGGAACTAGAAACCGCTCTGCTCGATGGCAAAATTGACCTTGCCGTGCACAGCCTGAAAGATATGCCGACAGAGATTCCCCAGGGGCTATCTCTCGCGGCCGTAACTCAGCGACTCGACCCTCGAGATGTTCTGATATCCGCCGGGGCAAAACGCCTAGCGGAAATGCCTCCCGGGGCCAACATCGGGACGGGTAGCCCGCGGCGGGCTGTCCAGCTTACCGTATACCGTCCCGACCTGAAGACGCGCAGTATCAAAGGCAATGTCGATAGCCGCCTGAGCCGGATTACTAACAACGAGCTTGACGGTGTTATCATTGCTGCCGCCGGTCTCATCCGTCTCGGCTGGGAAGACCGCATCAGCGACTACCTACCGATAGAGTATTTTCTACCGGCGGTGGGGCAAGGCGCACTAGCAATAGAAACACGCATTGATGATGAAGAGACAGTTAGACTGGTTTCAGACATCAACCACCTACCTACTAGGCAGAGCGTCACTGCTGAGCGCGCTCTTCTCCGCACCATGGGCGGTGACTGCCATGCCCCCATCGCCGCGCTGGGGACACTCAGTGGCGAGACATTAAGGCTTCGTGGAATGTTTGCTGAACCCGATGGGAACCAGATAGTGACTGCTACCGAAGAAGGTGCGACCACCGAGGCAGAAGAAATCGGCGTATGTCTGGCAAAAAAATTACTCAACCGAAGAGCGGCTGGACTTATTCTTGAGGCTAGAAAAAATGACCACAGGTAAGGTCTACCTGGTCGGAGCCGGGCCGGGTGACCCCAGCCTAATTACTATTAAAGGAATGGAATGCCTGAAACAGGCTGATGTCATCATCTATGACCGCCTGATTGATAACCGGTTACTTGAGGCCATATCGGAAACCGCGGAAAGAATATATGTCGGTAAGTCCAGAGAAAAACACACTTTACCTCAGAACGAAATTAATCGGCTGCTGGTGGCTAAAGCCAAGGACGGTAGAACGGTGGTGAGACTGAAGAGCGGCGATTCGTTTGTCCTAGGACGAGGCGGTGAGGAGACTGAGACTCTGGCATACCATCATATCCCCTTTGAGGTCGTACCCGGGGTAAGCTCGGCGGTAGCCGCGCCGGCTTACGCCGGTATTCCGGTAACTCACCGTGGATTAGCTTCATCCTTCACCGTCGTCGCTGGACATGAAGACCCGAACAAGAAGAACTCCAGTATTGACTGGGAAAAGCTGGCTCGAGGCACCGATACTTTAGTCTTTCTCATGGGTGTGCGAAACCTGCCCAAAATTGTTGACAAACTACGGCAATATGGCCGGCCGATAGAGACACCGGTGGCAATGATTATGAACGGCACACGACCCGACCAGAAAACGATTACAGGCTGTCTCGCCGATATTGTTCTCCGGACCGAAAAGGAACAGAGCAGCCCGCCGGCAGTGATCATCGTCGGGGATGTGGTAAAACTCAGGGAAAAACTCCGTTGGTTTGACAACCGTCCACTCTCCGGCAAGCGCGTCCTGGTTACCCGGGCACGCCAGCAAACGAGCACACTGAGCCAACTTCTCGCTGACCGCGGCGCCCAGCCGATTGAGCTACCGGCGATTACTCTTCAAGATATCGACGACAACCAGGAATTTGACCATGCCATAATCAATATCGGAAATTATCACTGGCTCGTTTTCACCAGCGCTAACGGTGTTGACGCTTTCTTTAAGCGTCTCCATAACCTGAAACTAGATACCCGCGCCCTCAAAAATATCAAAATCGGGACTATCGGGCCGACGACCACCCGGTCTCTAGAGAAGCAGGGTATAATTCCCGATTACCTACCTGAGGTTCATACCAGCCTGGGGATTCTGGACGGATTAAGGAATCAACCCCAATGGCATCGGGGTCAACGGTTTTTACTACCGCACGCCGACATCGCCGATAATGAATTGGCTGAAGGACTACGCCAAATGGGCGCCGAGGTAAAGGAAGTAGACGCGTATAGAACCGTCCCGGCGACTGAAGCTATTGCCTATGCCAAAGAGATGCTTCTCGCCGATAAGATTGATGTGATTACCTTCACCAGCTCATCAACGGTCTCTAACCTAGTCGCGGCCTTCCGGGGAGAGAAGTTTAAAATAGATAGAGCGAGAATTGCCTGCATCGGCAGTAAAACCGCCGCAACCGCCACTAGAGCCGGCCTGAAGGTGAATATCCTTGCCCGCGAGGCAAGCATATCCAGCCTAGTCACCGCTATTGAGGAGTATTTCGTTAAGGAGATTTAAGTGACTATTTTTCAACAATTGCGCTTGCGCCGCCTACGCCGTAGCCCCTCGTTAAGGGCTTTAATCCGCGAAAACTGCGTCGAGACAAGCGACCTAATTTACCCGCTGTTTGTCGAGGAAGGAAAGAACATCAAACAGGAAATACCCTCTATGCCGGGTATCTTCCGCTTTTCTCCCGACCGGCTGCCCCATGAGGTCGAAGAACTCGCCACACTCAAAATCCCTGCCGTTATCCTCTTTGGCATCCCGCAAGAGAAAGACGAAGTCGGTTCAGCGGCCTATCACCCCAAAGGCGTTATCCAGCAAGCCATACGCACCATCAAGAAAGCGACACCGGAGCTTCTGGTGGCGACCGATGTTTGCCTCTGCGAGTACACTAGCAACGGTCATTGCGGCGTCGTCGTCAACGGAGACGTGGATAATGACCAGACATTACCCCTTCTGGCCAAAACGGCCCTATCCCATGCCGCAGCCGGGGCGGACATCGTCGCCCCCTCCGATATGATGGATGCCCGAATAAAAATAATCCGCCAGGCGCTGGATGAAGCCGGCTTCGAGCAAATTCCCATTCTTTCCTACGCGGCCAAATATGCCTCCGCCTTCTATGGACCCTTCCGTGAGGCGGCGGAATCAGCCCCACAGTTCGGCAACCGCCGTTCCTACCAGATGGATCCGGCCAATCTGCGGGAGGCATTGAGGGAGGTAGAGGCAGACATTACGGAAGGGGCCGATATCATCATGATTAAACCGGCGCTGGCTTATCTCGATGTCATACGACAGGTACGGAATACTTTTAATTGTCCCCTAGCCGCTTATAATGTCAGTGGCGAATATGCCATGGTCAAGGCAGCTGTAAAGGAAAACTGGCTAGACGAAAGACAGGTCGTCATGGAAATTATGACCGCAATCAAACGAGCCGGGGCGGACATCATTCTAACCTACCACGCTAAAGAAGTAGCCCGATGGCTTGGAGAAAAACAGAAAGATAATTCCCCCTGCTAAAGGAAGAGGGGCAGGGGAATAGATAAAAATACCTATGAAAAAATCTAAGCGTTCCCAAAGACTTTTCGCGGAAGCTCAGCGCTACTTGCCTGGAGGCGTCAATAGTCCGGTGCGCTCCTTCAAAGCCGTTGGCGGCACACCGCCTTTTATCATCAGGGGAAAAGGCTCCAAAATCTATGATACTAATGATAACGAATTTATTGATTATGTAAACTCTTGGGGGCCGCTAGTTTTAGGGCATGCCCACCCGCCAGTAGTTGCAGCTCTGAAAAGAGCGACTGAACAGGGGACCAGCTTCGGTGCCCCCACCGAACTGGAGACCACCTTAGCAAAGATGATTTCCGCCGCTACGCCTTCTATCGAGATGCTTCGTTTTGTCAGCTCCGGCACGGAAGCAACGATGACCGCCCTACGCTTGGCCCGGGCTTTCACCAGTCGGGACAAAATTATCAAGTTTGCCGGCAGCTACCACGGCCACGCCGATGGACTACTCGCCAAAGGCGGCTCCGGCCTGGCCACGCTATGTCTCCCCGATTCCCCGGGGGTACCCTCGAGCTATACCGAAAACACTCTCATCGCGCCCTACAATAATGCCGACGCCGTCGAGGAGCTATTCCATCTCTACCCAGAGCAGATTGCCGCCGTCATTGTTGAGCCAGTGGCGGCTAATATGGGGGTAATATCACCTCAACCCGTTTTTTTGACCGGCCTCCGTGAATTAACCAAGAAATCCGGATCGCTACTTATCTTCGATGAAGTCATCACCGGCTTTCGTCTGGCTTACGGGGGGGCACAAACCTTATTCAAGATTACCCCCGACCTAACCTGCCTGGGGAAGATTATCGGCGGCGGATTACCGGTCGGCGCTTATGGCGGCCGACGTGACATTATGTCACTGATGGCACCGCTTGGCCCAGTATATCAAGCCGGGACACTCTCCGGAAACCCGCTGGTAATGACCGCCGGTATCGAGACCCTTAAAGCTTTAAACCAACCGGGAGTTTACGCTCAACTAGAGACAAAGTCAGCCACTCTTGAAAAAGGCATCGCCGGGGTAGCGTCGGAAGCCGGTATCGGTCTTTATATTTCTCGCGCTGCCTCACTACTGACTACCTTTTTCACCCCCGGCAAGGTAGTCGACTACGAATCGGCCAAAAAGGCCGACACCGCGCTCTTTGCCCGATTCTTCTGGCACCTACTGAATGAAGGCATCTACTGGCCGTCATCGCAGTTCGAAGCAGCTTTCGTCTCTCTGGCTCACAGCGACGAAGAAATACAATGTACCATCGAGGCGATTAGCCGGGCACTGATTTCGCTAAGAACCTGACCACTTGGTCTCATCTTCGTCAGGAACTAACCTGCCGTTTTCTAAACAGTACTCATACAGAAAGGATCCACCCACCTAACCTCCTCCCCTGATCCTTTTGGGTTTTCCTAAAACATAACACCATATATAAAACGCGTCTACCTACAGAAAGGGCAGACAATGAA
>DCWM01000052.1 GCA_002335405.1 Dehalococcoidia bacterium UBA2162
GCCAGCTTACCCTATGAAGCTGATGGCATCGTCATCAAGGTAGATTTACTTGCCTTCCAGGAACGACTGGGCGCCGCGGGTCATGAACCTCGGTGGGCGATTGCATATAAGTTTCCCGCAGTTCAGGCCACTACCCGATTAAGAGAAATTAGAGTCAGTGTTGGCCGGACCGGTACCATAAATCCCTACGCTGTTTTGGAACCGGTAGCCGTCGGTGGTGTAACCATCCGCCAAGCTACCCTGCACAATGAGGATAACGTCCGGCGCAAAGACATTCGTGAGGGCGACTGGGTCTATATCCAGCGAGCCGGCGGGGTGATTCCAGAAATTATCGGACCGATTAAAAGCCGGCGCACCGGAGAAGAAAAGGAGTTCAATCTCCTGGAGAAGCTCTTTGATAAGGACAAGAGGCACCCGGCCTGTCCGGCCTGTGGGGCTGAAATATTTAGACCCGAAGCCGAAGTTATGTATTACTGCTCCAACGCATCCTGCCCAGCCCAGGTCAAGGGGTTGATCGAGCACTTTGCCTCCCGAAGCGCAATGGATATCCGAGGGATTGGTGAATCCCAAAGCACCCTACTCCTGAAGGAAAGGCTGGTCAAAGACGCCGCTGACCTGTATTATCTTACCAAGGAACAGCTTATCCAACTCGAAAGAATGGGGGAGAAAAGCGCGGGTAACATCATTAAGGCCATCGAGAGAAGCAGAAATAGGCCACTTGCCAGGGTTATCTATGCTTTAGGCGTCCGCCATATCGGCGAGGAGATGGCTCGAACCCTCGCTGAGCACTTCAACAGTCTTGACGAGATGGCTAACGCCACCAAAGAGAAGCTCATGTCCATCCCCTCTATCGGCCCTAAGATTACCGAGAGCGTTACCACCTTTTTCCGGCAAGAAGAGAACCGACACATTCTCGAAAAGCTAAGAAGAGCCGGGATCAAGCTGGAAAAGAAGGAGATGCAAGCCGAGGCATTACCCCTAGCCGGACAAGAATTTATTATCACCGGCCGGCTGAAAGCCTTCTCCCGGGAGGAAGGTGAGGCTAAGATAAGAACTCTCGGTGGTACGACCAAAGACAATATCACCCGGCAAACCACCTATCTGGTTGTCGGCGAGGAACCTGGGGCCAAGCTCACCCGTGCCCAGACTCTGGGCATCAAACAACTCAGTGAGACGGAATTTCTCCGCCTGCTGGAGGATAAAACTCAATAACATGAAACTAATCGTCGGCCTAGGCAATCCGGAACAGCGTTATGCCCATAACCGCCATAACCTTGGCTTTATGTGTGTCAGTCATTTTGCCAAAATACATCGCATAAAGCTTGATAAAAAACAGGGGCAAGCTCGGGTCGGCACCGGTGAAATCACCGCCGAGACAGTGGTCGTGGCCCGACCGCAGACCTACATGAACCAGAGCGGACAGGCGGTCAGTCGTCTGGTTAAGAGACTTAACATCAGCCTTGATGGTCTCATCGTTATCCACGATGACCTCGACCTTCCCGTGGGTAGAATCCGCATTCGGCGAGATAGTAGCGCGGCGGGGCACCGTGGTATTGAGTCCATTATTACAGAATTAGACAGCCAAGATTTTCTCCGCATTAGGGTGGGTATTGGACATCCCGACGTAACCGAAAGCGATATCCCTACCCACGAAGATACTATTATCGCCTATGTACTCAGCGACTTTACCTCGGAAGAGAGGAAAATCATCGACCAGACCATACCTAAGGTGAGTGAAGCCATCCACTGCCTCCTCACCGAAGGCCTGACCACGACGATGAACAAATATAATTAGGTAGAAAATTAAAGAGAGTGGGACACAGGGGATAAGATTGAAGAATCTAAACTACCGACCCATAGAGTGGCTCGGCGACCGGTTGAAAATCATCGACCAGACCAAATTACCACGGGAGGAAGTCTATCTGGAGCTTAGCCGCTACCAGGATATCGCCTCCGCTATCAAAGAATTGAAAGTGAGGGGGGCACCGGCTATCGGCGTCGCCGGCGCCTATGGCATTGCCCTGGGCGCGCGGAAAATCCAGGTAAGGTCCAAGGACAACTTCCTGGAGAAGCTCCAGACCATCAGCCAGACCATCGCCACCACCCGCCCCACTGCCCGCAACCTTTTCTACGCCGTAGAGAGAATGTCCCGACTTATCAATACCAAATCGAATAAGAGTATAACTGAAATCAAAACCGCCCTTATCGAGGAGGCTATCAAGATACATCGGGACGAAATAGAAGCCACCCGAAAGCTAAGCCAGTTCGGCGCCAAATTAATTAAGGACGGCTCGACCATCCTGACTCACTGTAACGCGGGCCCACTCGCCACCACCGGCTACGGCACGGCTCTAGGCATAATTATCCGGGCAAAAGAACAGGGTAAAAAAGTAAAGGTGATTACCCCCGAGACACGCCCCCTCCTCCAGGGGGCACGGCTTACTACCTGGGAATTAAAGAGGGCAAGAATCCCCTTCACTCTCATCACCGACTCCATGGCAGGCTACTTTATGAGCCGCGGAGGAATTAACAGCGTTATTGTCGGAGCTGACTGTATCACCGCCAACGGCGATACCGCCAACAAGATTGGCACCTACACTCTGGCGGTGCTGGCGAAAGAAAACGGCATCCCCTTCTATGTTGCCGCCCCCACCACCACCATTGACTTGTCTCTAGCTTCCGGCAAGGAAATCTCTATTGAGCAACGGAATCCGGCGGAAGTAACCCATATTCAGGGGGTAAGTATTACCCATGAAGGAAATGAAGTTGCCAACCCCGCCTTCGATGTCACCCCGGCCAACTACATCGCCGCCATAATTACCGAGCTCGGAATAGTAAGGTCACCATACGAGGAAAGAATCGGAGAATTATGTAGGGGTCAAGAATAGGATAACTATAAACGGTGAGGGGTTCATAGTCTGCAAATTAGCCAGGGTATCAAGGCAAACCGAGGACTTTGTTAAACGATTCCAAATTCGGCTGGACGGTAAAGGACTGAACCATATCACTGACCGCTTCCTGATTTCTTGGCCCTGCGCCGGTGATAAAAGCGACCGTCACCTCATGCCGCTTAATCTCCCCCGAAGCCACCAACTTTTTCAATGACGCGATAACGACTCCACCGGCCGGCTCAGCAAAGATACCCTCCGTTTGTGCCAGTAATTTCATGCCGGCGATGATTTCATCATCCGCGACGGCACAGGCGCCGCCCCCGGATTGCCAGGCAGTGCGCAGGGCATAATAACCATCGGCTGGATTACCAATGGCGATAGACTTGGCGACGGTATCCGGTTTGACCGGATGCACATGGAGTGCCCCAGCCTGAAAGGCGCTAACAATCGGTGAGCTACCCGCCGCCTGAGTAACAAACATACGGGTTTTAACCGGGTCAATGAGCCCAAGTATCGATAGCTCATCCAACCCCTTCCAAATTCGCGTAAAGAGTAGCCCGGAAGCTGACGGCGCCACCGCGCAATCGGGGGCACGCCAACCCAATTGCTCGGCCACCTCATAACCTAAGGTCTTACTCCCTTCGGCATAATATGGCCGTAGATTGACATTGATGAAACCCCACTTGTACTGCTCCACCAGCTTACCACAGAGACGGTTGACATCATCATAGCTACCTTCAACAGTCACAACCACCGGATTATAAATAGCGAGCCCCACCAGCTTGCCTGTTTCCATACCCGCCGGCACAAAAACATAAGCCTTCATCTTCGCCTTAGCAGCATGGGCAGCGACACTAGCCGCCAGGTTACCGGTCGAGGCACAGGCAACGGTATCAAAGCCAAACTCACGAGCCTTAGTAATGGCTACGGAAACAGCCCGGTCTTTAAACGAGTAGGTGGGAGTAAGGCAGTCATTCTTTATATAAAGCTGGTCCAACCCCAATTCACCACCAAGATTATCGGCTTTGACCAGAGGAGTAAAGCCGGTACCCAAGTCAACCACCGCGCTTTTCACCGGCAATAAATCGCGGTACCGCCACATGCTGACCGGTCCGCGGACAATTTTCTCCCGGCTCACGGCACTAGCCATCGCTTTATAGTCGTAGCTAACGTCCAGAGGACTAAGACAAAATTCACATAAGTTTAGCGGTTTCAGGGGGTACTCCTGCCCGCATTTTCGGCAGCGCAAAGTTCTAGCGTAACCCACTTTCCTCCTCGAAGAGTCCTTCCAAGAAGGACCTAACGGCGCTTAAGCGCTTGCTCAAGATCCTCAATCAAATCATCGACATTTTCCAGTCCAATCGAAAGACGAACCAGTTCGTCGGTAATACCAACTTTTTCTCTGTGGTCTTTATCCATCGAAGCGTGGCTCATCGTCGCTGGGTGCTCAGCGAGAGATGCCACCCCACCCAATGACTCAGCTAAAGAAAAGACCTTCATGCTCCTAAAGAAACGATTGACCGCGGCCATCCCACCTTTTAATTCAACGGATACCATTCCGCCAAACCCCTTCATCTGCCGCCGGGCAATTTCGTGCCCCGGATGAGACTCAAGCCCGGGGTAAAACACCCGCTTCACCACTGAATGCCGACTGAGATAATCAGCCACCACCCGGGTATTCTCTTCATGTTGCCTCATCCGCACCGCCAGAGTTTCAATCCCCCGCAACACAAGCCAACAATCAAATGGCGCGGCACAAGTACCCATAGCATTAAGCAGAAACTGCACCCGCTCCGTCAGCTCCTCAGTGGTAGTGACCACCGCCCCACCAACAACATCGCAATGCCCATTAAGATACTTAGTCGTCGAATGAACCACTAGATCAACACCAAATTCAATCGGCTTCAGTAAATAAGGCGTGGCGAAAGTATTGTCGAGTACGGTCAGCAGATTATGCCGCCGGGCAACGTCAACCGCCATCTCAATATCGGTGATATTCAATAGCGGATTAGACGGGGTCTCCAGCCACAACATTTTAGTATTGGGTCGAATGGCACTTTCAATCTTCCTTCGGTCGTCCATTCTTAACAAGGTAAAGTCAATCCCGAAGTCCTTCATCACATGCTGAAATAGCCGATAGGTACCCCCATAGACATCATCCCCTGAGATGACATGGTCACCAGCCTTAAGCAGATGCATCACGGTAGTTTCGGCAGCCATACCAGTGGCAAA
This sequence comes from Dehalococcoidia bacterium UBA2162, assembly GCA_002335405.1. Taxonomy (GTDB): domain Bacteria; phylum Chloroflexota; class Dehalococcoidia; order Dehalococcoidales; family UBA2162; genus UBA2162. Next base: position 5,124 of record DCWM01000052.1, read on the forward strand.
TGCAAACCCTGCCTTGCCACCCTCAAGCTGAGCAATCGTATCCTCCAAAACCTTCCGGGTAGGATTAGCCACGCGTGAGTAATCGAACCCCCGTGTCTTGCCGACGTCCTCAAAGACAAAGGTCGATGTTTGATAGATAGGTACCGAGATGGCCCCAAAACGGGCATCGGGCCTATCTCCCGCGTGAACAGCTATGGTCTCGAATCTCATATTCCCGCTCCTTGACTAAACTCCCGCATGATATGCTTCTTTTCCTCTTCCAGCTCATCTTCCGGAGTAACCAATCCACTTAAATCCTCGAGCTTTATCAGGCGCTCACTCAACTTGTTCTGCCCCCGTAAAACCAGCCGGATTGCCTCAGCGACCGGATCAGGTAATTTCCCGTGTTCCAAATCAAAAACTGGTTTGTGGTGGTCTTCCACAACTCGACCGGGGATACCGACCACAGTCGTCCCCGGCGGTACTGAATCGACAACCACCGAACCCGAACCAATCCTAGCGCCATCACTAATGACAATTGGACCTAAGGCTACGGCCGCAGTACCAATGATGACATCATTGCCCACAGTGGGATGTCGTTTCTTTTTCTCCAAAGTCGTGCCGCCAAGAACTACCCCCTGATACAGGAGAACATCATCACCAATATCGGAGGTCTCACCGATGACAACCCCGGCGCCATGGTCAATAAAGAACCTTCGCCCGATTCTTGCCCCGGGGTGAATTTCAATATTTGTCAAGAAACGATTAATGTGGGCAAGCCACCGAGCCAAAAAGTAAAGCTTACGTTGCCACAGATAATGAGCCGGACGATGTAACCACAAGGCGTGCAAACCAGGATAGCAGAAGATAACCTCAATCACACTTCTGGCCGATGGGTCTTTGTCGAATACCGTACGGATATCATCTCTCAGAGTCCCAAACAAGATAGTCGTCCTATTCCTTATTCAAATCGGTTATCTCTCCGATAAAATACACGATATCATAATCAAATAAATAGAGTCAACGGCATCACTTTAACAACACTTGACCAGTCTCTAGGGGAGTGATACACTGCGAGCCAAGGGCTTAGAAAAGCCAAACTATGATACAATATAAGTTGAAGCACTAGAGCGGCAGGAATTTAGACTAGGTAGCCACATCACTGAAAGAAGGAGACCAGCATACTAGAAGGAGGATCAATAAGATGGAATGGCAGATAATAGTAGTACTAGCTGTAATGATACCTGTTCTCCTTACTCCGGTGGCGCTCGTATTGCACCTGAAGTTCAAGCGTCATAACGAAGCACAAGAAAGACCAGCCGTCCAGGGGAAGGGAGAGAAGGTAACAACAAAGACTGAGTAACCTATCACTGTGAACAGATGAGAGCATATTCTCCCGATTAACTACCCCTTCTGTGTGATGAAATACAATATAGAAAATATAAGGAGGACATAAGATGGGTAAAGCAGTACTTTTTGATGCAGAGATATGCATCGGCTGCCGAGCCTGCGAGCTCGCTTGCAAGGAGAAGCATGGATTACCCATGTTCGACTTAACCAAACAGCTTGATGCTCTACCCGCAGAGACAACCACCAACGCTGGAACCTACACGAAACCACCGGAATTGTCCGCCTATACCTTTCTCAAGGTAGGCTTCCATGAGGGTAGAGATGCTATCGGCCCCCTTACGGTCTATAGCATGCGCAAGTGTATGCACTGCGAACATCCAGGCTGTGCAGCAGCCTGTCCAGTAGGCGCTCTACAGAAAACTTCCGAAGGACCAGTAGTCTACGACGATAACAAATGCATCGGCTGCCGCTACTGCATGATAGGCTGTCCCTTTGGAATACCAACCTATCAGTGGGATAAGCCAGTACCTTTCATACGTAAGTGTACTTTTTGTTCGGACTGGTTAAGTGAGGGAAAGGAACCAGCCTGTGTTCAGGCCTGTGCAAAACGCACCGGGAGCCTTACGCTAGGTGAACGAGAAGAGCAACTAGCAAAAGCCAGAAAAATAATTACCGATTCACCAGACAAATATGTGAATCATATCTATGGGGAAAAAGAGGCGGGTGGTACATCCTGGCTGTTTATCTCATCTTTCTCTCTCCCTTTTGAGAAATGGGGGTTACCAACCTTTGGCTCAACAGACCCGGTGGCTGTCAATGTTGACCGCGCTATGGTCGCCATCCCACCGGTACTGATAGGCGTAGCAGCAGTTATGGCCGGTGTTTATTGGGTCATCCAACGGCGGGAGAAAATAAGACAAGAGAATACTGCTAAGAAAGAGGTGACGAAATGATAGAAAGGAAACGATCGTTCCCCATCGGCACCTCCATCCTGAGTTTCCTTGCTATTCTTGGCCTCGTGCTGGTAGTTATCCGCTTCATCAACGGACTCGGCGCGGTGAGCAACCTGAGTGATGGCCGTCCTTGGGGGTTCTGGATAAGCTTCGACCTTTATAGCGGCGTCGCCCTGGCTGCCGGCGGGTTCACCATGGCAGGGGCAGTCTACATCTTTAACCTAAAAAAATACCATTCTGTTGTGAGACCAGCTGTCCTGACTGCCTTCCTGGGCTATACGCTGGTAATCCTTGCTCTACTGGTAGACATCGGAGCACCCTGGTACATCTGGCACCCCCTCGTCTACAGAAATATCCATTCCCCGCTGTTCGAGGTAGCCCTGGCTGTGATGACCTATCACATAGTGCTGGCTCTCGAACTCAGCCCCGCCGTCTTCGAACGTTTAAACTGGCATATCCCCTTACGGGCCATCAGAGCGATACAGATCCCACTGGTGATTGCCGGTATTACCATCTCAGTAGGACATCAGTCCTCGCTGGGCACAATGTTGCTGATGGCAACGCAAGCATTACATCCCCTATGGTACACACCGATACTACCAATACTGTTCCTCTCATCAGCAGTAGCCGTAGGGCCAGCCGTGGTAATCCTCGAGTCAACGCTCAGCACCAAGGTCTTCGGTGATAAGTTAGAACTTAATGTCCTGAGTGGCTTGGGTAAGGCAATTCCCTACATCCTCGGCATCTACCTGCTGCTGAAATTGGTAGACTTAATAGTAAGGGGAAACCTAGGCTTAATCTTCTCCGCATATCCACAGAACCTGCTGTGGTTGGGAGAAATTGTCATCGGGGTAGTTCTGCCGATAATCCTTCTCTCCATACCAAGCGTACGCCAAAACAGACGCGGAGTGTTCTTGGGCGCGCTGCTGGTTGTCTTAGGGCTAATGCTTAACCGCTTCAACGTAAGCATGCTAGCTCTAGCTATACGACCGGGCTACGCTTATTTCCCTCACTGGATGGAGGTCGCTATCTCGGCGGGACTCGTCGCTTGGGCCTTACTCGTTATCTGGCTAGCTCACCGCTTTCTGCCGATAGCCAGCGACAAGGAAGTAGCTGTGTAAACAATCTATGAAGGGTTACAGATTACAACTAATGATAACGCCGAGTAATTCGAAAACTCGGCGTTATCATTATCTTCATTGGTTTCTTGCGCAACCGTAAGGTACGCGGTCTTTACCGCTTCCCCATTATTCATGGATTCCGCCGTCTCCTTAGCTAAGGAACACTTCACCCGAACCTAACGACGGCTAACCGGATAACGCCGACCACTTTACCTTACGGCTGATACCAAAGAGATCTAATGACCAGTACGAAGAGAGATGGGGAATAGTTGTTTTGGCCAGTAAAGGGTGCCCAACACAGTATTAGTGAGCTAGATGCCAGTGGCTATAGGCACCAGTGAGGAGTACCAACAGCAACATTGTACCTAAACCAAGCACCATAACTATCCCTACCATTGGGATAAGCCTGGTATTAGTGTCTGTTTTACCGACTATCGGGATACGCAACATTTGACACATAACACGGAAATAGGTAAACCAAACTATCATTACAGCAATGGTCGGGAGCAAGAGCCAGGAAAAGGTACCGCCGGGCAGACGGAAGGCCATCCCCGGAGCAGTCCCCATCTCACCGAGTTGCTGAGATGATTCAGGGCCGATAACAATTTCTGGACCGAGAACCGGTAGCTTAATGCCAGCCTCAGTATGATAAAAAGGAGCCGTCGCCTCAGCCAAAGTGAGCGCGGAGGTAGTTTCCAATAATCCTGACCTTGCGCGGTACTTAGCGATGACCTGAACAGCTCCGGAAAACCGCGGGGTATATCTAACATGAGCCGCTCCCTGCTCATCAGTGACGGCTTCGCCGATCTCCATTAAGCCATCGGCCAAAGTCAAGAAATTCACTCCGAGCAAAAACTTTACCGTCTCCCCAGTAATCGGATCACCCTGTCCATCCTCAAGGACCGCGGTAAAGGTCAGTGGCTCACCAACTTGACCCCTCTGGTCTGGGGACGCTATGTCTCCCACAGTCAAACTCAAGCTTGGAGGAATCTCTATTACTTCTGGCGCGGGGGCGGCAGCCTCTGCGGCAGCCTCTACGGGGGCCTCTACCGCCAGAGCCGCTCCTACAAGAGACCATACGTAGGTCAGCACCTGCCACCGTTGCTCTTCAGAGAGGCTGTCCTTATAAGTCGACATCCCCTTTTCCCCTCCCTCGGCCGGTACCCTGTCCAATCTACCTTCGCTCAAAACCCAGAAGTAATAGTCTGCCGCATTTTCTAGGCTCGTGGGAGTCGGTGTCTCTGAAGGCCAAAGTTCATCACCTTTGACGCCGTGGCAACTTAAACAGAACATTCCGTACATTCCTTTCCCCGCCGCTTGGGCCTCTGTATCATCCCAAGAAAACGGGTTTTCTAACCCAGTATAGGGAGGTGGAGGTGTTTCTGTCTCTTGAGCCAAAACGGCGGCCGCCGTGGTAGCAAAAAGAAACACGGCCGATATTATCCCAAGCCACAACTTCATTTTCATCCCGCCTCAGCTACCTCCCCTGTCGATTCTGAGTGAGCCTCGGTTTCTGCGTCTTCAGCTAGCTCCCAGATGGAGACTAGAGGTATTAACTTGCTCGCCACGGTGAAGATGAGGATAAATCCGGCGAAAGCAGCAGCAGTAATCGACCATTCCACCCAGCTCGGCGTATAAACACCCAGACTTTCGGATATCTGAGGCACCTGGAGGGTGGGGACGATTATGAGGAGCCGGGAGACCCACATGGCCATATTAATGAATATGGCGGCGGTTATAATCCTGTGGATAGTCTGCCCAACGCGGAAAACAAGCAGAAAGGCGGGTATGACAAAGCCGGCGATGATAAAGAACCAGAACCAAGGAGCGGCCTGACCAGTGAAAAGAAGGTTAAGCAGCTCTTTCTCTTCCAGTTTCAATTTATAACCAATGGCCAGGAATTCGGTGACCACGAGATAAAGGTAAAGCAAGAGCGATGTGAGCAGCAGATAGCTGAGATAGCGGAAATGTTTCTCGGTGATATATTCCTCCAGGTGGAAGACCCTACGCGTGATGGCCATAACAATAAGAACCGTAGCCAAGCCGGAGAAGAGCGCTCCGACGACGAAGTAAATGCCATAAATAGTGCTGTCCCATCCGGGACGCAGCATCCAGGCAAAGATAAAAGAGGCGACGGTATGGGTCATCACCGCCATAGGTACGACCGCTATCGCCATGATACCGATGGCTTTCTCCAGCCGATGTTTTTGCTCCACGGTATTTTGCCAGCCGAGAGCCAACAGATTGATAACCTTTCTCTTAATGGTGGAGGCCCCATCGCTCAATCGGTCTCGCATCAGCGCAAAATCCGGGATTAACGGCAAGTAGAGGTAAATGAGACTACCGATCAAGTAGGTTGTAATGACTAAGATGTCCCAGACGATAGCTGACTGGAAACGTCCGTAGACAAATATCTCCCAGACGCGCTCAGGACGACCCATGTCGATGACGGGCATCAAACCGCCAATCATCAACGCGGCGACAGTAATAATTTCGGCCATACGGGTGATGGGCGTACGCCAGCCAGCATGAGTCAGCCGGAGAATAGCGGAAATAACCGTTCCCGCCATGGCAATACCCAAAAAGAAAACGAAGTTAAGAATATATACTCCCCACATTACCTGGTCACGTAAGCCGGTAGCGAGGAGGCCAAACCTTAGCTGGACAATATAAGCGTAAAGGCCCCAGCCAACGACCCCAAGCAGAACCAAGACGAGGAGATAAAAACCGACGCTGGTTTGAGTCAGGGGATTGAATACAGTACGCTCTAGGCGCTCTCGGTACCCCCCGATATCTCCTGCTTTCATCTAGAAATCCTCCCCCCAAGGCCAGATGCCAACACAGCGATTGGAGTCGTCATCACCCCACAGCCACTGCGGTGGCATTAACGGACGATGGTCTCTGGGTGTCCGACCAGCAAGCTGACCATAACCAGGCAGATACCACACCCGGGGCTGAGTACCCAGTTCTTCCTTATATCGGTAGGCACTATTTTCATCAAGGAACTTCGAAAATTGCACCACTTCGGCTCCATTAGTGGCAATATCCTCATTCAAGTCGCCGATGTAGAGGGCCTTCGTCGGGCACCCTTTTACACAGTAAGGTAACTTACCATCGTGCAGAAAATGAGCACAGAACATACATTTAATGACAGTACCCTTCACTGCCGGGACAGGATACAAGGGAGAGTATTTGGTTAAGGCAGCCGCAGCCGGTAATTTGGGAGTACCCCAGTTGAAGAAACGCCGCTGGTAGGGGCAAGCGGCCATACACATGCGACAGCCAATACAGCGGTTATGGTCGACAAGGACAACGCCATCTTCGTCATGATAAGTGGCCGCTACCGGACAGACATTAGCGCAAGGAGCATTCTCACACTGGTAACAAGGAACAGGCATAAAATAATGCCCCCCGCCAGCCAGCTCCTTTTCAAAAACTTCAATCCACTGCTGTCCATTGGGGCCATAATGCCCATTGATACAAGCCTGAGTGCACTGCGGTGGCGTTTCAATGTTAACACAGCCATCGCACTTCTTGAGGTCGATAACCATACCCCAAGCCCGCGCTTTTCCCTCAAGCTGAGCCTGGTTAGCTGGATTTTTTGATGTTAGACCACGACCGGCAATCGAATCTTTACGTAGCTTCATTAACTGGGGTACTGGTAAGGACATAACCCCCAGCAAACCAGCTAAACCAAGGGATTTCTTAATAAAACCACGCCTGCTTAAGTCCTTGTTCTTATCCGCCATACAAAATATCTGCCCTATCTAATATTATCGGATTACCGTTGCCGCAATATACTACGAACATTACTCTTTGTCAAGCCCACTGTTAAAAAGTTAAACTACTAAATAAATAAGAAAAGACTCAGTCTACAATAGGTACGTAGTGAGTAGCACCACAGAAAAGTCCGTCCTCCTCAAGATGATTCTACTTCGGGATATGAATCTGATAAATCTCAAGATTATGACTCTAATTGAACCTCCCTTTTCTTGTGCATAATTCCAGTGCTATAATAAATAACCGAACGTGGAGATGTGACCGGTAATGAAAAAAAAGTTCATCATTGGTGGTTTGGTTCTATTTCTCGCCATCGGCTATCTCGGTTTTACAGGTTTTCGCAGTTCGGCGTCTTACTACTACTCAGTCAGCGAATTTCTTGCACAGGGCACCTCAGTCAACGGTCAAACGGTGCGGGTAAATGGACAGGTTGTCCCAGGTTCGGTAGAACAAAAGACCGACGACCTTAGCTTAAAGTTTACCATTGCCAAGGACGGACAAAGCCTACCCGTAGTCTACCGGGGAGTCGTTCCCGATAGTTTTCAGCCAGGTGGTGATATTGTCATCGAAGGTAGCCTTGACGCCGGCGGCGTTTTCCAAGCCAAGATCTTAATGCCAAAGTGTCCCTCCAAGTATGAGCCGAAAGGTGCGACGCCACCCACCAAGGACATTACTTCATGGCAGACATAGGCTACACCGCTCTATTTCTGGCACTGGCAGTTTCGTTTTACTCAGTAATCACTTATATCCTCGGCGGGAGGAGCAGAGACCCGGTACTTCTGGCCAGCGCTCGAAACGGTCTGTTGGCGGGCTGCGGGCTGGTATCGATATCAGTAGCGGTGCTAATCTACGCCTTGGTAACTCATAATTTCCAAATAGAATATGTTGCCGCTTATTCTAGCCGCGATCTATCCATTAGCTACCTACTCAGCGCCTTATGGGCCGGTAACGACGGCTCGCTACTGTTCTGGGCCTGGCTCCTCTCGATATTTGCCACCGTGACGGTGCTGCAGAGACGAAACGTTGGTAAAGAGCTCGTCCCCTATGCTGCGGCGATTATCATGTTCACTCAGGTTTTCTTCCTTATCCTATTGCTCTTCATTGCCAACCCCTTCCAGAAACTCTCTTATGCAGTCAATCCTGGACTGTTTAATTATGTTCAAATTTACGCCGATGGGTATGGTCTTAATCCCCTACTAAAGAATCCGGGGATGCTTTCCCATCCACCAATGCTACTGGCAGGCTATGTTGGCTTAACTATTCCCTTTGCCTTCGCCATATCCGCCATGCTGACCCGGCGGCTCGGTGATGAGTGGCTCATCACCATCAGACGATGGACGCTGATTGCCTGGCTCTTTCTCGGTGTCGGCAACCTTCTCGGTGCCTGGTGGGCCTACGTTGTACTGGGCTGGGGCGGTTATTGGGCCTGGGACCCGGTAGAAAATGCCAGCTTCATGCCCTGGCTGGTAACCACCGCCTTTCTCCATTCCATCATGATGCAGAGACGACGAGGGATGCTCAAGGTCTGGAATATGGTTCTGGTCATTATTGCCTTTGCCCTATCAATATTAGGCACTTTCCTGACCCGAAGCGGTATTTTGTCCTCGGTACATACATTTGCTGAGTCGCCACTATTGGGTACCATATTCTTAATATTTATCGGGCTTATCCTCATCAGTGCCTTTGGCTTACTCTACTATCGTAGTCAAGACTTAAAGAGCGAAGCTGAGATGGAGTCCTTAGTCTCTCGGGAAAGCACTTTCCTGCTCAATAATCTGCTCTTAGTAGGGGCGACTTTCGCCGTCTTCGTCGGTACCTTTTTCCCAGTGCTGTCGGAGGTAGTACGCGGGGTCAAGATTAGCGTCGGGCCGCCCTTCTTTAATCAGGTAAACACGCCAATTTTCTTAGCCACAATCCTTCTCGCCGGTATTTGTACTCTTATCGGCTGGCGACAGACCTCGGTCAAAAACCTACGACGCAGTTTCCTCTGGCCGCTAGTACTTACACTCATTATCGGAATAGCCCTTTTCCTATCCGGAATAAGAGGATGGGGAGCTATGATCGCCTTCACTATAAGTAGTTTTGTCCTACTCACCATACTCTACGAATGGTTCCGTGGAACACGGACGCGCCATCGAATGAGAGCCGAAAATTATCTCAAAGCCTTCTGGAAATTAATTATGGCTAATCGACCACGCTATGGTGGCTACATCGTTCATATCGGCATCATTCTCCTCGCTATTGGTGTCACTGGCTCATCTCTCTTCGATGTCAGCAAGGAGGCCTCACTCAAACCAGGTGAGTCGATGACAATCAAGCAGTATGACCTCCTTTATGAGAATACGGACCAGTTTCTAACCCAGAACGAAAATATAACCATAGCCACTATCTCGGTATCTAATGCGGGAAAACCTATTGGCCAACTAGCTCCACAAAAAACTTTTTACCGCAACTCTCAACAATGGGTAAGTAAAGTCGCCATTCGCTCTACTCTTCGTGAAGACCTCTACATCATTTTGATCAGTTCAGAGGAAGACGGCACCGCGGCCTTCAAGGTTTTGGTCAACCCACTGGTCAGCTGGATATGGATGGGGGGGATAATCCTAGTACTAGGAGGGCTGGTTGCTTTCTGGCCGGAAGGACGCCAGTCACTAGCTCCGGTACGGCTCGACTAACGAGGATATTGGAATAGGATTAAGATGATTATTCTTGTGGCTTTAGTCTTGGCAATACTGACCACCGCTGTTGTCCTCTTACCGTTTTTCCGGCAAGGGTTACACCCGATTTCTACCGTACCCGATGAGAAATCACAAGAGTTATTGTTCAAGCGGGATACCACTTATTCTGTACTCAAAGAACTGGAGTTCGACTACCAATCGGGTATCCTGACCGAGGAAGATTACCATGTCCTCGAAGCCAAATATAAAAGAAAAGGCGTTTCCATTCTTAAGGAAATTAACAATCTACCAAAAGATACCGAGACAGACGCGACAAGAGAGAAACCTGGATCTTCTCCTACTCGTTGAAACGACTGGAATCCAGATTAACTACGGGCTGATAGAACACTATGTCCGCCCCAATCAGGAAAACTTCATTGATACCATGCCCC
>DCWM01000007.1 GCA_002335405.1 Dehalococcoidia bacterium UBA2162
CGGTGGCTTTTGTTGGAGTAATCTTCGTATATCTGATTTAGCCAGAATTACGGTCATTAGCTCCAGTATAAAGTAATCTATCTTCCAAAGCAAAATGATGAGATAACCCGCCGCCGTTGCTTCCGCAACGGCGGCGGGTTATAATAACAGGAAAAGGATGAAGTCAATCAAATCTCGCGTTAAGCTCTTACTTCTGGATATTGATGGCACGCTTTTAAGTGAGGAGTGTACGCTCTCGATAAGAGACAAGAAGGCTTTAGCTCTGGTCAGTGCTTCAGGTATCAAAATTTCTTTATCCAGCGGACGGGCAGCTCCGGCTTGTTTACCGATTGTCGACCAATTATCACTCGATGGCTACCACATCTCCTTTGACGGGGCTCTAGTCAGTAACCCGAAAACAAACCAGGAGGTTTACGCCAAACCCATCAGTGACCAATTAGTTGAGCAGATTATCGATTTCGCTCACCACAATAAGACAAATCTGGAACTATTTTCCGCTAACCGTCATTTTATTGAACGAGAAATTTGGACGACTGATATCTATCGCCAATTCTTTGGTATCCAACCGATTATCGCTAATTTCGCCCAGATTGTACGTAAGGAACGGATCATTAAGGGCACACTAATCGCCCTTTCCCCCGAAGAAAAAACCAAAGCAAAGTATTTTTGCCGCCATTTCGAGAACCATCTCACTTTCTCGTGGGCAAAAATACCGGCATATTCTGAAGTTGAGTTTATCAATGTGCTCTCTCCCGGGGTGTCTAAGGGTAAAGCCCTCGAAAATCTGGTCGCAATTCTGGGGATCTCTCTGGCTGAGGTTATGGCTATCGGGGACGGACCGAACGATGCCTCAGTTTTCTCTCGGGTGGGGTTAGCGGTGGCCATGGGCAATGCCCATGATGAGCTCAAAGCCATGGCTCACTATACCACCCTCGATGTTGACCACAATGGTGTCGCCGCGGCTATTAATCAGATTCTCTTTACGCCACTCTATTCCTTAAGAGATTAGATAAATGAGCGATGCCTGAATTTAAACTTATTTCCGATTTTCCGATGACCGGTGACCAGCCCCAAGCGGTGGACAAGTTAGTTAATGGTCTGGAGCTCAACTACAAGCACCAGACCCTACTCGGCGTTACCGGCAGCGGCAAAACCTTCACTATGGCGAATGTGATTGCCCGCATCCAACGCCCGACACTAATAATCAGCCACAATAAGACGCTAGGAGCCCAGCTTTACCAGGAATTTAAGGAGTTTTTCCCAAATAATGCTGTAGAATACTTTGTCAGCTATTACGACTATTATCAACCTGAGGCTTATCTTCCGCAGACCGATACTTATATTGAAAAGGATGCCAGTATCAATGATGAGATCGATAAACTACGCCATGCCGCCACCCGCGCCCTCTTCGAGCGCCGTGATGTAGTTATAGTAGCTTCGGTATCCTCCATCTACGGTCTAGGTGCGCCTGAGGAATACCGCAGCTTTGTCCTGAATCTGAAGCGGAAAGGGCACTACAATCGCCACAAACTCCTCCACACCCTGGTCGATATGCAATACGAACGTAACGACACCGACCTCAGCCGGAGTAAGTTCCGTATCCGAGGCGATACTCTTGAAATACATCCCGCCTACGACGAGCTGGCGGTGCGCGTCGAGTTCTTCGGCGATGACCTCGAGCGCATCATCAAGGTCGACCCGCTCACCGGCGAACTAATCACCGAACTGGACACCATTGATATTTATCCCGCCAAGCACTTTGTCACCTCGCAGGATAAATTACTGCGCGCAATCGAAAGTATCAAACAGGAGCTAGAAGAAAGACTGAAGGAACTAAAACAGCAGGGGAAACTGGTCGAAGCCGCCCGGCTTGAGTCTCGAACCCACTACGACATTGAAATGCTCCGGGAAGCGGGCTACTGCTCCGGTATCGAAAATTATTCTCGCCACCTCTCCGAACGTGCTCCAGGGAGTTCGCCCTGGACACTATTAGACTACTTTCCAGATGACTTTCTCCTCTTTCTCGATGAGTCTCATATGACTATTCCCCAGCTTCGCGGTATGTATCACGGCGATCGCTCGCGTAAGGAAACCCTCGTCGAGTATGGCTTTCGTCTACCTTCAGCTCTGGACAACCGCCCGCTCAGCTTTGATGAGTGTCAACAACACATCAACCAGGTCATCTGTACCTCAGCCACCCCAGGACCCTATGAACTTCAGCATAGTCAGCAGGTGGTAGAACAATTAGTCCGGCCGACTGGCCTACTAGAACCAACTATCGGAATCAAACCGACCAAAGGACAAATCGATGACCTACTTGACCAGATAAAGATACGGGTGGAGAAAGGCGAGCGCTGTCTAGTCACTACCCTGACCAAACGAATGGCAGAAGAGCTGACTGATTACCTGATCGAGATGGACGTCAAGACTCATTATTTACATTCGGAAGTGGTCACTCTGGAGAGGGTAGAGATACTCCGCGACCTTCGTCTCGGCATATATGATGTCGTCGTTGGCATCAATCTGCTCCGGGAAGGGCTCGATCTACCCGAGGTCAGTCTGGTCGCCATTCTCGATGCCGATAACGAGGGCTTTCTGAGGTCGACAAGCACTTTGATTCAAACGATGGGACGAGTGGCCCGTCATATCGATGGACATGTTATCATGTATGCCGACACAATCACGGGTTCTATGAAAGTAGCCATTGAAGAAACCCAGCGCCGGCGTCGGATTCAGGAAGCCTATAACCAAGAGCGAGGCATTACCCCACAGGGAATCAGAAAAGCCATCAAAGATATTACGGATAGGGTAAAGGTTGCCGCCGAAACCCACACCCCCTATGCGGCCGAGCCGGTAACGCCCGAGAACGTCGCCCATCTGATTAAATACCTAGAATCTCAAATGAAAGCGGCGGCGAGAAACCTTGAGTTTGAAAAGGCGGCTTTACTCCGTGACCGTATTATCTGGCTACGCCGGCATCTGGACGAGACTCTAGAAAATTCGTCATCGCTATCACCATCAGCCGCAGAAAAGCAACAGGCTGCCCAGTCTTTGGAGGGACTTCCCCTCATCAAATATTCCCAGGCGGAAGATATGAACGGCGAACCGCAAGAGACCAGACCGGAACGCCGCGAAAGAAAGCTCAAGAAGAAGCGAGAGAGCATACCCCAGCATGGGAAGAGCCTGGCAAAGATATATAGGGATACGGTTTTGAAAAGAGTAAAGAGGAAATAAGCAAAGGAAGAACCCTCATAATATACCCCAGTCCTACAGACTAAACCAGCAGCCCTCATTAGTCACGCCCCTAATTCGGCTCCTCGAGTTTATTATCTATCCTTCTCCTCCTTCCTCTTTCCCCTCCTCCTCAAGCTCCTCCATCAGGCGAGCCGCCCGGGGATAACCGATACGTAAACGCCGTTGCAAGAAGGAGGCTGATATTTGCTTATGCTCCAGTTCCAGCTTTCTCGCCGCCTCAAGGAACGGGTCTTCCGGGATAGTATTTTTTTTCGCCTCCCTTAGATCTAGGGACAATTCGTCAATCTTCAATGAGGGGACCTCTTCACGCCGCTGGCTTCCCCAGAAGTAAACCAGTCTTTCTATCTCAGCATCGGAAACAAAACAACCCTGCAGACGCTTCGGCTTATCCGCCTCTGTCGGCATATAAAGCATATCGCCTTTACCCAGTAATTTCTCGGCACCGACGCTATCGAGAATAGTACGAGAATCTACTTGTGAGGTCACAGCAAAGCTGATACGAGTGGGAAAATTAGCCTTAATCAAACCAGTAACGACATCTACCGATGGGCGCTGAGTCGCAACCACAAGGTGGATGCCGATAGCCCGAGAGAGCTGAGCCAAACGGCACAGAATACGCTCAACTTCATCACTACCACGCATCATCAAATCCGCCAGCTCATCAATAATCAGTACTAAATAGGGCATCTTTTCGCCGCTTGGCTGACTCTTATTGTATCCCTCGATATTACGAGCTCCCTCTACGGCCAGTTTTTGATAGCGCTTGTCCATTTCTTGACTAAGCCAGCGCAACGCCTCCAAGGCTTTGTCGCTGTCGACGATAACGGTCTCCGCTAAATGAGGGATACTATTAAAAGAAGTAAGCTCAACTCGCTTGGGGTCAATCATAATAAAACGCACGTCACTGGGGGAATTATAGAGTAACAAGCAACAAATAATAGTGTTCAGGCAGACGGTTTTCCCACTGCCGGTAGAGCCGGCGATAAGCAAATGCGGCATTTTAGCCAGGTCGGCGGCTATCGTCTCACCACCAGCCCCTTTACCCAGAACCACCGCTAGTTTTGACTTAGACTCCATTTTCTGAAAGACATTCGTCTCAATAGCGCCACGTAAGCCGACGGCGATAGAGACGGAGTTCGGCACTTCAATACCAATGATTGATTGACCTGGCACCGGAGCTTCAATCCGAAGACTGGATGCAGCCAGAGCCAAAGCCAGATCATTAGCTAACGAGGTAATTCGCTCCACCTTGACCCTAGTTTTGGAACTTTCATCCAACCTGACGTTAATATTCCCCTCTTTATCTCGTTCCCGCGTTTTTTTATACTTTCGAGCCCATCCCGGCTCAATACCAAACTGAGTAACAGTGGGGCCGACATTTATCTGCACTACCTTCGCATCGACGCCATAGCTAGCCAAGGCCTCCTCGATTAGCCTGGCTCTCTGAGCATTATCCGCCTGAGTGAAGTGAACCTCCAGAGTTTCGTCTAAAATATCCAGTGGCGGCAGCTTCCAACCATCTACCACCACCAACGATGGTGATTCGCCATATTTCTTCCACACCTCTTGAGCTACTTCCTTTAGCTCTTGATAAGCTGGTGTTGGCGCTGACGTCAAGCTCACTTCTCTCTCCCCTGGTGCTTTCTCGCGGGACTCAAGCCCTACCGCCCTCTCCTCTAGGCCTCTCCCAAGAGGCTCAGAGATCGGCGCAACCGAAGGCCGCGAGGGCTCGGATTTATGGGTCTGTTTAGCTACGATTCGCGCCTTTATTTTCAGTCTCACCCAGGATAAAAAATTAGCGAGCCAATGGAAAGAAGCCCGCGGGGCGACGAAAATAACACCAACCACGATTAATCCCAGTATCCACAGAGCACTGAGTAAAATATCTATAAAGTCAAGGGGGTCGCCGATAATATTCCGACCAAAACTACCCCCCAAATTGAAAAGGGCCAGTATTCCCCAAATTGCCAGCATAAAAACCATACTGCCGAGCCACTTATGCCATTGAGAGAGCTTCCAGTGTTGAGCAAAAGCTGACAGCTGCCGCCGCCATATCGCGCCTGCTGCCGTCATAACGATTACCGCTATGATAACCAGTCCCCAACCAAACATCCCCAAAATTTTATCTCCGATATCAGCCGCCAGTGAGCTCAAAGCGGACCACTGCCAATAGAGAATCAACAGAACGAGGACCACCAGGACCAAAAGAGCGAACCACCGTTGTCCTGATTGCCGGTCAGATCTTCTTAATTTACCTCGTTTATCAGGGTTATTCGCGGCCATATACACCTCAGCAAACTACCGATGAGAGAACTATACCTTCACCATAAAGGACAGAATCATCGGACGGCGTCTCGTCTGGTCGTAATAAAACCTGTGTAAGGTATCTCTAACCTTGGTAGTAATAAATCCCCAATTCGCCGGCCGAGCCGCACCATGGCCGAGAACTCGCGCCACCAAGTCACGGCTCGTCTCGAGCATATCCTTAGCCTCGATAGTATCGACGAAACCACGTGAGACGATATCCGGACGTCCCACCAACTTACCGGTCTGTCGGTCGACAGTGAGGATCACCATAACAATACCATCCTTAGAGAGCATACGTCGGTCACGTAACACAACACCGTTGATATCACCAACACCTAGTCCATCGACATAGACGTTACTGGCATCCACTTTTCCCGTAACCTTACCTCCGTCAGGGGCCAACTCGAGGACATCGCCGTCCTCCATCACGAAAATATTTGCCTTAGGCGTACCCAGTAACTCAGCCAACCGGGCATGAATAGTCAGGTGGCGGTATTCACCATGAACCGGCGCAAAAAACTTAGGTTTAGTTACATTAAGTAACAACTTCAGTTCTTCCTGGCTGGCGTGTCCATGGACATGCACCGCCGCCACTTTGTCATACAATACTAGTGCCCCTTGTTTGAATAGACTGTCGACAGTTCTGTTGACTAACCCCTCATTTCCCGGGATAGGTGTCGCTGAAAGGACCACGGTATCTCCACGGAGAATATGAACCTGATGGTGGTCGCGATTAGCCATCCGCACCAAAGCCGAAGTCGGTTCACCTTGACTACCGGTAACAACGAAAACAATCTTGTTGTGCGACAGACCACGTAGCTCATCAAATCGAGCCAGTACTCCCTCCGGGGCGTGGAGGTAGCCTAACTCGAGAGCCATGTTGACAGTAGCACTCATGCTGCGACCGACAACAAAAACACGACGGCGATATTTAACGGCAGCATCAATCACCTGTTGAACACGAGAAACCAACGAGGAGAATGTAGCCACAATCACTCTGCCCGGAGCGTCGGCAATAACACGGTCCAGCGCTTCCCCAACCACTCTTTCTGATGGCGTATAGCCTGGTCTTTCGGCATAAGTTGAATCTGCGAGAAGAAGTAAAATACCACGAGCGCCGAGCTGAGCCAGCCGCGGCAAGTCGGTTGGTTTACCACTGACCGGTGTGTAGTCGAGCTTAAAATCACCCGTATGAACGATAATACCCATCGGCGTGTGGATGATAAGGCCGACTGCGTCCGGTATACTGTGACAGACGGGGAAAAACTCAATACTGAATTTCCCCAGAGTTACGGAGCCACTGGGTGGTACTACTTTGAGGATAGCCCCGTCGAGTGCTTTACGCTCTTTAAGTTTGACCGAGATTAGACCACGGGTAAGCTTAGTAGCATAAACCGGTACATTAAGCTGGGGCAAGATGTAAGGCAAAGCCCCGATATGATCTTCATGCCCATGAGTAATAACAATCCCTTTTATTTTTTCCTTCTTGTCGAGAAGGTAGTTAATATCGGGGATAACTAGGTCAATACCCAGCATATCCTCTTCAGGAAACATCAGTCCGGCATCGATGATGATGATGTCATCCTCGTATTCCATCACCATCATATTCTTACCGATCTCACCCAGACCACCGAGTGGAACTATTTTTAGTTTTGGTTTTAGCATAACTTTAAACCTCGAACATCTTTAATTGTGCTGGCTGAAGTGACGGCTCGGTCGCAGGCATAGTTTTTGCCTGGGCTAGGAGTAACGGGATCTTCTGCATATCGGCCTCTATCTCCCGACGCAAGCCATTTTGATGCAGAGCCGCCGCTGGATGATACATCGCATAGTAGATAATGTTTCCCCTCTTTTGGGCCATGCCGTGTATCTTACTAATAGTTTTACCGGGAAAGAACATAGCCATTGAAAAGCGCCCGAGGCTGACAATCATCCGGGGGGCAATCAACTCGATTTGTTTTTCCAGCCAACCACGACAATTACTTATTTCCGTGGGTAATGGGTCGCGGTTACCTAAAGGACGACATTTAATGACATTGGCGATATAGACTTGCTCGCGCTTCAAATCAATCGAAACCAGCAGACGCTCCAAGAATTGCCCCGCCTGCCCAACGAAGGGACGCCCCAACTGGTCTTCATGGTAGCCCGGCGCCTCCCCAATAAAGAGTATCTCGGCATTCTCCGCCCCTTCACCAGGTACCGCGTGAGTTCGTAATCTTGCTATTTCGCACCGTTGGCACCGGACAATTTCGGTATAAAGCTCGCTCAGCGCTGACATTTTATACTGGAAACCGAAGCCTTTTACCTATGATAACATGCCCCATATGTCAAGTCAATTTAAATGGAGCAGGCTGGTTGACAGTATCAAGGCATCGTTGTAGACTTCAAAGAGGAGGGAGAATGCACTCTTTAGCTCAAATCGACCCAGAAATTAGTCAGGCTCTCGATGGTGAGGAAAAGCGCCAAAAGGAAACGATAAACCTTATTGCCTCGGAGAATTATGCCAGCCGGGCCGTACTGGAGGCTGGAGGTTCGTTCCTGACCAACAAGTACGCTGAAGGCTACCCGGGACGACGCTATTACGGCGGTTGTGAAAACATGGATACCATCGAAAATCTAGCCATTGAGCGTGCCAAAAAGCTGTTTCACGCCGAGCATGCTAATGTCCAGCCGCACAGTGGAGCTCAAGCGAATATGGCCGCATACTACGCTCTACTTAACTATGGCGATACTGTTATGGGCATGAACCTAGCTCATGGTGGTCACCTTACCCACGGTGCCAAAGTAAGCTTTTCCGGTAAGTCATATAATTTCATCCACTACGGGGTCAGTCATGAAACGGAAAGACTGGATTATCTTGAGCTGGAAAAGTTGGTAAATAAACATCGACCTAAGTTAATTGTCGTTGGTACCAGCGCCTACCCGCGAATTATCGATTTCGAACGTTTCCGCCATATTGCCGACATGGTCGGTGCCAAGCTAATGGCCGATATAGCCCACATTGCCGGTATGGTTGCCGCTGGTCTGCATCCAACCCCTGTGCCCTACGCCGATGTCGTCACCTCCACTACTCATAAGACACTACGTGGACCACGGGGTGGATTCATCTTATGCCGGAAGGAGTTGGCTTCAGTTGTTGATGCCGCGGTTTTTCCGATGATGCAGGGCGGGCCTTTAATGCACGTCATTGCCGCCAAAGCAATCGCTTTTCATGAAGCAATACAACCTGACTTTACTGACTACCAAAAGGCAATATTGGATAACACTCGGATTCTAGCTAGCGAACTAAAACAATTAGGGTTACGCCTTGTCTCCGGTGGTACCGATACCCACCTGATTTTAGTCGACCTCACACCGCTAAGTGTTACTGGTAAAATGGCGGAAGAGGCTTTGGGACGCTCGGGCATCGTGGTTAATCGTAACAGCATTCCCTCCGACCAGCGTTCTGCCATTCAAACCAGCGGTATCAGACTCGGCACACCGGCTATTACCAGCCGCGGCTTCGGCAAAGCGGAGATGAAGTTTATTGCCGCCTCGATTATTAAGGTCATCTCGAATACCGGCGATACAGACATTAAGAACCAGGTACGCCACGAGGTTAAGCAACTTTGTTCTCGCTTTCCGGTACCAGGAATTAATGTGTGATTTTACGAGAGCAAATTAGAGATCATTTCTGGAGGGAGCCGAAGTTAATGGATGAATTGAAGATTTTTACCGGCAGCGCACATCCGGCACTAGCACAATCGGTTTGTGACTATCTAGACATTCCCCTGGGTAAATGTGAGACCTTTGAATTCAGTAATGAGAATATTTTCGTCCGTATCTTGGATAATGTCCGACAGCGAGATGTTTTTGTTATTCAGCCGTTCTCCTCCCCAGTCAATAAAAACTTAGTTGAGCTTTTGATTATACTCGATGCCCTAAAACGAGCTTCCGCCGGACGCATCACTGCTGTCGTGCCCTACTATGCCTACGGCCGTACCGACAAGAAAGACCAACCCCGCGTCCCCATCACAGCACGGTTAATCGCTGACCTACTTACGGTAGCTGGAGCCAATCGATTACTGACCGTAGATCTTCATACGGCACAAATTCAAGGTTTTTTTAACATTCCCGTCGACGAGCTGACGGCCCTCTATTTACTGAGTGACTACTTCAGGAGCAAGCAAATAGACGACCTGGTGGTAGTGGCCACCGATATCGGTATCTCCAAACGGGCTCGTGATTTTGCCGCCCGACTCAAAGCGCCGCTGGCAATTATGGAAAAGAGACGACTAGATAACGCCGGTCAAACTGAGACGTTAAATGTGATTGGAGAGGTCAAAGGTAAGGTCGCCCTTACTGTTGATGACGAAATCGACACCTCTGGTTCTCTGGCAAACACCGTCACGGCTTTAATGGAGCGGGGAGTAACCGAAGTCTACGCCTGCTGTACCCACCCGGTATTTTCCGGCCCGGCGATTCAACGCATCACCACCTGTCCGGTCAAAGAGGTAATCGTAACTGATACCTTGCACCTTCCCGACAATAAAAGGTTGGATAATATTACCGTTTTACCCATAGCCGCGTTATTGGGCGAAGCCATCCACCGTATTCACACCGGGCAATCTGTCGGAGCGATGTTCCAACCGGAGTAGACTATGCTTAAATGGCTCGGCGGACTGGTTGATTCCAACGAAAAAGAAATCAAGCGCTTGCAACCGCTCGTCGATGAGATAAATGCGCTTGAGCCTGAATTTAAAAAGCTAAGCGACGCCAAACTACGAACCAAAACCGCCGAGTTTAAGGCCCGACTCAAGGATGGCGAGACACTCGACGAACTTCTACCCGAGGCTTTCGCCGCCATCCGCGAAGCGGCCAGGCGGACAATTCACCAGCGCCACTTCGACGTCCAACTAATGGGCGGTATCGTCCTGCATCGAGGTAAGATTGCCGAAATGAAAACCGGCGAGGGTAAAACCCTAGTCGCTACTCTACCCCTCTATCTCAATGCCCTGACCGGTCAAGGCTGTCATCTGGTGACCGTTAATGATTATCTGGCGAGGCGCGACCCCTACTGGATGGGACCGATTTATCACGCTCTTGGGATAAACGTCGCCAGTATTTATCCGCAACAAACTACTGGAGACCATACCCCTTCGCTTCTTTATGACCCCAGCTTTGATTCGGGAGACAAACGCTGGGGTCATTTTCGCCCGGTTACCCGCCGTGAAGCCTATGGGGCGGATATCACATACGGCACCTCTAGTGAGTTCGGCTTTGACTACCTCCGCGATAATATGGCCATCGACCTCTCCCGATGTGTTCAACGCCTCCCTCTAAACTACGCCATTGTCGATGAAGTCGATAATCTACTTATCGATGAAGCCCGCACTCCGCTTATTATCAGCGGTCCCGCGGAACAGACCGAAGCTCTTTATCACTATTTCACCCGTCTGGTTACCCGCCTACATCCTGGCGTGGACTACGAAGTTAAAGAAAAAGAACGGAGTACCGAACCGACCGATACCGGCTACGCCAATGTCGAAAGAATACTGAAACAGGAAGGATTACTCAAGTCAGCCAGCCTCTACGACCCAAGTAATGTCACGCTTATGCACCACCTAAGGAACGCCCTTTCCGCCAAAGAGTTTTATAAGAAAGATCGTGAGTATCATGTTACCGATTTCAAAGACGGCAACGGCCCTCAGGTCGTTATTGTCGATGAGTTTACCGGCCACCTCATGCTCGGCCGCCGTTATTCTGAGGGACTACACCAAGCCATCGAAGCCAAAGAGCACGTCAGGGTTCAGCAAGAAACCAAGACCCTCGGCACAATCACCGTACAGAACTATTTTCGGATGTACCAGACGCTAGCGGGCATGACCGGCACCGCCGCCACCGAGGCAGAAGAATTACACAAAATCTACAAACTCGAGGTGATCGTCATTCCGACCAATAAACCAATGATTCGTGAAGATTTTCCCGACCGTATTTACAAGGATGAAAAGACAAAATTCAAGGCAGTGGTGCAGGAAATTGAACAACTTTATCAGCAAAAGCGTCCGGTCCTCATCGGCACCGTCTCTATTGAGAAATCAGAGATTCTCAGCGACTTGTTAAAGCGAAGAGGCGTACCTCACCAGGTACTTAATGCCAAGGAGCATACGAAAGAGGCAGAAATTATCGCTCACGCAGGCGAGCCTGGAGCAGTAAGCGTAGCCACTAATATGGCGGGGCGAGGCGTCGATATTGTACTTGGTGGTAAGGAGCCGGAAGAATCGGAAAAACCAGATACGCTGGACGAAACGACTCGGAAACACTGGGAGCAGGCCCATGTCAAGTGGGAAAAAGCATGCGCCGAAACCAAGAAGAGGCACGACAGTGTGGTCAGTCTTGGTGGACTTTATGTCCTCGGCACCGAGCGCCATGAGTCCCGACGAATCGATAATCAGCTCCGCGGCCGGTCCGGACGCCAAGGTAACCCAGGCAGCACTCGCTTCTATGTCTCTATGGAAGACGATACTGTCCGGCGCTTTGGCAGCGACCGCATCAAGGGAATCATGGAATGGGTGGGTATGGATGAGAATACCCCCATCGAAAATAAACTGGTTAATCGCACCATCGAAGGCGCTCAGGTAAGGGTAGAGGGCTATTATTTCGATGTCCGTAAGCATCTGGTCGAGTATGACGATGTCACCAATCAACAACGTAAAATTATCTATGCCGAACGTCAAAAAATACTTAATGGCGCCGATCTGAAAACGAACATCCTGTCTATGGTCGGGGATGAAATACAGAATATTGTCACCACCCATACGACCGGCAGGCAGGACGAAGACTGGGATATTGAGGGCTTACTCCGTGAAGTGGCTACCATCTTTCCCATTACCCACGAACTGAACATTAAAGAGCTGGCTCCACTCCGACCAGAGCAGATAGCGGAGCGGCTCAATAAGCCAGCCGAGGCTCTCTATGAGCAAAAAGAAAAAGAGGTGAAGGTCGAGAATATGCGGATGCTGGAGCGCCTGGTCATGCTCGGCATCGTCGATAATCTGTGGGTCGAACATCTGACTAATATGGAGCATATGCGCCTCCAAGCGGGGTGGGAAAGCCTACGCCAAGTACGCCCGGTAGATGCCTATAAAAATGAAGGCTACAAGCAGTTCCAGATTCTTCTGGATACTATCCGCCACGATGTGGTCCGCACTATCTATCATGTCGGCATTACCCGTCAGGAAACACCCCACCATACCCCCATCTCCCCAATGCTTACGACAGCGGCACCAGCAGGCAACAACCGAACACTACCAGCAAAGGCTCCTCGGAAGATTGGGCGCAATGCCCCCTGTCCCTGCAGCAGCGGCAAAAAATACAAACACTGCTGTGGGAAATAAGCCCTAACCTGTCATTACACCTTAATTATTAAGGTCTTTTACTTATTGATGAAGGATAAAAGCTAATAAAGAGTGAGGATATCCTGAACACTCAGTCATCCGACGAAATACTCACCCATCTTGAGCACGAGGTTAAGAGAGTTGTTCGCTAATTCATCCTCTGAACTAATACAGGAAGAACCAGAGGCAATAAGCTACCTGAAGCAAGCTATCTTCGGCGGTAAGCACTGGTACATCGCCCTGTTTGAGGCGATACGGTTGTGGAACATCCCTGAGGAAACCCATGACGGCCGTACCTACCATTACCTTATCGACGGTGAAGCCAGCGACTGGCTACTCATCGCCGAACGTCTCTGCGAAGCCGTCGCTCACCTAATACCCGAGACTGAGAAGACTAATTTGCTCTTCCATGGTGAGCCGCCGCTCAATCTGCCCCCGGAGAAATTCAAGGAACTTATTGGCCAGACTAAACACTATCAGCACCTAAACTATTTCTACGGTATTACCACAGAAGAAACATTAATTCTCGCAGTAGGGGAAGAAATCCGGAAGGAAACACGAGCCGCTGGCCGTATCAGGGACACCGATGTCGTTATCAACGAAGCCTATCGCCGCATCTACGGCGCGACCAAAGCTATCCTGCTTCGGAACTTCCGGAACGAGAAGGGCTACCCTCAGCTTAAATCAACCAACTTGACTGAGCTCAAAGAGTTCACCTACTGGCTATTCAAATACCGGCTCACGCACTGCGACAAGGCAAAGATTGCCAGCGACACCAAGAAGGCTCTAATTTGGTTGAACAGCCAGGGCTTTACCCGACGGCTCATTAAACGCGATTCTAACCAAGAATTTATCGAGATTATTCAATAGCCTAACACTTTATCCACACGTGTTATTCTTGAGCTTAACCCGAACATCCAGACTCTTCATTACCTCTGGCTTCCAGCTGAAGTTCCCCGTACAGCGATACGAGACAAACCCTGAACTTATCGAAGGACGTCATTACAGTTTTCTACGTAACTTAGTACTAATAGTGCCAAGTCTTATTACGAGCCCTCGCATGGCTCACACCTAAAGACGAGCCAACTCTTGCTCTAATCTAGCCAGCTTGTCTGCAACCACCGCCAGTCTATCCCGCTCCTTATTCACGACAGCCACCGGCGCCCTAGTCAAAAAAGCATTGTCCTGCAAACGGGTTTCAAGACGAGTAATTTCCGTCTGGATTTGTACAATTTCTCCCTGCAGGCGCCGCTTCTCCCCCTCCATATCAATCACACTAGCCATCGGAATCACAACCTCGACTTCCGATAGCACCGAAACTAATGCATTCTCATTTTTTGCCCGGCTTCGCCTCGTTTTCTGAACTACGAGAGACTTCACTCGCGCCAAAGTCTCGATAACCGATTGATAAGGAATAATGGATGGAGCCAACTCCCCGCCATAGATTCGTACCTCGACCCACTGCGAAGCCGGCACCTTATATTCGGTGCGAGCATTACGGACGGCACGGATTATTTCGATGATGGTGGCCATAATTCGTTCGGCTTCAGG
>DCWM01000047.1:0-9977 GCA_002335405.1 Dehalococcoidia bacterium UBA2162
AGTTCAACTTCTTTTAGTAGCGGAAAAGATTTTATTACCGCCCTATTTGCTAGTTCCTTGAATAAAGGATTATTGTTGGTCAGGCGGCCTTCTAGCAAGACCAGTACGGTGCTATCAGGTAGGTTATCAAAACAAGCGCTGAATAATTTATGCTCATCTGCTTGGCGAGTAAGTTTTTTGGTAGACGAATCTTGCTGACGACTCGGAGTGACTTTTCGCCGACGGCCGAGACGGCTTCTGGGTTCAAAACGTTCCAGTAATCCTTTAATAATGACCAGGCGTTTTTCCGAGAGAAAGGGGGATGTCCCGCCGATATTTCTCAGTTGGTCAGAAGTAACTTGTTGACCATCAAGGGTAGCAGTGTCGGCGGAGAAAGCTGTCACCATACTCGTCTCTCTTTTTAACTCATCGAGTGCTTGTGTCAGGGAATAATCATCCGGTCCGGTCAGTATGTGTAGCAAACCAACCTCTCAAGTTGTCATTGTGAATAATCTGCTAAACCCTCAAAGGTAATTACTAATTAATCTTATGTCGGCCCGACTCCGTGTTTTTTCCAGAGGCGTACTTCAGCTTTGTTCAGAGCTAGTTCTAGGGCTGTGATTAGACTTGACCTGGTTTCTGCTGGGTCAATCACGTCGTCGATAAGGAGGTGCTCAGCGCCCAGGTAGGGATTTGCAAATTTTTCTCGGTATTCCTTGATTTTTTCCTGTAATAATTTTTCCGGTTCGGCGGTTTTTTCTAGTTCTCGGCGGAATATTATTGGCGCGGCGCCTTCAGCGCCCATCACCGCTAGTTCGCTGCTGGGCCAGGCAAATACCGCGTCGGCTCCCAAATCCTTGCTGCACATACCGAGATATGAGCCGCCGTAGGCTTTCCTGATTATCAACGTTATTTTGGGTACGGTTGCTTCCGAATAGGCAAAAAGCATTTTGGCACCGTGACGGATAACTCCGCCCCACTCTTGAGCTGTCCCCGGTAGATATCCCGGTACATCAACGAGATTGACCACCGGGATATTAAAAGCATCGCAAAACCGTATAAACCGAGAAGCTTTGTCGCTGCTATCGATGTCCAGGCACCCTGCTTTAGAATTTGGCTGGTTAGCAATTATGCCTACCGACCAGCCGTTGAGTCGGCTGAAGCCGGTGATGATATTGGTAGCAAAGAGCGGAAATAGCTCAAAATAGTTTTTCCTACCCCCCTTTCTCCGGTCAAAAACTTGCTCAATAATCGAGAACATATTGTACGGTCGGTTTGGATTAGCCGGCACAGCATCAAAAAGAGTCGTATCTTTTCGGTCGGGAGTATCTCCCCAATCAGTTCTTGGCGGTGCCTCTCGATTACTTAGTGGTAGATAGCTGAGTAATTCCCGGATGTTGTCATAGCACTCTATCTCGGTCTGTTCCGAACGGCAAACAACGCCCGATTTTTTCTGGGCAACGAAAGCACCACCCAGCTCTTCATCGGTTACCTTTTCTCTGGTGACTGCCTCAACAACTTTTGGGCCGGTGATATAGGTAAAGCCGATGTCCTTAACCATAAAAATGAAATCCATTAGTGCTGGCGAATAGACAGCGCCCCCGGCGGTTGGGCCAACGATAGCAGAAATTTGAGGAATGACTCCGGAAGCCATCGTATTTCGATAGAATACCCGACCGTAACCCGATAGGGCATCGATTCCATCTTGTATCCTGGCGCCGCCGGAGTCGTTGATACCGATAATAGGGAGCCCGACTTTTGTGGCGGCATCAAGAATATGACAAATCTTGTTGGCATGGGTTTCCGATAGGGTACCACCCATACTGGTGAAATCCTGGGAGAATACATAGACTCTTCGACCGTTAATTTTACCGTGGCCGGTGATGACACCGTCGGACAGTATTTCCCCGTAGGCAGTATTTCTGTTTTTGGCAAACATCCCAACTTCACAAAACGTACCCGGGTCCAACAACGTATTGATTCGTTCACGTGCGGTTAGTTTCCCGCGCTTTTTCTGCGTATCTACGCGCTCCGCTCCGCCCATTGCCATGGATGCCTGGCGTCTCTGCTCCAACTGGACTAGTTGTTTCCGTTTGGTATCGCTTTCTTCCGTCATACTAACTCTCCATTAATTTAGTAAATACTTCGCATGGTGAAATGGGTATGTAAAACTCCTTCACTCTTGTTTACTCCAGTTGAGCATTATATTTTTGATTCGCTGTGCCAACTCCGGATTTCGGCGTAGGCGGTCAATAAATACAGGACAACCTTCTAGCAGAGAGTTCTGTGCTGCTGTAGCCATACTGGATAAAAGACTTTGTAGGCCGAGATCAGGTGATGGCGTTGTATCTGGTTGATCTGAAGCTAACTGACGACGGATATCTTCAGCTGAGAGACGCATCGGCATGACACAGGACTTATACCAGGGACATTCCTTACATTGGACTATTCCGTGGGCTTCATTCAGAATATCACTCATCTCTATTCCGTCAATCCTCCTTATTCAATCGAACTGCCAGTCTGACCATATTCGCTATACTCAGTGTAAACTCCATAAGGGTATAGTAATTCCCAGAATAAGCCGGCGAGCCTTACGATTTGGAGTTACACTCCTCTGTTGTACTGTCTTGGGATGGGTCTTCCTTAATATCGTTCGTCGCCGTATCTGTGCTACCTGAAGCATCCTAACATAAAATAGTCACCTATAACCCTTTTTGTCGAACACTTTTAATTCTTTCTCAAGTTGTCTACGGTATTCTTCGTCATAAGTACTGCCCGGAAGTAAGGTGACCGGCTCGGGAAAAGATTCCTTCCCTCCTTTCACCCATTTTCTGATAGCGAGCCAGATTGCTATACCACCAGCGATTATCACCGTAATGGGAGCGAGCCAGGCGATCAGGCTAAAACCTGACTTCGCCGGTGCTGCTAGTATTGCCTCTCCATACCGCTCCACGAAAAACTGTAGAATCTCTCCTTTCGATTGTCCTTGTTCCAGCTTTTCCCGTATAAGTGCTCGCATCTGTGCGGATAATTCGTTTTGAGATTGTTCGATAGTTTGTCCCGGGCATATCGGGCACATTAAACTGCGGTATATGTCCTGTGCTTTTTCATCCAATAATTGTGTTCGCTCTGGTGCGGAACAACTACCCAGCACAATTGACAGAATTATCGCCACTAGAAGATTTAATAAGCAGAATCCTGACTTCCCCACTCGCTAAATGTTACCCCGTTCCACCTTAATAAAATAGCTTATAGAATAGTTTTTGTGTCGCTAAGCTGAGGAAAAAGAAACGGTTACTAATGAACAACAGCCCTATGGCAACCAGTACTCCGCCACCGAGAAAATTAAAAGCGCGGCGATGTCTTTGCACCCAGCGTAATGTCCCGGTAGCATGACCAAAAAAAACACTAGTAAGTATAAAGGCTAAGCCTAAACCCAAAGAATAGACCAGTAATAGCATGGTACCCTGTAGTACTGTCTCTACCGTGCTGGCATAAAATAAGATAGATGCCAAAACGGGGCCTACACAAGGGAGCCAGCCCAAACCGAATGCCATGCCTAGCGGAATTCCGCCCAGTATACCTAGTCTCTGTGTCTCTGGATGGAAGCGAATCTCTCGCGCCAGTAATTTTATCGGTATTACATCCATAATCAGGATACCCATAAAAACTATCACGCCACCGGCTATTATAGTCAACTCGCGGCGGTATGCCTCGACTAACGATCCGAGTAAGGAAGCAGATGTTCCTAAGCTCATAAATACTATCGTGAAACCTAAAACAAATAATGCTGAGGATAGTAGAATACGGCCAAGTTGAGGTGTATTCGGTTTTCCCAGATTGTCAAAAGATACCCCGGATATATACGAAAGATACCCCGGGATAAGAGGTAAAACACAGGGTGATAAAAAAGAGATAAGCCCAGCAAAAAAAGCAAAGCTAAATCCTACCATTGGTACTAAATCTGTCACTGCAGTATCTCCTCGATGTTGGCTATCAGCAGTCCTTCGCTTATGGCACCCACCCAACGGTTGGTAATCCGTCCTTCGCGGTTGGTGAAGAAAGTGACCGGGAGGCCTGCCACCCCATAGTCAATACTTATTTTGCTACCGGCGTCTGGACCATTAGGATAAGTAATACCAAATTCTGTAATAAAAGTCTGGGCATCGGATTCGTTGTCCTGAACATCTACTCCAATGAAGATCACATCCTTGTCCTTATAAAGTTGCCATACTTTCTCCAACGCGGGCGCCTCTGTTCGACAAGGTGGGCACCAAGAGGCCCAGAAATTGATCACTACTGGCTTACCTTCCAGGTTAGAAAGAGTGAAATTATCTCCGCTGAACAGCGGTAGGGTAAAATCCGGGGCTAGATGATTTACACGGGCGGCTCCGCTGCGACTAGTGAGAGGCTCTTTTCCGGCTAACCCGCCCCATAAGAGCGCCACAAATCCCACAACGGTAAGGATGATAAGACTGAGAACCAAAATACGGCGATTACTCATGTGGGCAGCAACTTTTATTAATGGTTTGTAGTCTTGGATATAGGGCCCAACTGAGTAACACTAAAGAGGCTATCCCGATATAGAGTTGGGCTGGCGCGAAGTGGGTAAGAGCCCCGGAGGTACCGAGCGATAATAAAACTAGCTTGTTGCATATGGGGCAACCTACTGCCAGGAAGGAAAGAATCCCTCCAGAAACGACTTTGCCATTCGATTGGGTCTTCGTCGTCAAAGTATTAGTGCCGGCGATAAGACCTACCAGGCATCCTGTCATCACCCAAATAAAGTAGTCCTGAGTCCGGACCGGTGTCATGCGAACAAAAAATGGGTTATCAATGATAGCGGTTGGTATACCGATGATGACTAAACTAACTATTGTGCCGATAATGACAATGAGCCAACTTCGTAAGTCGAAGAGTTGAAATGCAGACCGCCATCGTACGAGCTCCCGCGATTCCATTGCCTAATGTCTCCCGAAAGTGCATATTAACAGCTAATTTTTATATTGCATTGCTATGATAACAGTATTAAAAATCTAGTACAAGTTTATTGATTGGACCGATAACAGGTGATTTTTAGGTCTTTGTCCGTCCTATGGGTTACTCGGATCTTTGGGTTTAATCTCTGTTCGTGACGGCTAAACCAGTCGCCTGGTCAAGGTCAGACTGATTATTTACGTTAAGAAAAGATAGCAGCTGCGGGTCGAACCTTTGACATTCTTCCCGTTCGATATAGCGGATGTGTAGCGTACTAAGAAGAGCACAAGCCTCTAGTTGATTATGCTCTAGCTGTGTTTTGATTTTGTCCAGACAACTTTTAGCGTATACAGCATGTAGCGGCTCGACCATTGTCTGACTTAGCCTTGGGACGACGGTATCAAAACCGTGGGATGACTCCGCCATAAAACGGAGTAGTTCGGTATTGAGAAAAGGCATGTCACAACCAACAACGATACTGCGTGAATACTTGCTGGCTAAAAGGCCGGTGTAGATACCGGCCAGTGGGCCTTTATTGGCATAAATATCGACCAGTATTTTTGCCTGATCTGGTAATGGTAGAGCAAGTTGTTCCTCGGAGGTCACGACTAGCAATTGGCCAGCTAATGGCCTCAGACGGTCAACCACATGTTCCAGTAGTCTTTTACCTTGGATAGTCTCCAGAGCTTTATTCCGACCTAATCGGAGACTTTTCCCACCGGCAAGGACGATAGCAGTTACTTTCACCTAGACTCTCATATTTCTTAGTTAAGAAGCGGGCCTCTTTAATCGGATTAATCTGCGGCTGATGGTCTCACAAAGTACGGTGATATCTTCCGTAGGTAAGTAATGGGAAATAGTAGCATCGAACAACACATTCACTTGCGGAGGGAATTCATCGTCACCTCCCCATAAGACGATAGTTATCGGGACATGCGTGAAAGCATTAATAGTGACCGCCATATCACCGTAGGGTGCTTTCTGGCCACCCAGCTTTCGGCCTGTCTCCAATAAGAGGTGCGGGTTAGAGCCAAAAGAATTGGTGAGGGATTGGCTCGTCCTCTTGACAAAAGTAGGGTAGTAGACATTCCCCTCGGGTAGCTCATGGAAAGCGATTAATCTCTTGGTTAACGGCGTCCCTTTAGCAGTGAGTAGGTAATGAAGAATAAGAATTCTGTCCCTGACTGGCGTTACTTCGGGACTATCTAATGATGAAATTGTAACATCAGGTAGAGTGATGAAATATGTTTGGTTGAGATATTGGACAGTGATTGATTTTTGGGAGTCGCTAGTACGGTATTGTGCCCCGTTTTTACGGCACTGCGCCTCAAGATCATCAATATTAGCTAATTGCTGGCAAGCTAGCTGATAAGCAAGATTATTTGCCGATTCATAGTTCTTCTGGTCAGGTAAGGGTAAATATTTATTTTCCAACTATATCTCAAGCCAGGAATGAGCGTAGAGTAATTGACCGGTGAGAACTCTAACCGTCTTTGCATATTCTAGTTCTTTTGGACCTAGTGACGTAAAGTCAGGTTGTTCACCATCCATCATTCGCCAAACTAGATTAATAATTTCCGGCATCTCACCCTTAGCCACCTTAATTAACTCCGGGTCGAAAGCATCTACGATAGCCGAGTATAGTCCGTATTTCATCAACATTACTAGATAAGTGCGATTAAGATAAGGACGGAGGTGGACTGGAGCACCGTTAGAAATATTAGACAGACCAACGATAGATCTACACCCCGGAGCAATCTCGCTCAACATACTCATAAACTCGACGCAGGCTTTTACCTGGTTTATCTCCACCGATATCGGGGTGGCAATTGGATCAATCCAAATGTCTTCATTAGGAATACCCATTTCGTTGGCTTTATAGATTAATTCAACGGCCAGAGAGCATCTTTCATTGGCGTCCCGGGGCATACCCTCCGCACCCCATAATAAACCGATCATCGAGGCATTATACTTCTGGACCATGGGTAACTCTGTCTCAAACCTAGCTTGTTCTAGGGAAATAGAATTGATTAGGGCTTTACTCTTGCATGTCCTTAGTCCCGCCTCCATCGCTACCGGATTAGTGGTATCCAGTGACAATGGCTTATCAGTAACTTCTTGGACAACATTGACCATCCACTGCATTAATTCATCACCATCACGCCGTGCCGGACCAATATTGAGGTCGAGATAATCTATCCCGGCGGTTGCTTCCGCTTGAGCCAGCTTTTGAATAGGCTTAGGATTCCTTTCTTTCATCGCTGAACCGATAGTCTTGGACATGATATTAATATTTTCTCCGATAAGGAACATTATCTCCTCCTTATGGTTTCCATGTCTTTAGATACCCTGGGAGCAGAGCACCATCCCGTGGCCCTACCATGATCTCCCATCCGTTTAGTTCTTCTTCCAGACCGCCACTTTCGGCGGCGGCATACCCAGGTATGATTAGTTTATGGTGTTTTACCTTATCCCAAACATCAGATTTCTTGACAAAGGGGCCAATAGCATCAGCGACAAATTTCCCTGCCGCCCAAGCAGTCATCACTGAAAGTCCCTCAGTGTCCATTACCAGAAGATATGTTGGTACTTTGCTCGTCTCTATATAACCGGAAACAAGAAAGTAAGTAAGAGAAAAATTGGTCGTAATCAGTACCGGAGAGTCCTCTGCCGGCGCGCCGATCTCGTAAACTCCCTGAGTAGTTGCTAAGGGTCTCTGGGGATCGGTGTAGATGTTCATTCTTTCTACCAGTAATGGGAAGAGGCTTTCTCCTTGAAAATCAGAGAGAACAATAATACTACCGTATTTGGCGATAAAAACAGAGGCAATCATTGCCTCCATCATCGGGTCCTGCGTCATCTCACACGGGAAAACGATGGTGGGGAAGCCTAAAGGCCGAAATTTCTTAGTTAAGGCGGAACCCCGGATGATTATCTGGTCTTGAAATGCCTGGCGAATGGTTCTCGAGCCGGAATCAATGACGACATCGTTTATTCCGGCTTGGTTAATTTTGGTCGTGACGTCGGCCACTTCTTCGAGGTTAGCCCCTTTTGCGACCACAGGGCACGAGTTCGTTTTCGCCAGAGCGGCAACTTTTTCCCAGTTATCTTTGGTAGCCGCATAAATCAGGGGTTTTTGGTCGGCACAGGCCTTTACTCCCGCCGCTAGAATATCAATATTGTCGCTCATCAAAATAATGCCGCCATCATTATTTTTAGTGACTTCACTCACTAGGGCCTCAAATTTACCGGCGTCACCGGTAGTCTCTTTTATCGCTATCAGCTCGGGGCGGAGGGTGAGTCCGACTCTTTCATACTTAAGTAGATTGAATTTCGCCAAGCGGGCATCAACGTCGGCGTTACTCAAGCTGTCAGTAAGCAGCATGGCTAAACCAGAGGGATTCTCAAATCGTTTTTCGTGACGGAACATTACGGTCTCGCCACCAATCTTTAATGCCTTTGGCCCTGTACCGATAGTCATCGGTCGGATTGGTGGAGCCGAGGCTTCTTGTAATTGAACCTTCGCCTCTTCCGAAACGAAAGGACAACGGGACAGCTCGATTTTACCCGTCGCAAGATTCATTGCAAAGGCCAGACAGGTCGGCACCCCGCAGTCACCGCAGTTCGTCTTTGGTAGTAGCTTAAATATCTGTATTCCCGTAAGCGGCATTTTCCCAGCTCCGTTCTTAACCCAGAATTGGTGGTAGATTTAAGGCTGGATGTTCTTTTTCGGTCAGGAATGGTAGGATTGCCTCTTCGGTAACACCGACCGTTTCATCGGCAATCATGTCTAGTAGGTTAGGTACGCCTAATTCGGAGGCTCTTTTCGCGAGTCGTTCGCCAATTTCCTCTTTAAGTATCTTAGGCATCCAGACTACCCTTAATAAGCCACCATCGCCCATAAGGAATTTTCGCTGGGTGATGTTGTACTTACCATGACCAACAAAGCCAGGGGTACTCAAGCCACCGCCAATGGTCCCGGCCAGTGTGGTAAATTTCATACCACAGGGAGTCTCTCCGGTGTATTCCCTATTCACCGTCATGATACCGTTGCATAAAGGCAGAACGGCTGCGATACATTCACAGCAACCGCAGGTAGTCATCGGATCATGGATGATACTGTAGAAGTAGTAATGGTCAACTTTACCGCGGGAAGCCCTTTGGACGAACTCATCTACCCCTTGAAAACGACCATATTGAGCGTCAATGACTTCACCTTTCGGTACCGCTTGATTAGCTCCAGTGGGGTTGATCTCAGAGGCAGCCTTACAGTCCATCCAGTTGTAGGATCCGCAAAGGCCGGTTCTTTCTGGGCTAATGACGCAAACATGACTTGGAGCAAAGGATTGACACAGAGCACAGGAATAATAGGTATCGGTAGTTTCATCGGTCATACCCTCGATCCGGGCATCTCTAGTCCGGTAGTTGGCGTGAGCTGCTTCGATCATCTTGTGCACGTCTTCGTCTTTAGTGTAAAGTTTGACTTGGAGCTTGTCAAATATTCGGCTGTAATCTTGGTGCAGTTTGGCATGCAGAATGGAACCGATATGGTGCAAGCGAAAGCCTTTTTCGACCGCCTGTTTGCTTACTCGGAGCCAAGCGATATCTCTTTGTCCAATGTGCATTACTCCTTGGGCGTAGTTGATAAGATGGTGAATCTGTCTTTCCAGAATTGGTTCGTAGTCTGCCTGCATCTCGCGGCCGGCGACTTCAACGGTAATGGCTAGGTCTAATCGGGAATTAGCCGGCATATCAGTTAATTCTGGCCCGACGACTTCAACCTTTCCGTCCACGACTTCGTCCATCCGCTTACTGGTGACCCACTCCACCATTTTGCTTCTCCCGCCACCACACTCAAGATAAATATCATCGCCACGAACTCGCTCTCCTTCGAAGGCAGCGCCATAAGCTACTGGCACTGGTACTTCCGCTACCGCGACCTTTAAGCCTCTGACCTCTACGGCTTTAGCTACAATCTTGTCATGCGGAACGTTAGCAACAACATGCTCGTAGGTACAAAT
>DCWM01000047.1:10372-13423 GCA_002335405.1 Dehalococcoidia bacterium UBA2162
CATTGGCATACCACTCATCGGTGACATAGCCTAAGGGCAAGACGAAGGCAAAGACGCGGTCTTTATTGTAGATGAGAATCTTTCGGTAGTCGCCCGGTTCAATGCCACCAAAAGACATTGCCGTTCGGGTGGCAAAACCCATTGCGAAAACGGTGGAGCTAACATCCGGGCCGAAAGACACGAGACGGGTAGGCCACCCGATTTGCGTTCCTGCCTCAAGTAGTTGATCGGTAAATCTCTGCCCGTTATAGTCAGCACTCATAAAAACATAGAGGTTTTTCTGTTGAAGTTCTTGAGCAATCTTAGCCGCAATCTCTTTGGTTGGTGCCGCTCCCAGTATCGCGGCAAAGCCTGGTGCTGTCCCATCAACAAACTCGATACCTCTTTTTCTGAGGATGATGTCATCGGCAGCTCCAAGCCAGATATTACCTCCGGTAACATCTTCCCCTTTAAGATAGAAGTTTGGTTGTTCTAGATACCTGATGGCTTCTATAATTTCTTCGGCAAAGAAAGTTGCCATACCGGCATCGAGAGCTGGTGCCAGATAGGGCAGCGGATGTATCTCTTTTACCAGTGGCGGCAGCAGTACCTTACACCTTTTTAAAACTGCCTCCATATCACCCAGCCTTTCTACTTTTACGCCTAGAATGCCGTAGATTATGGGTAGATAGTAGGCGGTATTGGGAAAGCCTACCGGTTCATTGGCACCCCATTTATCCATCGCCTCACGCCATTTGCTCTCTGCTTGGGCGATTATCTTATAAGCTCCTCTGATTGCCGCCGAGGCAATTATCTTCGACATTTGCTACTATACCCCCTATCTAATTCCGATTGGCCCGGCATATTATACCGCTTCCAACTCTCGTCTCATCTCCATATCGTAAAGTACTCTTTCCCGGGCCGTGTCAATACCGAGGGCTTTACGATTCTGGTCGATTCTCTCAATCATTAAGTGGGCAGCTTTCACTGGGTTTGGCTCAAAAGCCCACATTCCACCATACATCTGTTCCATCTCTTTGAATAAGAATTCGGAAACTTCTTTGCTACCTGTCGTTGGCCAAGTAGTGCCGAATACCGTGAAGACTCCCGAAGCGACAAAATATTGCCCGATGGCAAGGGCTTTTTCGCTCATCCATTCGGGTGCTGCTCCGACGACAGGTAGATCACTGAGATCGTCGCCAAGACCGCCGTCTTTAACCATGGCCGTAGCGGCGATGAGAAGTCGGGAATTATCGATACAGGCGCCCACATGTAGTACCGGCGGGATACCGACTGCCTCGCAAACCGAGCGCAGCCCATCACCGGCGAATTCAGCAGCTTCGGGGACCATCAGCCCAGCCTTACCACTGGCCATCGCTAGACAGCCGGTTTGCAGTACCAAGACATCATTCTTTATTAGCTCTCTAACCATAGCCAGATTACCAGCATCGTGAGTCGTACGTGGGTTGTTACAGCCGACAACACCGGCCACGCCACGGATACGGCCGTTGATGATGTTATCATTGAGTGGACGGTAGGAGGCCCGGAACATACCACCGAGCAGGTAGTTGATTGTTTCGTGGCTGAAGCCGGCGATCATATCTGCTTTCTGGGTGGGGATACGAACTTTTTCCCCGCGATTGACATAGTTGTCTATCGCTACTCGAATAATTGCTTTTGCCGACTCGTAGGCATTGTGCTCGTCGAACTGCATATGGGTGGCATCTTGAATCTTGCCCCTCGCATCGGTGGTGATCAACTTGGTATGGTAGCAACTGGCGGTGTCCGCCAGTCCCTGCATAATGCACTGGACATCAACCACCATCGCTTCCAGGGCGCCGGTGACAATAGCTAGCTCCTGCTGGAGGAAATTACCAGCGTTAGGCACGCCGTGACGCATCAGCATCTCGTTAGCGGTGCAACACATACCTGCCAGGTTTATTCCATTGGCTCCCTTAGTCTTAGCATAGTCAATCATTTTCGGGTCTTGGCAAACAACCGCCATCGTTTCCGCTAGTTGTGGCTCATGACCATGCAGGATAATATTAACCTCGTCTTCCTTGAGCACACCGAGGTTTATCTGGTTGAGAATTGGTGCCGGCGTACCAAAGATAATATCCTGAATTTCGGTACCGATCATGCTACCTCCCCAACCATCTGCCAAGGCTACCTTCGCCCCGAAGTTGAGCAGATCCTTGTAATCTTGGTCAGTACCCATATTAGTACGATGCATCGACTCGACGACTTCAATATCAATACCTCGAGGCGCGATACCCCATTTCCGCCATAATTCCTGTCGCTTCAAAGGAGCCCGTTTCAGAAGGAGAAGCTCTCCCTCTTGTTTGCCAAACTCTTTACATAAGAGTTCACCAAGATCAACGGCGATTTCTTCATTACTGCGGTCACCAATGGTCACGCCCAGATCTAGCGCTAACTGAAGTAACTTCTGTTCGTCCTTAATCTTGTAGGCAGGGGCTTTCCCTTTAGCGATATCCAGAAACAGCTTAGCCATGACCCGTCCGTGGTCGCCGTGGGAAGCCGTTCCAGCCGCTATCTTACGGACAAAATTTCGCGCGGCAATGGTTTCAACGGTTGCGCCACAAACACCCCGTCGTCTCTTATTCTCCTTAGCCGTTTCCTCTCGTCCTCTCGGTAAAGGTACTCGACATGGCCCCATGGCACAAAACGCACAGCAAGTCCCGTCGGCCCCGATGGGACAGGGAGACATTTGCTCGGCTCGCTCAAAGGCGGTGCTTATACCTTCCCGAGTTGCCTTCTCCAGCATACTAAGAGTAGCTGGGTCAACACTTTTTGCTTCATCTTTTCTCAGCATTTAGTTACCTCCTCTTTTCAGCTACAGTTCTGACATAATCCGCTAAATTCTAGATGGTGGTGGGTAATCTTGAAGTCCGTCTCTCGAGCCACTTTATCTTCGAATGTTCTGCTCAGCGATAGATTGACATCAAAAACGGCACCACACTGGGTACAGAGGACGTGGTAGTGTCTCTTGGTGTTACTATCAAAACGACCCAACATGTCTACCTCAAGACGAAGAATTTTCCCATCCATCTG
>DCWM01000015.1 GCA_002335405.1 Dehalococcoidia bacterium UBA2162
AGATTACTCCAACAAAAGCCACCGTTGCTTGAAGGTTATATTGACCTTGAGATGCAATTACAGCCTAACGGTTTCGACCTGACACTTCGGGAGATAGCGTTGCTTGAGACGGCGGGTCAGATTGCGGCTAGTGACCAGCAACGCAACGTCTCTGATTTGGTGCCCTTAGTTCTTGATGGATTAGGTTTTATCGATTTAATGCCTGGTCCCTACCTTATCACCTACAATGAAATTATTCGCCTGCCTAAGAATATCATGGCTTTGGCTCGACCGCGGTCGAGCTTACTCCGCTGTGGTGTTACCGTGGGTACGGCGGTGTGGGATGCTGGCTACTCGGGTCGTTCGCAATCTCTACTGATGGTGTATAATTCTCGCGGATTTCGCCTGCAACGGAATGCCCGGATTTTGCAGCTTATTTTCTTCCCGCTTACCCAGGATACGGAAGGCTATCACGGTACTTATCAGGGGGAAAATATAGATTAGCTGGGGAATAACTACTAGTACTCAGTTACATGACGTGATGTTATGGTGATTCCGTCCTGAGCCTGTCGTAGAGTGTCATTACAGTTTTTTGCTCAACTTGATACTAGTCCAAATAGGTGATTTGGGATGGGGGTCTCTCCTTGATGTCAATTTCGATTCCGGTTTCCCGGAACAGACTGAGAAAACTGTCATCGTTATATTTGCCAAAGCTGACGAATCGTTTTATCCTGGCGTTAACCAGCATCTTGGCGCAAAGTACGCATGGCGTATGGGTGCAGTAAATCGTGCATGCCTCCAGACTGACGCCGTGAAGGGCGGCTTGGATAATAACATTTTGCTCGGCGTGAACACCCCGGCAGATTTCGTGTCTTTCCCCCGAAGGAATGCCGAGGGCATCTCTTAGACAGCCGAGCTCGAGACAATCCTTAGTTCCGGCC
The DNA here is from genome assembly GCA_002335405.1 of Dehalococcoidia bacterium UBA2162. Classification (GTDB taxonomy): domain Bacteria; phylum Chloroflexota; class Dehalococcoidia; order Dehalococcoidales; family UBA2162; genus UBA2162. The sequence goes on from DCWM01000015.1 coordinate 921, forward strand.
GGGGCGCCATTATAGCCGGTAGTTAGTATGTGTTTGTTTTTTACAGCGACGGCACCGACACTGTGGCGGCGGCAGGTGGCACGTTCGGCAATCACCGAGGCTATCTTTAGAAAATATTTATCAATGTCTGATCTGGTCGTTCTTCTTTCCATTTTTTATCTCAAAGATAATTTTCTTTGCGGTCTCTCTCATGTTTTCCATGGAAGATTCATTGATCATAATGAAGTCGGCTACAGCAATCGGGCCACCCTTATTTAAATGTTCAATTTCGGCTTTATCGCGGCCGGCAGCTTCATCTAGGGTGAGTGGACGTGCCTGCCGTTCGGTTAATCGTGAGTACCTTGTCTTGGGTGATGCCCAAACGGCGGCGACGCAAAAGCCCTCCCCGTAATGGTTTTTGAGAAAGAGGTATTCCTCCCAGGAGTAAAGCCCATCGATAACTACGTCGCTGGATTTTAGAGCGGCATTAATTCTGGGTAAGTTTAGTTTGGCATAGGCGGCCATGCCCAACTCCTCTCGCAGCCGTTCTCTGACGTCGCGCTCATTTGCCTCGTTTAACTCTAAGCCTCGCTTCTTCACTTCTTCGTCGGTGACATCACCAAATCTAATTCGAGTGAATCCGTTCTCTTCGAATAGTCTAGCTACCTCGGATTTGCCGGCGCCCGCCATACCCACGATTGAAACCATCTTCATATGTAGCTGTATTATAAGCAAGTGACTGGTAAATGACAATGACGAATATAAATGAGACGGTTAGCCACCTGTGCTATAATTTAGGCTGAGAACATGGAGCTGACAGAAATGCCTGGGATTGCTAATCTGGCAAGTAAAATAGGAAAACAGCTACCCATCGAATTGGTTGAGCTTATGGAATCGGCTGGATTGATTGCCGTTAGCCAGGGCCGGTGTCTCTATCTGGTCGGTGGGGTGGTGCGTGACCTGCTTCTGTGGAGAAGTAATCTTGACCTTGACCTGGTTGTGGAAGGCGATGCCATCAAGTTGGCTCAGCGCTTGGCCGAGATTACCGGGGGGGGTATTACGACTCATCTCCGCTTTGGTACGGCTAAATTGAAATGGGATAAATGGAGTGTTGACTTAGCGATGGCTCGGGCTGAAACCTACGTCCGCCCGGGGGCTCTGCCGACGGTGAAGCACAGCTCTTTGGCTACCGACCTTCTTCGTCGTGACTTTACTATCAATGCTATGGCGGTTGAACTTATTCCCGGTCATTGGGGCCGGCTGATTGACCTCTATGGTGGCTGCGATGATCTCAGGCGAAAACTAATCCGTATTCTGTACGGAAGGAGCTTTGTTGATGATGCCACTCGTATGTGGCGCGCCATACGTTATGAGCAACGGTTAGGCTTTAAGCTGGAAGCCAATACCCGACACCGGCTCGAACGGGATGTTTCTTGTCTTGATACTATCAGCGGCGACCGCATCCGTCACGAACTGGAGCTAGTCTTAAAAGAAGAGTCTCCGGAGAAAGCTCTGCGTCGGGCGGAAGAGCTCGGCGTCTTAGCGAAACTGCATCCCAGGTTGAAGGGCGATGACTGGTTGGCGGAGAGATTCAGCGAGGCACGTCAGTTCAGTATTCCCGGGGTACCGCCGGTGGGTCTCTACCTAGCTTTATTCACTTATTCCTTGACTAGTAGCGAAATAGAAGGCTTGATTTCTTATCTTCGGTTATCCAAGAGGCTAGCCAGAGTCCTGCTCGATACCGCTGGTCTCAAAACTAAGCTTAAATTACTGGCTAAACCGAAACTGCGGTCAAGTCATGTCTATGATCTTCTCCATGACTATTCGGTAACGGCGCTTACGGCTAATTCCTTGGCTACCACATCTACAATCGCCCGTCAGCATATCCAGTTATTTCTCGTAAAGCTCCGCTATGTTAAGTCTGCCCTCAGTGGCGAAGACCTAAAAAAAATTGGCATACCGGTCGGCCCTCGCATGAAAGAGATTCTCCAGGAACTCCACGAAGCTCGACTGGATATGAGAGTGACATCTAGGAAAGAAGAGATGGAGCTGGTGAGGGGAAGAGTGGGTAAGGAAAATAATTATAACGAAATGGTTAGGTGATTTCTCTAAGTGTCTTGATAAAAACGTCGGTGTGTTCGGGTTTGCCGATACTGACGCGGATGAAGTTGCGTAGGCGCGGATAGTCGAAGTAGCGCACCAGTATTCCCTTCTTCTGCAGTTTCAGCCGCAGCTCGGTGGCGTCTCCCTTTAAGATCTGGCAAAGGATAAAGTTTGCCTGTGATGGGAAGGGCTTGAGCCACGGAATCTGTTTCAGTTCCTCAAAAACTCTGGTTCTCTCGGTGATTATTGCTCTTACATGGCTCATCAAATAGTCGATATCCTTGAGTGATTCCTGGACGGCAACCAGGGCGGCTACATTCACATTGTAGGGCATCTTGATCTTCATCAGATAGTCTGCAATCTTTGGCGGGAAAAGACCGTAGCCGATTCTCAAACCCGCTAGTCCAGCCCATTTGCTGAAGGTACGCAGAAGCATTAGGTTCTTGTAAGTGCCGACTAATGGCGTTAGTGTTTCGCCACAAAACTCATAGTAAGCTTCGTCGAGCAATAGTGGTACGCCCGTGTCCAAGAGCTCTAGTAAGGTCGGTCGGGGGACAATTGTCCCCGTCGGGTTGTTCGGGTTGGCTAGACAGATTACCTTCGTTCTCTTTGTTATGGCCGCTTTTATGTCGCGGGTATTAACGGTAAAATTTTCATCCTGTGGGATTTCAACTAGAGAACCGGCACAGAGTTTGGTGCTGAAACTGTAAATACCGAAGGTCGGCTCACAGCTTATCACCTCATCACCGGGACTGATGAACAGGCGCAAAACGAGGTCGATGAGCTGATTACTACCGCCACCGGTGACAATATGTCGGGCATGAACTCCTGTATATCCGGCTAATAGTTCCCGAAGTCTAGTTTGCCCATTATCGGGATAGATGTGGAGATTAGGATATTGGGCAAGAGCCTGGTTGACCCTTGGCGAACAGCCGTAGGGGTTTTCATTGGCATCCAGCTTGATAATATACTCTGCCGGAACCTCAACTTTCCCGTCTAATGTTTCCGGAGAGGTATGGGCAGAATAGCCAACAAAGGCGGTCAAGTCCGGCCGTATTTTATCTTGCTCTGGTGAAGAGTCAGGGTTAGTCATTAGTGAAAAAATCTCCTTACCTCAGGCCTTCTATCCTTTTTGTGATAGCTCGTCCGTGAGCTTCGAACCCCTCAGCACGCGCTAGGGTTTGGGCGGCCTGACCTAATTCCTTCAAACTCGACTCGTCGACGTTAATAACATTAGTCAGTTTAAGGAAATCGATTACATTGAGTGGTGAGCTAAAACGTGCCGTCCCACCAGTGGGTAAGACATGACTTGGTCCGGCGATATAATCGCCCATAGCCACTGTGGCCTTCTTGCCGGTAATGATACAGCCGGCGTTGGCTAGTCGGGTGATATAGGTATCGGCTTTGTCCACCATCAGACAGAGATGTTCTGGAGCGTACAGATTGGCTAGCTCTATCATCTTATCGATACTGGCGACAACGCCGATGATGCCTTGACTCGCCAGGGATTCGGCGGCGATTATTTTGCGGGGTAGGTCTTTTAACTGGTGTTCTACTTCTCGGTTAACCTGTTTGGCTAGCCGCCGTGATGTCGTGAGTAGGATAGCTGAGGCCATAGCGTCATGTTCGGATTGGGCCAAAAGGTCGGCGGCGCAGTCGGCTGGGTCGGCTGTTTCGTCAGCGATGAGCAGTACTTCACTCGGCCCCTGAAGCCCGTCGATGCCGACGACTCCATAAACTAGTTTCTTGGCTAGGGTAACGAAAATATTGCCTGGGCCGCAGATTCTATCGACTCGCGGGATTGACTCGGTGCCGAAGGCTAAGGCGGCGATTGCCTGGGCTCCGCCAATCGAAAAAATACGGTCAACGCCAGCAATCTTCGCCGCGGCCAGTGTTAAGGAAGGCACTGACCCGTCAGCTTTCGGTGGTGTTATCAGGATTACCTCTTTAACTCCAGCTACTCGAGCGGGGATGGCTGCCATAAGAACGGTTGATGGATAGCTAGCGGTACCACCAGGCGCATAGACGCCAACATGTTCCAGCGGGCGTATTAGCTGATTTAAACCGGGTAGGGTAACGCCAGACCGTAGACTTTTTTTTTGGGCGAGGTGGAAAATACGGATTCGATCAGCTGCCAGCTTAAGGGCAGTGACTAATTCAGTCTTTACCTCCTGATAAGCAGTTTCCACTTGCTTTTGGCTTACTTCTAGTGAGGTGAGTTTAATTTGGTCAATCTTCAGTGTGTAATCAAAAAGGGCTGTATCCCCGCGCTGGCGCACTTCATCGATGATTTGTCTGACGGCTGCCTCCGGTTCATCAGTACCAAATAATTCTTTAAGTTTGCGCTTTAATGCTGTTGGAGCGGCATAAAGTTCAGCCGGTACTGGACGGGATAGAGCCTGTTTAGTTAACTCAAAACCTTCGGTGATTTTCAAATTTTTATCCTTATTTCAACGCATTACGTAAGCTCTCGGTAATGGACTTTATCCTCTTACTTTTATTTGGGTTGGCGATACTATCTTTGTTACCGATGAGATGAGCCGTTGATTCAAAGAGTGTATCGATAATCTTGAGATTATGTCGGGCGATAGTGCTCCCGGTCTCGGTATTTTCAATCAACAGGTCGGCGTCCTCTGGAAGAAAGGCTTCAGTGGCTCCCCAGGTAGGAATTATCTGATAAAAGCCGAGGTGATTATCGCGAGCGTACTTATCGGCAATATTGACATATTCCGATGCCACCCGGATTGGTGCTGTTTGCTTAGCATAAAGCTGTTTTAGGCCATTAACATCGGCTACCGGTAGGTCTTGGCTGACTACGGCCACAATTCTTACCCAGCCAAACTTGAGGTCCAGGAGTTTAACTACCGGACTGTCGGGGAATTGATTAAGGTGCTCTGTGAGCCAATCTTTGCCGGTGACTGCCAGGTCGAAGTTGACGTTGGCCACCTGCAGTGGCATATCTTGTGGGCGGATTACCTTAATCGAGACCCCCCTCAGGTTAGAGGTTGGGCGTCGATTTCCGCTAGACAAAATTGTCCCATTTCCCCAGATTCCGCTAGACGAAATTGTCCCATTTCCCCAGAAGATAGGTCTCGGGTCCCTAATCCGGATACCTGCCTTGTTCAAAAACTGAATGGTGGGCCGTTGCTGATGCCCGTCGGGTAGGGCTAGCCAGACGGTGTTTTTAGCTATTTCTCTGACTGGATACTTTCTCTTTGCTATCGGTATTAGGTCGGCTTTGGGCAGAACAATGACTTGGCGTTCCTTACCACTCCCTACACTCTTCGTAGTCACTTCAGGGTCATCGTCCAGAGTAATATGGATGATACGCCGTTTAAAAGAGGACATCGGCTCAAAAGTAAAAGATATGTCTTGTGCTTTTACTTGCTCTGCTATCTGCCGGGCAAAATCTTCCAGTTCAGGATGGGTATCCATCTCATCCCATGTCGTGCCACAAACGAATTTCGGGGGTGAAGTATCTTCTAGAACAAGTCTTGAATTCAGGATGTCTTCGAGAGGGGCTAATACCGAGCTCAAGTCTTTACTTTCCCAACTGCGTTTGTTAGCGATAAGGTAGGCGCCAAAACCAAGGACACGGCTGACCGTCACTAAGTCATGGTTGTGCTCTTCCCCTAACCTTCTGGGTATTAAGGCTAGATCAGTATTTTCGTACGGATAGACCTCGGCGGCCCCCCATAGTGGGAAGACACTGAATCGTTTCAGCCTAAGGTTGAGAGCAAAAGACTCGGCCAGGTTGGGATACTCACTGGACAGGCGGATGATGTCTGTTTGTTTTTGGAGTATATTTATTTGCGAAGTTGGGCGATACCGGCTGGCCATCATATACAACGCGCCTGTTCCATAACCTAGGTTTCTTAGTTTAATTAGAGCCGAACTGGGGTATTTAGCTAAAAGCTCTTCCACCCAGTCTAGTCCGCAAATCCCCAGGTCATAATTACCTACGGCAACTTGGATGGGGATATCTTTTTCTTGGAATATCTTGGCAAACAGATTGGGTAACTTTTGAGATTTCGGGCGGTAAGAACGCGTCCCTTCCTGATATTCATCCAGCCCCCAACTGGCTTGCTCCAGTAAGGTTGCTGTCTCACCGAGTAGATTTCCTTTAGGTAGGGCAACTTTTATTTGGGTATCCATCTCATCCCCTGGACTCTTTCTAGTAACTTAGTAACCCCATCCTCTTCTCCTTAACAAAGGGAAGAGGATGGGGTTTGAAGGGGGTATTCGCTCCCTTCAAACTTCCCCCATTACTTTGTTGTGGCGGGACTACGTTTGTTCCTGTTGAGCGAGGCTAAGACTTCGGTCTCGGTCGCCGCCTCGAATTTTCGCTGACTAATCCGGTCGGTTAGCATATAGCGCGGCTCTTTACTTTGAATTTCAACTCGCCATCTGATGTTAGCTGGTTCCTTTCCGCCTAGATGTATGCCTGCCGTATAGCCGGCTCCATGGAGACGATTGGTTAGGTCGAGGATATCTTTTAAGGCAGTTGCTCTTTCGAGTTCGCCCTTGACTAGAATCTTTTCTTCAGTAGGTTGGAGTTGGGCTAATGTTTCTGGTTTGATGAGAGCCATCAGACGGTCAAGGTAGAGGGCAAAACCCGAAGCTGGGGTATCCTGTCCACCTAGTAGCGGAACTAGGGCATCATATCTTCCTCCACCACCGACTGGCTCGTTACCGATAAAGAGCTGAAACATTAAACCGGTATAATATTCAAAACCACGGCCGGAGGTAATATCAATCTGGTAGTCACCGTCTATGGCTTCGAGTCGTTCAACGATATCGATGAAATTATTGAAGGGAACCTTAAGCTCTGGTAAGTCGCGATTAAACAGTGACCTCATGTTCTTGAGGAATCCTGCTGACTTACCTTTTAGGCCAAGTAAGGCCGCTAGAGTCCTGCCTAGCTCCGGCCTTCCCGGCTTTAATCGAGCCAAGAGCTCTAGGTCTCCATCCAGAATCTGGTCGAATGCTTTGGTCTGCTCTTCGTGGCTTAAGCCGAATTCGGCGAGCAGCGTTCGGATTAAACCAGCATGGGATAGCTTCAACTCGGTACCTTCTAGTCCGAGCTTGGTCATGATCTCTAATGCTAGTGTTACCAGTGCGACATCAGCGGTGGCGGAACCGGCGCCGATAAATTCGGTACCACACTGCCATCTCTCCCGTGTCTCCTTACCTGTCTCTTCAAAACCAAAAACATTGGTGACATAAAAGAGCTTGGCGGGCTCTTTCTCCGTCATCGTCTCGATGTAAAATCGGGCAATGGGGATTGTCCCGTCTGGTCTTAGCACTACTCTCTCCCCACTCCAGCCGTCCCAGTCGAGGAAAGAATATACCCGGCGCAGACGATTGGGCGTCAGTGTGCCCGTTGCGGTAAATAGGTGCAGGTACTCAATAGTTGATGTTCTCACCTCTTCATAACCCCATTTAAGACAGCTCTCTCTGAAGATTCCTTCAATTAGACGGAATTGTTTCATTTCCTCAGCAGATAGGTCTCGGGTTCCTTTACACCTTTGTGCTCTCATAGTCCCGCCTTATACCGACGCTGGATAAATTCTATACTACCTTACTTGGCTATGCAACCTTTCAGAATTGTTGGTTTTGATGGTATACTTAAACTACCGATGACAGGTAATAATCACCGTGTGTTGAGAATCTTGCGTCTTGCCTTACTATTGTGCTTATTGGCTCTGGTCTTGCAGGTGGCTGGGATACGGGCGGTTGGGACACGGGCCGCAAGCCCAACCATTGATGTGCTCCAGGTTCAGGGCATTATCAATCCGATACTCGTCGATTATGTCCGACGTGGCATTAACCATGCTGAAGAGAGTAACGCTATTGCTGTCATTATTCAACTGGATACTCCCGGTGGTCTGGACACCTCCATGCGTGACATTGTCAAGGATATTGTTACTGCCCGAATCCCCGTGGCCGTCTATGTTTCTCCCGCTGGGGGGCGCGCCGCTTCGGCGGGTGTCTTCATTACGGTCGCGGCCCATATCGCGGCGATGGCGCCTAATACGGCCATCGGCGCGGCACATCCGGTATCACTTGGTGCTGAGGGCGAGACTCAAATGTCACCAGCTATGGAAGAAAAGGTGGTTAGTGATGCCGCTGCCTACATCAGGAGTATTGCCCAGGCTCAGGGACGTAATATGGAATGGGCGGAAGAAGCCGTAAGAGAAAGTGTCTCCGCTACCGAGCAGGAAGCTCTGAAACTGAATATCATTGATATCGTCGCCGATGACTTGGATGGTCTCATCGGGCAATTAGATGGTTGGCAGGTGACGATGTTGGGTGGAGCCGGCGTTGTGCTCAAGACGGAAGGGGCTACCATCAGGTATAACCAGATGAATATAGTGGAAGACTTTCTCTACACCATTAGTGACCCCAATATCGCCTACCTCCTGTTAAGCTTGGGTACACTCGGTATAATCGCGATAATATACAACCCTGGGCTTATTTTTCCGGGTGTGGTTGGTGGTATTTCCCTCCTGTTCGGTTTCTATGCGCTGGGTGTGTTACCGGTAAACTATGCTGGGCTTCTACTCATTGTCCTTGCCTTCGCTCTATTTATTGCCGAACTATTTACTCCTACCTTTGGCTTGCTGACGGCGGGTGGCCTGGTTTCGCTGGTTCTGGGCTCACTTATTCTTTTCAAAGGAGGTCCCTTGTTTAGAGTTGATCCGTGGTTGATAGTTATCGTAGCTGTGCTCATTGGTGGTTTCTTGGTTTTCGCCGTTACTCAGGTGATTGCTATCCATCGCCGTCAGGCGTCTACCGGATGGGAAGATTTGGTTGGTAAAACGGCTGTGGTTAAGGTTGCGTTGGCTCCTGTAGGGATGGTATTCTTCAGAGGCGAATTCTGGTCGGCAATTTCAGAGACGGGTCGGATTGAACCCGGTGAGGAGGTGACTATATCTAGAATCGATGGCCTGAAACTGTATGTAACTAAAAAAAGGATAATGGAATGATTCTATTAATATTTCATATTTTTGCTATTGGGTCTATTATTGCTGTCACAGGAGTTATTGCTTATAATGCCGGGAAAAATAGTGGAGGCTTCCCTTGGATGGTAAGTATTATTAGGCAGCTGGGCAGGTTATGGGAGAAGGCAGGCAATAATTAAAAGGGCATTCACCAGAGTTGAAGAAGTTTATCGAAGGAGGTAAATAAGTGGAGAACATGGTTCTTGTTGGGGTAATTATTTTTGCTCTTATTATCATTCTCCCATCGGCGATTAAGATTGTCAGCGAGTGGGAACGCGGCGTTATTCTCCGGTTGGGGCGGCTGGTTGGGGCTAGGGGTCCTGGTTTCTTTGTCATCATCCCTTTCGTTGACCGGATGATAAAAGTAGACCTAAGGACACTGCCGATGGATGTGCCTCCCCAGGATGTTATCACCAAAGATAATGTTACCGTCCGGGTTGATGCCGTCGTTTACTTTCGGGTGATTGATCCGGAAGCCGCGGTAGTGAAGATTACTGACCATATTCGAGCCACCTCCCTCATCTCGCAAACAACGCTGCGTAATGTGTTGGGGCAATCCGAGCTTGATGAATTGTTGGCACAAAGGGAGATGCTTAATCAGAACCTACAGAAAATAATTGATGAACAAACTGACCCTTGGGGAGTCAAGGTTAGTATTGTTGAAATTAAGAATGTGGAACTTCCTGAGGCGATGAGGCGGTCGATGGCGTCTCAGGCTGAGGCGGAAAGAGAGAGACGAGCCAAAATCATCCATGCTGACGGTGAATTTCAGGCTTCAGAGAAACTGGCTCAAGCCGGTGCCATCGTTGGCCAAGAGCCGGCGACACTACAACTTCGCTATCTGCAAACGCTGGTTGAAATTTGCTCGGAGAAGAATAGTACCATCGTCTTCCCACTTCCCATTGACCTTATTGGTATGTTTTTGAAAAAATACCCCCCCACATCGTAGACGGGGAAGAGACTTTGACTAATTCTGTGGCGATTCGGAAGTTGCCGACTGGTGCTTGGAGGAGCATTCCCCTCCAAGCACCGCTTTGTGTCAGAATATTTTAGGTGCGTGGGGTCACATCCCCGGCGACGATGGTGATTGGGTGGCCATCCTTGTCACGGAGGAGTAGACTGCCGTCATGGGCGACGGATCTAGCGATACCCTCATAGATAGTTTCCCCACTTTGGACGCAAATTTCCTGCCCCAGCGTCACCAGATTGTCTCGCCACTCTTCGTAAAGGGATTCTCCAGTAGTTAAAGCTAGGTACAGTTTTTCTATCTCGACTAGTAGGGAACGAGTGATAGTTAAGCGTGATATATCCTGTCCTAACTCTTGAGTTAGGCTGGTGGCGATGGTTTGAATTTCAGGGAAATCGGTTGGTCTCAGGTCGATATTGATGCCGATGCCGATGATGGCGTAGTGCGCGATATTTGTCCTGACGCCGCTTTCAATTAAAATCCCGCAGGTTTTCTTGCCATTAATGAGGATATCATTCGGCCATTTGATTTGGGACTTCAATCTGGTGGTGGCCTTAATGCAATTGACTACGGCCAGTGAGGCGAGCATGATGAGGGAAGGTAGGTGGGTGAGGTGGGGGTAGAGAATTACCGATAAGGCGATGTTACCTTTCGGCGTCAGCCAGGTTCGTTGTAATCGTCCTCGCCCTGCCGTTTGCTCACCGGCGATGACCACCGTGCCTTCTCTGGCCCCACTTTGTGCCTCTTGTTTAGCGATATTCATGGTTGAAGTTAGGTAGGGGTAGTAAAGAGTTCTCTGCCCGATAAAGCGAGTCCCCAGGTTTTTTGTAATTGCCGTAGCGGATAGTCTATCTCCGTTCATTGCACTGTATGCGCCACAGCTGAGCTATGGTAATCTCCTTATTTTTGTTCATTACCTAGTTTCTTGGCTTTTTCATAGGCAGCGGTAACGGCCTGCTTCACTAGGTTGCCTAACCCGCCCCTATCAAACTGAAGTAAAGCTTCAGCCGTTGTGCCGCCGGGGGAGGTAACCATGCGGCGTAGCTCAGCTGGTGGCTTGCCTGATTTCCGGAGTAGGTAGCTGGAGCCGAGCATGGTCTGCAGCACCAGCTTTTCGGCCATATCGCGGGGTAAGCCAATATCTACTGCGGCCTTAACCAGTGTCTCCATGAAAAGAAAGAAGTAGGCCGGGCTACTACCGCTCACAGCTGTCGCCATGTCCAGATATTTTTCGTCGGCCACATAGATTTCCTCTCCAATCGCACCCAGAATAGAGCGGGCCCATCCTTTTTGCTGTTCATTCACCTCGGCGGTGGCTGTCCAGACGGTGATACCAGCGCCAACCTGAGCCGGGGTATTAGGTATGGCGCGAACAATTGAATTATGGCTTAGGCCTCGGTACAAGGTGTCAATCTTAGTCCCGGCAGCAATGGATAGTACTAGTTGGCTTGGCTTAAGCTGTTCGTTAAGCTCCGCCATTACCTGAGTCAGATTCTGTGGTTTGATGGCTAAAAGTACTACCTCGCTGACAACCGCAGCAGAACGGTTATTATCTGTCGTGTTTACACGGTATATTTGCTTTAGAGACTGGCGGCGTGATTCGCTGATGTCGCTGATGAAGGTAGTTTTCCTAGTGCTCAGCTTTCGTTCTAGGATACGTGAAAGTATAGCCTCTCCCATATTTCCCCCGCCGATAAAAGCTATTTTCATATTATAACCCTGCCCTCTTCTTAGCCTTGTCTCGAACTGTTTCCGAACTTAGTCTGTTATTCTCGCGAAAGCGTGAATCCAGCGTTGTCCTCCCGGATTTCGTATTAAGTACGGAATGATAGTGGAAGTCCTATCTCACCACCAGATTAACTAGCTTGCCCGGAACGTAAATTGTCTTGACGATTTTCTTACCACCAATATATGGTTTCACTTTCTCGCTATCAAGCGCCAGTTGCCAGGCTTCTGCCTCGGTGATTGATACCGGGACGGTAAAGCGGTCGCGCAGTTTGCCATTAACTTGGATGACTAGGGTAATTTCTTCATCCTTGGTAAGCTCCTTATCCCACTTGGGCCAACTTTGGTTGTGGATACTATATTCACTCCCGGTTCTCTGCCACAGCTCCTCCGTGAAATGAGGGGCAGTTGGCGCTAAAAGCAGCAGTAGCGGAGCTACCGCCTCTTTCCAAGCCGAATCAACTACATTCCCAGCTTTCTTGACCTTCATTAGATAATTGGTAAACTCCATGAGCGCTGCGAGCATAGTATTGAAGCGTATTCTTTCTAAGTCGCTGGTTACTTTGTGGATGGTCTGGTGGGTAACACGCTGCAGTTCAATATGAGCCTTTTCAGTCTCAGACTTTTCTTTGATCTTTGGCTTATACTTATCCAGTACTAGATTCCAGACGCGATTAAGCCAGCGGCTGATGCCGCTGATGCCGCTATCATCCCATTCACCGCCATGTTCCCATGGGCCGATGAACATCAGATAGGCACGAATGGTATCTGCCCCTAGTTTATTAACATATTCGTCGGGGGTCACCACGTTACCACGCGATTTACTCATCTTCTGGTGCTCGGCAATGATTGTTCCTTGATTAAACAACTGGCTAAAAGGCTCGCTAAAGTCGATTAGTCCCATATCTCGGATTGCCTTAGTAAAGAAGCGGGCGTAGAGGAGATGCATCACAGCGTGCTCAGCTCCACCGGTGTAAAGGTCAACCGGCATCCAGTATTTGAGCTTCTCCATATCGAAAACAGCTGATGTGTGGTGGGGACTGGCATAACGGAAAAAATACCAGTTAGAGCACATAAAGGTATCCATGGTGTCAGTCTCACGTTTGGCCGGTGCTGAGCACTGTGGGCAGATAGTGTTGACGAACTTCTCGACATACTTCAGTGGGGATTCACCGGTTGGTTTGAACTCGGCATCCTCGGGTAACAGGACGGGCAGGTCTTTCTCCGGAACAGGTATAATGCCGCATTTTTCACAGTAGACAATCGGTATCGGCGCTCCCCAGTAGCGCTGGCGGGAGATTAGCCAATCACGTAGTTTATAGCTTATCGTGTGTCCTCCATAGCCCTTTTCCTCTAAGTAATCGGTGATTGCGTCGATCCCTGCCTTGCTGGGTAGACCATTAAACTGTTTTGAGTTTACTATGACGCCAGCTTCGGTATAAGCTGCTTCCAGTTTGCCCCCCATCCAGCCCGGCGGGGCATTGACTATTTTGATGGGCAGACTGTACTTTTTAGCGAAGGCGAAATCGCGCTCGTCGTGCGCCGGTACCGCCATTACTGCTCCGGTCCCGTAGCTCATGAGGACATAATCGGCAATCCAGATTGGTATTTTCTCGTCATTGAGCCGGTTGGTGGCATAAGTCCCGATGAAAACGCCGTCCTTTTCCTTCTCCGTGGATAGGCGCTCGATGTCCGTGGCTCGTTGTGAGCGGGCGATATATTCTTCGACCTCGGCTTTACGGTCGGGTATGGTCAGTTTCATGACTAGAGGGTGTTCCGGAGCTAGTACCATAAAAGTAACACCAAAAATGGTGTCGGGGCGGGTGGTAAATATCGAGATTTCCTTCTCCGTCACACCGGGGTAGTCAAGGGCGAAGGAAATATCGGCGCCTTCGCTGCGGCCAATCCAGTTACGCTGCATCATCTTGATGCGTTCCGGCCAGTTAATTCCTTCATATTGCCTTAGTTCGTCAGCGTACTTAGTGATGCGGAAGAACCACTGCTCGAGATCACGGTGGGTTACCCGGGTGCGACAGCGCTCACAATGACCCTCGACTACCTGCTCATTAGCCAGCACTGTCTGGCAGTTGGGGCACCAGTTCACTGGCGCTTTACCCCGGTAGGCCAGGTCGTGTTCGTATAGTTTTATAAAGAACCACTGCGTCCATTTGTAATATTCGGGTAGGCAGGTAATCGTCTCCCGGCTCCAATCGTAAATGGCGCCGATACTCTTAATCTGGCGGCGCATATTCTCGATGTTTTGCATTGTCCAGGTATGCGGGTGGATACTTCGTTTGATGGCGGCATTCTCCGCTGGTAGACCGAAAGCATCGAAGCCCATGGGGTGCAGTACGTTGTAGCCCTGCATTCGTTTGAATCGGGCATGGACATCGGAAGGGGCCATGGCATACCAGTGGCCAATATGGAGATCACCCGAAGTGTAGGGGAACATGGTCAGGGCATACCATTTTGGTTTGGTAGGATCCTCGACAACCTCATAGAGCCGGTCGTCCGCCCATTTCCGCTGCCACTTCGGCTCTATTTCCCGAGGATTATATTTGGCGAGCATTTATTCTTCCTTGAAGCTCTTTATCACTTTATTCTAGTGATATGAGCCCGATGCGTCAAGGGTATATGTTTGTTTGGGATTGGTATAAACTAAAAAAGCCCCGAAATATCGGGACTCTTTACAAACTACTTAGTCGTTGTTATTTGCTAAGCTCGCGATTCAATACCTTCTCTGCCTGTCTCCTCAGTCGGCACTACCACCTCTTGCCCCACCATAGGACCGGCCGTTTCCCCTTTCATTGCGTAGCTAACTTTCTACAGACATTGATTACTAAAGCGTGTCACGGACGTATTCTATACTTGTCTCTGACGTCGTCTCCGCCGGGCGTTGGCTCTTTGTTTTATTCGGGCGGCGTCTCCCCGGGAGATGAAATGGCGATGGGCTTTTGCCTCACGTAGAACGCCTTCCATCTGTATCATTCTTTGGAAACGGCGCAATAGAGAATCCTGGGTTTCGCCTTCACGCACCGTAACATTTAACGACAAAATTCACCTCAAAATCTTAGTGACAGATACGAGCTAGGGCTACCTAGCTCGTATCTGTCCTGATAACGACCGAACTTTATCGGTTCGGTCTGACTGTTCGGTAACAATCACTGCAGTAAACTGGTCTGTCACCGCGGGGTTCAAAGGGAACTTCGGTGTTCTTGCCGCATTCGGCGCATACCGCGGGGAACATCTGGCGTCGGGCTCCGTAGCTGCCTCCCTGACGCTCCGCTTTCCTTACTTGGCGGCATGAGGGACATCGTTTGGGCTCATTAGTAAAGCCCTTAGACTGGAAAAATTCCTGTTCCTCAACGCTGAAGGTGAAGCTTGCCCCACAATCAGAACACTGGAGTGTCTTGTCCTCAAGACTCATTGGATGGATGACCTCCTTATAAATTTTAGTTATAGCTCGGTCTTCCAATACAAGGTAAATTGAGAACAATCTAAAGCTTGAAATAACCTAAACTTAAACTAACTTTCTATAGTATACACTAAAACGAATTAGTTTGCAAGAGATGTCAAGTCTGGTAGCTTCCTCACCCCTTTTTGCGGATTCCCTTGAAGCTTAAACGACTGCCAGCGCTGGGTTTGGGCCATATTTGTTTATCTCCTTATCGCCTCGCTTGATGGCCCACACTATTAGCATTACCATTCCAATCACCGGAACGAGGCCAAGCAATAGCCACCAGCCGGTCTTGTTGATATCGTGCAGTCTTCTGACGCCCAGTGTCCAGCTGGGGATGAATGTGGCGAGGCCAAACAAGTTACCCAGTGGGCCTGCAACAGTAGAGAGTATCATGCTAGTAAGATACACGAATAACATCCACCACCAGTATTCCGCTCTTGTCGCCCTACTATTAAAAT
>DCWM01000012.1 GCA_002335405.1 Dehalococcoidia bacterium UBA2162
GGGTTTTTTGATAACTTTCCTTTTATTATGTGAAGCTAGTCTTACAGCTGTCAAAAATTGATGTAACTAGTCAACATTGCTATTATTATTATTAGTAATAATAATAGAGACTTAACTTTATATTTATTAATTAATTAATAATAATATTAGAAAGATTAAAAAATAGAATTAGTGGTTTTTTAGATTTAATTAATAAGTAAACAGCCAAGTATCGGGTGTTACAAATAATATAATGTTTGACAGAGTTGAGATTCGAGTAAAGGCTGGTAAAGGCGGTGATGGTGCCGTTAGTTTCCGGCGGGAGAAGTTTGTCCCCTTTGGTGGTCCTGATGGCGGGGATGGTGGGGATGGTGGGGATGTCATTCTTGTGACAGACCCGGATGTAACTAGTCTGGCGAGGTTCAGATATATGAGTCTTTACCAGGCGGTTAACGGTAGGGATGGTCGTGGCAGGAAGCAACATGGTAAGAAAGGCGCAGATCTCGTACTGCGAGTCCCTCCAGGGACTTTGGTTTGGGGTGGGGTACCGGCCGATAACAAAGTCCTGATTATCGATTTAGCCCAGCCCGGCCAAGATGTAAAAATTGCCGGGGGGGGTAACGGGGGGTGGGGTAATACGCACTTTGTTTCCTCAACTAACCAGGCGCCGCGCCTTGCTCAGAAAGGAGAGGCTGGTGAGGAACGCAGCATCATACTGGAGCTCAGGTTAATTGCCGATATAGGTATAATCGGTTACCCTAATGTCGGTAAGTCTTCCTTGTTGACGGTGGCTTCGGCAGCTAAACCGAAGATTGCCAGCTACCCTTTCACCACTCTGGAGCCTATCTTGGGTGTAGTTATGGTTGGGCTAAAGAGTTTAGTCTTGGCAGAGATTCCCGGGTTAATTGAGGGGGCTCATCTGGGTCGTGGTTTGGGGCATGATTTTCTGCGCCACGCGATGCGGACAAAAATGCTTATCCACCTGATTGATGGTACTTCGGTATCTCCGGTTGAAGATGTGGTGCGGGTGAATACTGAGCTTGGCCTTTTTGAGCCAGCTCTGGCTCAAAAGCCACAGACGGTTGTCGTCAATAAAATTGACTTACCGGTGGTACAGGCCCGGTTAGGTGAGATGAAACAGGCATTTTGTCAGGCTGGTATGTCTGTGTTTTTCGTTTCTGCGGTCACCGGAGCAGGTGTTGGCGAACTTATGGAGCAAACGATGAAGATGCTTATTCAGGTGGAAACGCAGGTGGCGGTTGGCGTAGGGACCTCCCAAAAAGTCTTTCGTCCTCGTCCGAAGAACCCCTTGACTAGTGTGCGTAAGGAGGGCGATGCCTTTGTTATCGCGGCTCCAGGACTAGAGCGTGTCGTTGCTAGAGTCGATGTGACTGGCGCCGAGGTGCGCCGGCATCTTCGTGGGCAACTGGACAGACTAGGTGTCGCTCGAGCTTTGGTTAAGGCGGGGGTTAAACCCGGTGACAAAGTACGTTGTGGCCATTTCGAATGGGAGTGGTGATTGGTGAAGATAGGGATATTTGGCGGTACCTTTGACCCAATTCATAATGGGCACATGAAGGTGGCGGAAGTAGCCAGGGCTCAGCTTGATTTAGCGAAAGTTATTTTTGTGCCGACTGGTCAGCCGTGTTTGAAAGCCGATACCCCGATTTCGCTGGCGGAGCATCGAGTTGCGATGATACGCCTTGCTATCGCTGACCGTCCTTACTTTGAGTTGTCGCTGGCGGAAATTAACCGACCCGGTCCCTCCTATACGGTTGATACCATTAGTGAGTTAAGGGATAAACTCTATATTGAGGATGAGCTGTTTTTTATTCTGGGCTGGGACAGTTTACTCCAGATACCCCGGTGGAAGGAGCCGACTCGTCTCATTAAGTTATGCTACCTGGTAGCTGTCCCACGGCCAGGGTATAAGCTGCTGGATTTGAAGGGACAGAAAGAGCTTATTTCGGAGCTATCGCTGAGTTTGATTCTACTTGATGAGCCGGAAATTAATATTAGCGCGACGGAAATCAGGAAGCGGCTAGCTCAGGGCTCATCCATTCGTCGTTTGGTTCCAGCGCCGGTAGCCGAATACATAAAAAGTACAGGATTTACTTAGGTTGATGGAAGGTAAAACAAAAAGCCGCTGGCTCTAAATATCTAGGTTTTGGACGTTCCTGGCGTGAGCCTGGATAAAGTTTTTACGAGGGAGGACCTCCGCGCCCATTAGTGTATTGAAGATTTGGTCGGCTTTGGCCGCATCCTCTACGGACACGGTGAGTAGGGTGCGGGTCTCCGGATTCATCGTGGTTTTCCAAAGTTGTTCCGCCGTCATTTCCCCTAGTCCCTTATAGCGCTGAATGTCAATATTTTTCGCATCTTTTAGACTGCTTATTACTTCTTCTCTTTCTGTCTCTGAGTAAACCCAGTGCTCTGTTTTTTGGTGCTTAATACGAAAAAGCGGTGGCTGGGCAATAAACAGGTGGCCATTATTAATCAGCTCCGGCAGATGGCGGAAGAAAAAAGTGAGGAGAAGGGTGCGGATGTGCGAGCCATCAACATCCGCATCGGTCATCAGAATCGCTCGGTGGTAACGAAGTCTGGTAAGGTCAGTCTCGGCACCGATACCGGTGCCGAGAGCGGTAACGATGGCGCGGATTTCCGTGTGGGAGAGCATCTTATCTAGGGGAGCCTTTTCCACGTTGAGTATCTTACCGCGTAGTGGAAGTATCGCTTGGAAGCGGCGGTTGCGGCCCTGCTTGGCGGATCCGCCGGCGGATTCTCCTTCTACTAGGTACAGTTCGCAGTTAGCTGGGTTTCTCTCTGTACAATCAGAAAGTTTCCCTGGTAGGGTACCGAAGAGATTACCCTTTTTGATTATTAGGTCACGGGCTTTACGGGCGGCTTCTCTTGCCCGGGCGGCAAGAAGACACTTATCAATAATCCTCTTGAGGTCATCAGGATGTTCGTCGAAGTACATCGACAGGCCTTCGCCGACAATGCTCTCCACGATACCTTTTATTTCCGGATTACCCAGCTTCGCTTTTGTCTGTCCCTCAAATTGTGGTTCTCTTAATTTGACGCTGATAACCGCCGTCAGACCTTCTCTTGCATCTTCGCCGGTCAGATTAGGGTCTTCTTCTTTGATAAGCTTGTTCTTGTGAGCATAGTCATTGAGAACACGAGTCAGGGCGGTACGAAAGCCGGTGAGGTGGCTACCTCCATCGGCCGTATTAACACAGTTGGCGAAGCTTAAGACGGACTCAGTAAAACCGTCATTGTACTGGACGGCTGCCTCGACGACAGTACTGTCTACTGCCTTGGACACATAAATTGGGTGACGATGAGCAGTGACGCGCTTGCGGTTAAGGTGGCGCACGAAGCTGCTGATACCACCCTCAAAATAGAAGGCACTTTCATTGCTAGTTTGTTCATCAATTAGGTTTATTTCTAATCTTTTGTTCAGGTAGGCCATCTCCCGGATACGGTCGCATAGAGTTGCATAGACGCACTTGGACTCACCAAATATTGCTTCATCGGGGAGAAAGGTGATGGTGGTGCCGGTATTGTCAGCCGTGCCAACTACAGTCAGCTTATTTTGCGGAATACCCTGTCGGTAGTCCTGGCGGTACATCTTACCGTCACGTCGGACATCGACCCTAAGCCAGTCGGAAAGGGCGTTTACTGCTGAAGCGCCTACTCCGTGTAACCCGCCGGATACCTGATAGGTCTTGCCGCCAAACTTCGCCCCGGCGTGTAGTACCGTCATGACTGTCTCCAGGGCTGATACATTG
>DCWM01000056.1 GCA_002335405.1 Dehalococcoidia bacterium UBA2162
CTTTATGTTATCATCGACACCGAAGCGTTAAAAGGACGTAAGCATGTTGAAGTCGCTCGTCAGGTAATTCGTGGTGGTGCGGCAACAATCCAACTACGGGATAAAATTCTGAGTCGGAAAGAACTGCTGCCTATTGCCCGGCAGCTAAAAACTCTCTGTATCGAGCATAAGGTACTTTTTATCGTTAATGATTACCTTGATATTGCTTTGGAGACCGATGCTGACGGAGTGCACGTGGGACAGGATGACCTGCCTGTGAGGGTTGTCCGTAAATGGCTGCCGCCGGACAAGATTTTGGGTAGTTCAGCTAGAACCGTCGAACTGGCGCTCGCCGCTCAATCTGATGGTGCCGATTATCTTGGTGTTGGCGCGATGTATCCGACTTTATCTAAAAAAGTGAAGACTGTCCTTGTTGGGCTGGAAAGGCTGAGCCATATTAAGCAAGCCGTATCGTTACCGTTGGTGGCTATCGGTGGCATTAGCGAAGACAACGTGGCTGATGTTATCGAGGCTGGCGCTGTCTCGGTCGCCGTCATTAATGCCGTATGGGGTGCTGAGTCGCCGGAAGAAGCCGCCCGACAAATCGTAGCTAGACTAGAGCATTTATCCTGAGCGGAATTGAAGGAGAAATGCGTGGATTAACCGATAATTTAGAGCCGATGGTTATCCAGCCTTAAGGTTTGGGATAGAGATTAGAGGAGCTATGTTGACTTCCATCGCTAAATACGCTAAACTCACTGGCTTAGTGAAGGGCATAGTTTTGGGTTTCTATGATCTTGGAAGTTACCCGATGGAAAAGGCGGGGGGGAAACCAACCGCCATTTTTTGTGGATAGTAATTATTCTACTCTAATTGAGCCAGTATCATAGCCTCAGCGTTTATGTTACTGGAAAGGAGAACAGTATGGACTTGGTCTGGATCGCCGTAATCTGCGGTATTCTCGGGGTGGTGGTGGTGGGTTATTTTACGCGCTATGTCTTACGGCAAAGCCCGGGTACGGAAAAAATCAGGGAGATTTCAAATGCCGTTCAAGAAGGCGCGATGGCTTTTATCCATCGGGAATATCGTACCGAGATTATTGTCGTTGTTATCGTTGCCATCATCTTGGCTCTACTTGGTCTAACTAGCCCTGATTTAGGCTTAAAAGCGGCCGCCGCCTTCATTTTTGGTGCTGCTTGCTCGATGGGTGCCGGCTATGCTGGTATGAGTATGGCGGTAAGGGCCAACGGACGGACGACGGCGGCTGCCGAGAAAAGTCTGAACCAGGGGTTACGTGTTGCCTTCCGGGGTGGTGCCGTTATGGGACTAACCGTCGTTAGTATTGGTATCCTCGGTATATCCATTCTCTATTTCGTCTGGCATAATGACCCTAAATTTATCGTTATTATACCCGCTTACGCTACCGGAGCTTCACTGGTGGCTCTCTTCGCCAGAGTCGGCGGGGGTATTTTTACTAAGGGGGCTGACGCTGGCTCTGATCTTGTTGGTAAAGTCGAAGCTAATATCCCAGAAGATGATCCGAGAAATGCCGCTGTAGTTGCTGATCTGGTCGGTGATAATGTTGGCGATGTTTGCGGTATGGGAGCCGATCTTTTTGAATCTTATGTCGAGGCAATCATTGCCGCCATGACCTTGTCTGCCCTGGCCGTCGGTATCGGTGTTGTGACCGATATTCAGACTGCCTGGTATTTACCGATATTGATTGCCGCTGGCGGTATCATCGCTTCAATAATCGGTAGTTTCCTGGTCAGAGTAGGCGAAAAGCCGGAAATGAGAGCGCTACTGGGGGCGCTGCGGCGCGGTACACTCAGCGCCTCGATCTTAACTGCCACCTTCGCCTTTCTTGCTATCTTCTTCCTTAAAGTTGACATCGGACTATTCTGGGCCGTACTTGGTGGGCTGGTGGCCGGTGTTCTTATAGGTGAGGCTACTGGCTACTATACCTCGTACAGTTTCAAGCCAACGAAAGGAATTGCAGAGGATTCTCAATTTGGCGCTGGTGGTACTATCATTCGTGGTCTGGCGGTTGGGTTGGAGAGTTGCTGGCCTTCGGTGATTCTTGTTGCTATTGCGACAATGGTTGCCTATAAATTCGGAGGGTTTTACGGAGTCGCTATTGCTGCCACTGGTATGCTCTCAACCCTTGGCGTAACCCTGGCAACCGATGCCTATGGGCCAATAGCGGATAACGCTGGTGGTCTTAGCACCATGGCGGGATTACCCCCGGAAGTACGCGAGAAAACTGACGCTCTTGATTCTCTGGGCAACACTACCGCCGCTACGGGTAAGGGTTTTGCCATTGGAGCGGCAGTACTTAATGCCCTGGGTCTAACTCTTTCCTACGGTATGGCCGCCGGACTGGTCTCGGTTTCTTCTAATGGACAAATTGTGGCCGCACCGGAACTAAACCTGATGAGTGTTCAGGTTATCGTTGGCGTCCTTCTTGGTGCTCTCCTGCCGACTATCTTCGTCGCTATGACGATGAACTCTGTTGGTGTCGCTACGGGCCTAATTGTAAGTGAAGTACGTCGTCAGTGGCGTGAGATACCTGGTTTAAGGGAAGGTACGGCTCGAGCCCAATATGGCCGGTGCGTGGATATCTGTACCCGGGCGGCTCTAAAACAGATGTTGGCTCCATCTATCATGACCATCATCGCTCCAGTTTTGGTTGGTATCGTGTTCGGTAAATTCGCTCTCGGTGGTTTTCTTGTTGGTGCTTTAGCTGCAGGTTTTGTCATTGCCCTCACTTTCAATAATGCTGGGGGTGCTTGGGACAACGCTAAGAAATATATTGAAGCGGGTAATTTTGGCGGTAAAGGGTCCGATGCCCATCATGCCGCCGTCGTCGGTGATACTACCGGTGACCCGATGAAAGACACGTCTGGACCTTCACTGAATATCATGCTCAAGCTGATGGCGGTGATATCGTTATTGCTGGCTCCGGTATTGACTAGATTCACGGGGCTACTCTAAGGTGGCTAGCTGAGAGGCAGTAGTGAAATCGATAAAAGTGACCAGCCCAATCGTTTTTTCGGTATGTCGAGGCGATATCCCGAAGGAGCTCCTACGGGAATTTTATCGGACGATGTTCTGGATACAAAAGGTGGAGCTTAAGATTAATGAGCTCTACCATGAGGATGAAATGAAAACTCCTGTCCATCTTTGTCTCGGTCAGGAGGCGGTGGCCGCTGGAGTTTGTCTCAATCTTAATGCCAATGACTATGTTTTTACTAATCATCGGGGACACGGCCATTATATCGCTAAGGGAGGTAATATTAAGGCGATGGTTGCCGAATTTTACAACCGTGAGACCGGTTGTTCACGCGGTCGTGGTGGCTCAATGCATCTTGTTGACACGGCTGTTGGCCTACTTGGCTCATCTTCTATTGTCGGAGGCGGTATCCCGCTCGCTACCGGTGCGGCACTAGCCTCTGTTCTGCGTAAGGACAATCGTGTCTCGCTGGCTTTTTTTGGCGACGCCGCTATCGAAGAGGGCGTTATATACGAAAGTATTAATTTTGCCATGCTTAAGAAGCTGCCGGTGGTCTATGTATGCGAAAACAACCTGTATTCCGTTTTTTCCCATCTAAGTAAGAGACAAGCCCAGGATGATATCTACCGTCGCTTTATCGGTTTAGATATCCCGATCTATCGGGTTGATGGTAATAATGTCGTTGCAGTTTACCGTGCGGCGAAGAAAGCAATTGCTCAGGCGCGTGATGGGGGTGGACCGTCATTTATCGAATGCCGGACCTACCGGTTAAAAGACCACCACGGTACTGGTTCTGGCGTAGAAGTCGGCTACCGTTCGCAAGAGGAAGTGGATGAGTGGGTTGCAAGGTGCCCGGTGAAGAACTATGAACGTTTTCTTTTGGAGCAGAGACTATTAACGGCGGTTGAGATTAAGCAGTTCACTGATGCTGTTGATCGTGAAGTTGAGGGGGTCTTCAACTTCGCCCACGCTAGTCCATTACCTAGGGAAGATGAAGTCTTGGACTATTTGTATCAGTAACGGATTTGTGCTGAGTGGAGTTGCAGGGAAATTAATGGATTGGTCAAAGACCCTGGTAAAAGAAGAAATTAATTTTGAGGCGGATAAAAAGGGAAGGAAGCTCTCTTATGCCGCCGCAATTAGGGAAGCTCTGGAACTAGCCATGACTAGTGACGAGCGTGTTTTTATCATGGGGCAGGGGGTTGACGATCCTGTAGGTATGTTTGGGATTACCTTAGATCTGCATAAAAAGTATGGTCAAGAACGAGTTTTTGACACGCCTTTATCAGAGAATGCGTTAACTGGTGTCGCTATCGGGGCGGCTGTGGCTGGTATGCGGCCGGTTTACATGCATAATCGTCCCGATTTCTTGTTGCTGGCGATGGACCAAATTGTTAATCATGCCGCTAAGTGGAGCTATATGTTTGGTGGAAGTGTCCGAGCACCGCTTGTTATCTGGGCCTGCGTCGGGCGGGGTTGGGGTGGTGCGGCCCAGCATACCCAAACTTTGCAGGGGTTATTTATGCATATCCCTGGATTACGTCTGGTCATGCCGACTACTCCCTATGATGCTAAAGGTCTACTTATTACTGGTATTGCCGACAATAATCCGGTGATTATTCTCGAACACCGTTGGCTTCTCCGGCAAAGCGGTTACGTGCCCGAAGGATTGTATTCTATTCCCTTTGGCTGTGGTGTGGTCCGAAGACAAGGGAAAGATATTACCATTGTGGCGATTTCCTATATGGTGGTCGAAGCTCTGGGAGCGGCTCGGGAGTTAGAAAAACAGGGCATCGATGCTGAAGTAATCGATCCAAGAACTTTGAGGCCATTGGATGAGGCTATTATCTTAGAGTCTGTCAAGAAAACGGGTAGACTAGTTGTTGCCGATACCGGATGGAAAACGGGTGGCGTCGGAGCTGAAATTACGGCTCTAGTGGCGGAAAAGGGGTTTGAGTATCTGAAGGCACCAGTCAGGCGTGTTACTACGCTCGATATACCAACACCGGCAAGTGATGTGCTTGAGGCGAAGTTCTATACGGGTAAGGCGGATATCATCGTCAGTTGTTCGGAAATTATGGAGAAGAAGGTGACGAAATAATCCGATCTAATCCCTACGAGTCGGGACGGTAAGTTTTGATGGAAAGGAACAGGAGGATTTTCGTTGCCGGTCATGAAGCTATGGCGGGCGCGGCGGTATTACACCGTTTGGAGGCGGCTGGTTACACTAATCTGATATCACCGGATTCTGCCAGACTGGACCTGACTGACCAGAAAATGGTCTTTGATTTCTTTATGACGGAGAGGCCGAACTATGTTTTTCTGGCGTCAGCTAAAGTCGGCGGTATCTTAGCTAACAGCCGGTTCCCCGCCGAGTTTATTTATACTAATATCCAAAGTCAGTCGAATGTTATTCATGCTGCTTGGAAATCAGGCGTGAGGAAATTACTTTTCTTGGCTAGCTCTTGTGTATATCCTAAGGATTGTCCACAACCGATGAAGGAAGAATACTTGTTATCGGGTAAGCTTGAGCCTACCAGTGAGCCGTACGCCGTTGCCAAGATTGCCGGTGTTAGGATGTGTCAGTCCTATCGCGAACAATATGGCGTAAACTTTATTTCAGCCGTGCCTGCCGATCTTTATGGGCCCATGGATGATTTTAATCCGGAAACCGGTCATGTCCTGGCGTCATTACTTGCTAAAATGTATCAGGCCAAGACTAGTGACCAGACGGAGGTGATGGTCTGGGGTACCGGCTCACCACGGCGCGAGTGTCTTCATGTCGATGATCTGGCCGATGCTTGCCTTTTTTTGATGGATAATTATGACGACCCGGGGGTGATTAATATCGGTTCGGGACAGGATGTGTCTATCAGGGAATTGGCTGGGTTGATAAAGGAGATAGTTGGTTTCGAGGGTGATATAATCTTTGATAAATCTAAGCCGGATGGAGCACCACGGAAGCTTTTGGATGCTAATAAAATTAGTAAGCTGGGTTGGTCACTCCGGATTAGTCTGGAGAATGGTATTCGACAAACTTATGAGTGGTATGTTAGTCTCATGCATAGGAAAGAGAAACTATATTGAAGATACTAGTTACTGGGGCTGCGGGGTATATTGGTTCGATATTGGTGCCGACATTACTGCAACGGGGATATGAGGTTGTGGCACTTGATAATTTCATGTATAACCAGTCGTCCCTTTTGGATTGTTGTTACGATAAAAAGCTGACGGTCGTTCGTGGTGATGCTCGCGATGGGGATTTGATTTTAAAATACCTGAAGTCTACTGATGTTATTTTTCCTTTAGCGTGTTTAACCGGCGCTCCTATCTGCGCTAAAGACCCGGTTGGCGCTCATAGTACCAATCTCGATGCTATTAAGATGCTTCTTAAACACCGTAGTCGAGACCATCTCATTATTTTCCCCAATACTAATAGTGGCTATGGCATTGGTGAGAAAGACATCCTTTGTACTGAGAAAACTCCCATGCGGCCAGTTACACTCTACGGTCGGTTAAAGATGGAGGCGGAAAAGAGTGTTTTGGAGGCGGGTAATGCTATTGTCTTTCGCTTGGCAACGGTGTTTGGCGTCAGCCCTCGGATGCGTCTGGATTTATTGGTTAACGATTTTACCTATCGCGCTGTTACCGACCGTTTTGTCGTTCTTTTCGAAGCTCATTTCAAGAGGAATTACATCCACGTTCGAGATGTGGCCAAGGCATTTCTACACTGCTTGGATAATTTTGCTCAGATGAAGAACGAACCATATAACGTTGGTTTGAGTGAGGCTAATTTGAGCAAGTGGGAGCTGTGCGAAGAGATTAAGAAGAAGGCACCCGATTTTTATTTTGTCCAAGCTAAGGTCGGTGAGGACCCGGACAAGCGGGATTATATTGTTAGTAATGCTAAGATTGAAGCTACCGGATTTAAACCAGATGTTTCGTTACAAATGGGTATTGCCGAACTGATTAAAGGTTATCAGGTCATCAGACGGAATCAGTTCAGTAATGTCTGATTGGCCTTAAGTCCGTCTGCCAAGACTTGACGGGCAGGTTTGGGCAACGGTAAGATTAAGATAGAGATTGTTTGCTAACCTAACACCATGTATTAAATACGGGGTTGAGGTATGGCATGATTATTTGCCGGACACCATTTCGTATTTCCTTCTTTGGCGGTGGTACAGACTATCCGGTATGGTACCAGGAAAACGGCGGTGCTGTACTGGGTACAACTATCGACAAGTATTGCTACATTACTGGTCGTTGCCTACCACCATTCTTTGAGCATAAGTACCGTATTGTCTATTCGCAGGCTGAGCATGTACGGAGTATCGGTGAAATTTGTCACCCGGCGGTGAGGGAAACTCTGCGTTATTCGAAAATTACTGACGGGATGGAAATTCACCACGACGGTGATTTACCCGCCCGAACGGGGTTGGGTTCAAGCTCATCCTTTACCGTTGGGTTACTCCATACACTTTATGCTCTGAAAGGCATCATGCCATCTAAGATGCAATTGGCGAAAGAGGCTATAAATATTGAACAGAATGTACTTAAGGAGAACGTTGGCTGTCAAGACCAGGTTATGGCGGCGTTTGGTGGGTTTAACCGGGTATTGTTTAGTGATGACGGTAATATCGAACTTAGACGGGTTACTGTGCAGCCGGAGCGGCTCGAGTTATTACAGGATCATTTACTTTTGGTCTTCACGGGCTTTTCGCGAATGGCTTCAGACATTGCAGAGGAGCAGATACGGCAAACTCCCAATCGGAAGCATGAGTTGGCGGCAATGTACCAGATGGTAGATGCAGCTCTTGATATTCTTAATGGCGGTGGTGACATCACAGAATTTGGGAAATTACTCCATGAAAGTTGGCAACTAAAGCGTAGTCTGACTGACAAGATATCTACCCCGCATACCGATGATCTTTATGAGATGGCGATTAGGGCCGGGGCTACTGGTGGCAAACTTCTGGGGGCTGGTGGGGGTGGCTTCATGCTCTTCTTCGTTAAACCGGAACTACGGTCTGTGCTCAGAGAGGCTCTTGGTAGCCTCTTATGTGTTCCCTTCCGTTTTGAGAGTTCGGGTAGCCAGATTATTTTCTACGAACCGGATTTATTTTACGGGAAAACACGGGTGGTAGGAGAATAACGGAGTGGTACAAAAGCTAGATCTTCTTTTGGTAAATCCGGGTAGTCGTTCTCAAGTATATGGCAAGCTTGCCTCCTCGCTTTCTGGTATTGAGCCGCCCATTTGGGCAGGATTGATTGCCGCCGTGGTTCGTCAGCAAGGTTTTTCGGTTAAGCTAATCGATGCCGAGGCGGAAAACTGGAGTCCGGAGTACACTGCTGAGAAAGTGGCCGAGGAGGATCCTTTCTTGACTGACATTGAGGTACTTGGTTCGAACCCTTCGGCATCATCAACACCTAAAATGACGGCAGCGGGTGAAGTTGCTAGAGCCTTGAAGCATAAAGCACCACAGAGTAAGACGATTTTTAGTGGTCTTCACCCATCGTCTCTTCCGCAACGGACCCTAAGAGAAGAAGCAGCTGATTTTGTTTGCCAGGGGGAGGGGTTTCATACTATTCCGCTCCTTTTAAAGGTACTTAAATCAAACTCCGACTTTAATTTGGGGCGAATCCCAGGTCTTTGGTATGCTGAGAAAGACCAGATAACTCCGATGGAGTCATGGGCACCACTGGTTAATCCCGATGAGTTGCCGATGACGGCCTGGGATTTGTTGCCGATGGGTAGGTATCGGGCTCATAACTGGCATTGTTTCGATCGCATCGACCAGCGGCAGCCCTATGCGGTTGTTTATACCAGCTTGGGTTGTCCTTTTAATTGTAGCTATTGTAATATCCATGCTATTTATGATGGTAAACCGGGTATACGTTTTCGTAGTCCGGAGAAGGTCGTTGAGGAAATAGACTTTTTAGTAAAAAACTACAAAGTGCGTAATATCAAGTTCCTCGATGAGTTGTTTGCTATTAACGAGGACCGTGTGATGCGTATTTGTGACCTCATTATTCAGGGTGGTTATAATTTGAACATCTGGGCTTACGCTCGAGTGGATACGGTCAATGAAGGAATGCTAAGAAAAATGAAACAGGCTGGTATCAACTGGCTGGCATATGGGTTTGAGTCGGCTAGCGCTGAGGTTCGTCGAGGTGTATCCAAAAAATTCGAAGCGGATGTGGTCTCTAGGGTGGTGGCGATGACTCAGGCGGCTGGTATTTACATCATCGGTAATTTTATCTTCGGTCTGCCTGACGACGATCATGGAACGATGAGAGAGACACTCGATATGGCTAAAGAATTTAATTTTGAGTATGTAAATTTTTATACGGCAATGGCTTACCCCGGATCTCAGTTGTATGAGAATGCCGTTAAGCAAGGTGTTGCTTTACCGAAAGAGTGGTATGGGTATAGCCAATATGCCGAAGAAACTCTTCCCTTATCGACGAAGTACTTGTCTGCCGCCGAGGTATTGCGCTTTCGCGACAGGGCTTTTAAGGAATACTTCAGCAATCCGAGATATTTAGCTATGATTAAGGAAAAGTTTGGCTCGAAGGTAGTTGAGCATATCGAGGGGATGCTGAAACACGAAATTCTTCGGAAGTTTGTTTAAAGTGAGCTACGGAGGTATAAGTTGCGAGTATCGTTCGGTGAATTAAGAATCGGTGCTTCCGCTCGGAAATATGTGCAGAGGGCTCTGGATAAGAGCTGGGTTTCGGAAGGAGCGAATGTTGCCGAATTTGAAGAAAAGTTCGCTAGTAAATTCGGTTATAAGCATGCCATCGCGACCAGTTCCGGGACAGACGCCGATATTTGCAGTTGCGCTATGCTCTATAATTTTGGGGCGAGAAGAGGCGATGAGATTATTCTGCCGGCCGCATGCTTTGTGTCGTGTGCTAATTCTATTCTAGCTGCTGGGTTTGTACCTAAATTCGTTGATATTGAGCTAAAAACTCTGAATATCGACCCGAAGAAAATCGAAGCAGCGATTACGGGTAAGACCAGAGCCATCATGGCGGTTCATACTATGGGTAAACCGTGTGAGATGGACTCGATTATAAAAATTGCACGGGCGCATAATCTAATAGTTATCGAGGATAGCTGTGAAGCTCACGGTGCCACTTACAAAGGTAAGGTGGTTGGTAATATGGGTGATATGGGTACTTTTAGTTTCTACCCGGCTCATGTCGTTGTCGCGGGCGAAGGTGGTATGGTAGTGACCGATAATGATGAGATTGACTGTGTAGTCCGTTCGGTTAAATCTCATGGTCGTCCCTTTGGCAGTAACTATTTTGATTTTCAGCGTATCGGTTTTAATTCAAGGATGAATGAGCTGACTGCCGCCGTCGGTCTAGAAGGTTTAGAGCACTTCGATGAGACTTTCAACCAGCGTAAAGATAATTTTTATAAACTTCTGGAGCTAACCACAGATTTATCTGAGTATGTTTACTTACCTGAGGAAGAAAGCTACGAAAAATTGAGCCCTCATGCTTTTTCGCTGGTTTTGAAAGATAAGAAATACGGCGGCACCAGATTCTGCAAATACCTGGAATCCAAAGGGATTCAATGTAAGACTTTGTTCGGTAGTTTACCGACTCAACATCAGGCCTTCGCGTTCATGAATCAAAAATACGGTCAGTTCCCGGTGTCCGAATATGTCGGAGAAAACGGTCTGCACTTTGGTATGCACCAGTATTTAACTGATGATGATTTAGTCTTTGTTGGCGACACCCTGAAGGGTTATTTCAAATAGGCGGTATTCAGCGAGTACTTTGAATACTATCCAAAGAATCGCCAAGAACGTAGCCGTACTTACCATCGCTGAGATTACGACTGCGGTTATCGGTCTCTTCTTCATTATGTATGTTGCCCGCTATCTAGGGGCAGAGGGATTTGGTATTCTATCCTTTGCGCTGGCCTTTACTGCTATTTTTGGTGTATTTACCGATATTGGCTTAAACCCGCTAACGACAAGAGAGGTTGTTAGGAATAAGGCCTTGGCCCCAAAATACTTAGGAAATATTACTGGCTTAAAAATAATCTTGACCACGGTTACCTTCGGGTTAATTGTCCTAGTAATAAACCTCTTAAGTTATCCAGACCAAACGAAAAACATCGTCTATCTTATCGCTCTATTTCTTGTTTTTAATGCTTTCAGTACGACGTTTTACTCAATCTTTCAGGCACACGAGAGGATGGAGTTCGTCACCCTGGGGCGGATTTTCAATGGTGTTTTACTCTTAGCCGGAGCTTTATTTGCTGTCGGTCAAGGCTTGAGCATAGTCGTTCTTGCATCTGTGTATCTTCTGGCCAGCGCGATTACTTTAGTATTTAATGGTATTGTCTCAATCTGGAAATTTACTAAACCAAGGATAGAGATTGATTTTGGTTTTTGGAAAGAAACCATTAAGCAAGCGTGGCCTTTCGGCCTAGCTGGAGTCTTTACCGGCATCTACTTCTGGCTGGACTCGGTTATGCTTTCTTTTATGAAGGGAGATGAGGTGGTTGGCTGGTATAGTGCTGCCTACCGACTAGTTTTCGCTCTAACGGTTATTCCTGGTGTATATTTTACCTCTGTCTTTCCGGTCATGTCCAGATATTATGTCACATCGAGAGAATCCTTGAGGCTTATCTATGAAAAATCCATTAAATACATGTTTATTCTTGCTGTTCCGATTGCTATTGGGACAACTATTCTGGCAGATAAGGCGATAATGTTAATATTTGGTCTCGGATATTCCAATTCCATAATTGCTCTTCAAATACTCGTCTGGGCGGTGGCATTTTTCTTTATTGGTGCCGGTTTTGCACGGTTATTTGAGTCATCAAATAAGCAGGTAATAGTAACTATGGTAGCTGGAAGCTGTGCCTTGCTGAATGTAGTTCTAAATCTAATCCTCATTCCGAAGTACAGCTATATAGGGGCGAGCATTGCTACGCTTGTGGCTGAGTTTGCTACTCTAGCTCTTCTCCTACTCTGGAGTTCTAAGATTGGGTATGGTATTTCCGGGAAAAAGCTTATAAATATCCTGACTAACACTCTGGCAGCCGGCCTCGTGATGTGTGGTTTTGTTTTTGTTTTGCAGGATTTAACTGTATGGGCGCTGGTGCCACTATCAGCCTTACTCTACTTCATAGTGCTATTCATAATTAGAGGTATAGATGGAGAAGACATACTGTTACTTAAACAGATGGTCCTCAAACAGCAAACCGAGACAGATATCACTGAAAAGGATAGTAAACCAAAGGATTTTACTGAAGGATAAGTACAATATAGTACCAGAAAAGATGTATTGTCTTAGCTCCCGATAGCGGTGTATGGTCTTACATCAAGAGGAGAGACTCGCTTCTTCAAGCTAAGGTAGATTAGCGGCTTCGGTAAACAGGGATATAGATATGAAAGATAACGTATTTCAACTTATAAGTCATGGTGAGAAGGAAGGTGTTGCCGATAAGCCATTGGTTAGCATTATTACCCCGGTTCTCAACAGAGTTCAATATGTAGAGGAATGTATTCTGAATATATTCAATCAGACATACCCTAATATAGAGCATATCTTTGTTGATGGTAGTTCTACCGATGGTACGCTAGAAGTGTTATCCAGGTATCGAGCTAAAAACCCTGATCGAGTAAGGTATATTTCAGAATCTGATAATGGTTTAGGGGATGCGGTTAATAAAGGCTGGAGAATGGCGAAAGGAGAAATCTTAGGTTGGATTGATACAGGCGATACTTACGAGCTAGATGCTATTCAGGCAGTAGTAGATGCTTTTCGGACTTATCCAGATGTCGGTGTTGTCTTTGGTGGTGGTCGCATGATAAATGATAATGGCGAATTTTTGAGAACATACATAACTAAGGACTTTAATTTAAAGGATACAATTAATGATAGAAATCAGATGCATACGCCACCGTCAGCTTTTTATAGGCAAGGGGTTATCAGAGGAACAGACTGGTTATTACCTAACTCTGGGGATTCATTTGAACTGCACATAATGGCAGGAAAGTCATACAAAATACATCGAATTGATAAGTTAATATTTACTATAAGATTGCAAAGCGACAGCATAACCTACTCCAAAAGTGGTAGGGGATTGGTAAGGGAAAGTTTCCGGACTGGCTATCTTGTGTGCAGGAAGTATGGCGGTAGCATATTCGCGCCCCGCTGCAGAAGGTATTTTATCTTTATGGTGCTGGACAGACTGCGGCTTTATGATTTCGTGGTTCTGGTAGTCTTAGTAAGACTACGACGTTATTCATTTATTAATAAACTGCTATCAAAACTAGGGATGGTTACTAATTGACGACTAGAAATAAACCATTGGTGAGTATCGTTACACCGGTTCTTAATGGTGTTAGATATTTGGAGGAATGTATTCAAAGTGTCTTGAACCAAAATTATCCTAACATCGAACATGTTTTTATCGATGGCGTTTCCACCGATGGGACTCTGGAGATGCTGGCTGACTACAAGGCAAAATATCCTGACCGGATAAGGTTTATTTCGGAATCGGATAAGAGCGCCGGGGATGCATGGATTAAGGGCGTAAAAATAGCAAAAGGGGCGATTTTGGGTTGGTTGGGCGCAGATGATACCTATTGTCCGGATGCCATCCAGACGGTAGTAAAATTCTTTGAAACGAACCAGGATACCTATTTTATGTTCGGTGGCTGCAACTACATAAATGAAAGAGGTAAGCTAATTAAGCAAGTTGTAACCAAAGATTTTAATTTGGAGGAGGCAATCAACGATTCGTGCAGTATACCATGTACTTCGGCATTTTATAAACAAGAAATAATCGAGAGGGTAAGTCCAGATATCATTGCGGAACAGGATAGCGAGCTAGAATATTGGATAATGGTTGGGGAGGTATTTAAGATTTACCGGATTGACGATATACTTTCCAACTTTAGGTTATACAATGATAAAGCCCGCGCCCGTAATGACATATATAGTTTTGCACGCACGACTTTTATGATGGGAAGACGACACGGAGCCGGTCTTTTTTCTCCTTGTGCGAGAAGATACTACATGGCTCTGGTAAGTCGCCCGTTACAGCCGCTTCTCGACCCCATTTTCCACTTTATGAGTACTGGTGATACAGATAGGGGGGGCTTTTTGGTAAAGGTAACCCGCCCGCTCCATCCAATCTTAGGTTCCCTTTATCACTTTATAGTGGGCAGCAAACCATCAGGGAAAAAATAAGGGTTATCAAGTTATTCATTCCTTCACTTTTATGACCTTTGCCGGTACTCCCACTGCGACTACCTTGGCGGGTATATCCTTAATAACTACGGTACCCGCACCAACAGTAGTCCATTCTCCCACCGATACCTCGTGTATAAAGTTTGCACCTGTACCAACATAAACTCCTTCGCCCAGTTGGTCATTGCCATTTACTATTACCATAGGGAGTAATGAACAGTAGTTACCTATAATTGCATCATGCCCTATAGAGCAGTTTGCATTAATCTGAACATGGTTTCCCAGAACTATGTTTACTGTTAGTACTACTCCAGCACAGATAACAATATCTTCTCCTAGCTCCACAAATTCGGACATTATTACTGACGGATGTATAGCATTATAGAATTTGATACCCATCGCTTGTAGTCTCTCAACTACTTGCTTTCGTATTTCACAATTACCTATGGCACAGATACAGCCCAGGTTGGTATTATTGTGTGCTTTTAGCCACTCTAATCCCCCAAGAACAGGATAACCATTCGTTTCCTTCCCGTGTAGTTTTTCGTTCTCATCAATAAACCCCAGAATATTCCAGACCATGGATATTTGGTTCTGTGCTTTGAATATCTCCAAAACCTCTCTGCCAAAACCTCCGGCTCCTACGATGACTACTGAGTTCATTCCCATATTTAGTCTTCCTGTGCTGTACTTCCAGTAAAGAAATCTTGTATTTGCTCTACAATATAATCCATTTCTTCTCGAGTTAATGTGGCGTACATTGGTAATGTCAGAACTTCAGATGCTATCTTTTCGGTCAAAGGCAAATGACCTTCTCGGTAGTCAAATTGCTGGCGGTAGAATTGCGTTAAGTGCACTGGGTTAAAATACACCCTAGACATGACCCCATGCCTGGCTAAATATGCCTCAAGTTTGTCCCTGATACCTTCTCCCACATTCAGTCTGACGGTGTTTAGCTGATAGACATGAGTATAACCCTCCGGTATTTTAGAAACTCTAATCTCTTCTATCTCAGAAAGCCGGCTAGTGAGATACCTAGTATTTTCCCTTCTCATACGGATAATATCGTCTATTTTATCTATCTGAGCTAATCCTAGAGCGGCAGTCATTGTGGACATCCTGAAGTTATATCCCAATGTTACATACTCCCCTGGCTTTGCTGAAGAAAAGTAATTGGTAGTGCCTGCTCTGCCTTGATTACTAATTAGTCTTGTTTTCTCGCATATTTCCTCAGAGTCTGTCAAAACCATACCACCTTCTCCTGTAGTGATTACCTTAGGGGCACAAAAACTCAGGATGGCAGAATCGCCGAAACTTCCGGTCTGCTTTCCGTTGACCGTAGCGCCAAGAGACTCGGCAGCATCTTCTAGTAGAACGAGGTTATGCTTCTGGGCAATTTGTTTTAGTTTCTCGATATGGCATGGCAAGCCACCATAGTGGATAGGGATAATGGCTTTTGTCCTGGAGGTAATTTTCTTTTCTACATCCTCTGGGTCAAGCCCATATGTTTCTTCTTCTATTTCAGCAAAGATAGGTTTAGCTCCAACAAAGAGAGGGGCATTAGCTGTGGCAATAAAAGTGAATGATGGAACAATGACCTCATCTCCTGTTCCTATGCTATGTGCGGCGAGCGCAACATGTAAGGCGGAAGTACCGGAGTTTACCGCAATGGCATATCTCACCCCAACATATTCACAGGTTCTTCTTTCGAATTCTGTAATCTCAGGTCCTATTGCCCAATAGTTCCCCTTTTCGATAACTGAGGTGACTTTCCTTACATCATGTTCATCCCAGTATATTTTGAATAAGGGTATATTCCGAGTCATTTCCCCTAAATCCTCTCTTATTTGTTCTGGGTTAAAGATTCATAAAGTTTCTCGTATTTCTCGACTCCCGTTTGCCATGACAGGTTTGTCATTATATGTTGTCTCGTTTTCTGCGTTTTATTTCTTATGTCGGTGGGGTCATCGAGGATCTTTTGCATTAAATCCATTAAGGCGGGTATATTACCATATTCTACTAAATACCCGCCATCTAGTTTACTTACAATTTCACCAGCGCCGGTATCTTTAGTGATTATGACTGGAGTACCGGATAGGATTGCCTCAAAAGGGGAACCTGGCCCCCGCTCATACGTAGAGGTCTGAACTAGCATAACGGCATCTACGAGGGCAGATAGTTTATCCATCCCGCTTAATAATCCCGTAAAGAGTACCTTTCCCGATAAACCTAATCTGTTGATTAGTTCTTCTAAGGTAGATTTATAACCCTGGTCAGGGCCTACTATTGCCAGGATAATGTCTTCTCTTTGCTGTCTTAATTGGTGAAATGACTCAACTAAGAACCTAATCCCTTTTATTTGATGTATTCTACCCAAGAATAAAATTATATATTTCTCCTTAATGTTAAATTTGCGTCGGAATTGTCCTAAAGGTGGAAGTTGAGAAAATTCTTCAATGTTGTAGAAGGGAGGAATCAAAACAATCTCAGGTTGCTTTATCCCCATTTCTTTATATTCACCAACTTCTGATTCAGTACCAGCAATGACTTTACTCGCTTTTCTTAATATTCTATAGCCAAAGAGCGTAT
The DNA here is from genome assembly GCA_002335405.1 of Dehalococcoidia bacterium UBA2162. Taxonomy (GTDB): domain Bacteria; phylum Chloroflexota; class Dehalococcoidia; order Dehalococcoidales; family UBA2162; genus UBA2162. The sequence continues at coordinate 16,808 of DCWM01000056.1, forward strand.
CGAAGGTTCTTTTTAGATGCTGCTTTTGAAAAATAGGTAATACTCCACCATGAGCCTGCAAAATATAAGGCACACCGTATCTTGTGGCGTAATACTGAACTATTATATTTTGGAAGGTTCTATAGTTGTTCATGTGAATAGTATCGAAATATCTAATTTCTTCCTTTGCCCGCTTTATTATACCTGGCGTAACTAAGAAATTGGCCAGACTCAGCCAAGTTTTGAAAGTATGAACCTTGACTTCAGGGATGGAACTTATGTATTTCTGACTTAGTTTGAAGTCGCTGGTATAAAGTGTGACTTCATGCCCCTTTTTGACCAGTTGATTTGTTAGTTGATACGTAGCTTCAGCTATACCACCGTGTACTGGCGCGAAAAGATTAGTCACTTGCAAAATTTTCATTTATTACGATACCCAAGGAGTATTTTAACTACCTTGGATGATACATTTGTGACCAAATACTCCGCCGGCGGCGTCCATTCACGTGTTTCATTTAGCACAACCTCTAGTGAGTTTAATATTAAATCTGGCGAAACACCGACAAGCATATTACTACCACTTTCTATAGTTTCAGGTCTCTCGGTTACATCTCTGATGGTAATATTAGGTACCTTGAAGATGCAGCATTCTTCCTGAACTGTGCCGCTGTCGGTGATAACACAGCGCGCGTTTTTTTCCAGGGAAATAAAATCGAAGAAGCCGAAGGGCTCGAGGAGATGGACGTTTTTGTTATTGATTTTCGGCCCGAATCGCTCTATCCTGTTTTTTGCCCTGGGGTGCAAACTAACGATGACGGGGAGGGCGTATTTCTTGCTTATTTTATCTAGGGCTAGAAGCAGATTCGTCAGTCTCTCTTTGTGGTCAACGTTCTCGGCACGGTGCATAGTGACGAGGAAGTATTGACCGGCGGTTAACTTAAGAGTCGTTAGGATGGTAGATTGACAAATCTGCCGGTCATAGTGCTGGATTACTTCGTAGATGGGATTCCCCGTTACATAGATACGTTCGCCAGGGATACCTTCTTGTAGCAGGTTAGCCCGACTGCGCTCAGTGTAGGGTAGGAGCACATCGCTGCAGTGGTCGATAATACGTCGGTTAACTTCCTCCGGTACGCGGTCGTCGTAGCATCGATTACCAGCCTCCATGTGGTACACCGGGATGCCCAGCCGTTTTGCCATAATGGCGGCGAGACTGCTGTTTGTGTCGCCCAGTACGAGGAACCGCTCCGGGGTTTCCGTTAGCATGATGGGCTCACTTTGTGCCAGAATCGTTCCGATTTGCTCACCGAAGTTACCCCTAGCTCCCAGGTAGTGGTTAGGCTCTCGTACGCCCATCTGCTGGAAAAAAATTTTGTCCAGGTTGTAGTCATAGTTTTGTCCGGTATGAACCAAGATTTGTTCACACAACGTATCTAGTTTTTCGATGATACGACTCAGGCGAATTATCTCCGGGCGTGTGCCCAGAACTGTCATAATCTTCACGTATCTCTCCTCTTGCTCAGAGTCTACCAAGCTTATAATCAAAGCAAGCTAGTTCGGCAATCATCTCTGGTATTGAGAGTGGTTGCGAATAGCCGGCGGCTGCCCACAAGGCTTGATTCGATGGCTTGCTGGTCGTTTTTAGGGTTCGGTCAATGATAACGGTGGCCTTACCCGGCGTAATCGATATGTCTTCCCGTCGGAAATACTGGGCAAAACATTGGAGTAATTCGTATTTGGTGACTTCTCCAGCGGGCACAATATGTTGCCAATGGGGCAGATCAATATTTTGAGTAATAATGCCATGGCAGAGTTTGGCAAAATGGAGTGTGGTCACACCATTCCAACGGTGATTTATGTAGCCACTTACCGTAGTATTCTGTGGCTGACCCAAAAACCAAGCGAGTAAGAATTTGTGTTCTTTTGCCTGAATAGCATCTAGCTCGTAAGTATCGCCTGTATCAATCCAACCTAAGATTTCTCCCGGCTCGGGACCAATGATAGAACAGCGTAAGTGATGGACCTGGGGATGTGTGATTTCGCCCAGGCTCTTGGTCTTGCCGTAGGTGTCAAGGGCATCATGCGGGTCGCTTTCGAGATAGCCACCCCTACTTCCTGAATATACACAGTCGGTAGCAATCTGGATTACCTTTGCCTCGCTCTTGTGGGCTTGCTGCGCGATCTGATGAGGTAATAACGAGTTTATGAGAAGTGCCTGTTTAACTTCGGCGGCGTTATTGTCATGAATGAGTGGTTTGGTAATGCCGATGGCATTGATTACCCAGTCGTAGCCGTGAATAACACTCAGCGTTTCCCGTAACGTAGGTGAGTTAGCGTCAAAAGATAGCCAGTTTACCCCATGAAGTCGCTCTTGGTATTTTGTCGCCAGCACTTGAGTTCGGACCGTTGCGGCGACTTCTAAAGTCGGATCGTTGGACAGATAATCCACGACCATAGAGCCCAGCATTCCCGAACCGCCGAGAACAATCACTTTCTTAGACACTCTACCTCGCTGTCTTTCTGGTAATCTAACGCTCGATGACCTGCCAGATATCCCAGTAATGGGCATCATAACGTACATCATCGCCGCGAGATTCTTCGAGCGTTGACGTCGAGAAAAAGACCAGAATCGTGCCTTCCACCAGCGTCATAAAGCCATTAGCATAGCCTGCCGGGATGTAAACGGCGGATGGTTTATTTGCCGACAGAATATAGCGGTCCACTTGGCTATTGTGAGACGGTTTTACCCAATCGTCAATCTTAACGGCTCCGATTATGGCCGCACCTCGCGAAACAGTGATGTACTTGGCTTCGAAGCGATGGGCGTGCCACGCACGAACGAAGCCAGTCTGGTGGTTGGTCACTGTATAGAAGCGTTTTATGCCACTGAAATTGAAATCGTTGATAAAACCGACAGTTCCTCGGTCATCGACTGCCGATCCACCCTCAATGAGTCGTACGACATCTTGTCTCTTTTTATTTTGAGATGGCATATTACTTCTCCCGGATATGCGAATTGGAAATCGAAAGGAACTTTTGATTGGTATATCGGGGGTTGTCTACATCCTTCAACCGTCCGTAATCCAGGAGCGCCTTGATTTCCTCTATTCCTTCGTCAATCGAACGTGCCGGATTGAACGCTAATATGGTCTTAGCCTTGTCGCTACTTACTCGGTAGTTACGCGTGTCTTCGAATTTCCGCTCTTGCTGTTCAATGACCAGATCAGGGAAATGACCGCGTACTTGATAGGCTAGGTCGATAATACGGATGTTTTGGTTGTGTAGGTTGAAGATACCAGTATGCTCAGTGACTATGTTATCCACAATAGTCTGGGCGGCATCGCGTACGTGGAGTAATGGTCGGAACTGATCACCTCCGTAAACCTGAAGTTTGCCGGATTGATGTGCTTTTACGGCGAGGGTGTTCACCACTAGGTCAAGTCGGATGCGGGAAAATAAGTCACCAACACCAAAGAGGGTACCGAGACGGAAAATGAGAGCATTGCTACCGGCTAAGTGGTGTTCGGCTTCTAATTTGGTGACGGCGTAAACTGAGAGTGGGTTAGTTGGTGCTGTTTCATCTAGAACACCGTCTCTGGCGCCATACACCGAGCAAGTAGATAGGAAAAATATACGGCCCTCAAAATTTTGCGCCAGCCACTTAATTGTTTCTTGGTTGATGTCGATGCTTACGTCTGGATTAAGAGCACAAGCTGCATCGCCGACGAGCGCTGCTAACCATATTACCACCTCAGCCCAATCCAGATGTGGCTTCAGTCTCTCTCGGTCACGCACATCTCCATAGACAAAATCTACTGGCTTGCGGTAAGCTTCTTCGTAGAACAGCGCGTCATACACACGGATGTGGTGCTGACTCTGCAGTAGTAAATCCGTGACGGCTCCGCCTACATAACCAGCCCCGCCAACTAGCAGGACCTTCATAAAAAATTCTCCCTATCGGTAATAGTCTCCAGTTTCAACTTTCCCCAAAGTCAATAGAATCTTTCTTGCTATATCTTATCTTGTTACCTGTCCGTAGTCAATTCCATCATGGGCGGTACTGTTCTGACGGTTGGCTTATTGTCTTTGTCGTTTTGGATATTGGTAGAGGTAGTAGCCGATAAGTACAATGACTAGAGTAATAATGATTGGGTCAAAGGGGCGCATCACAGTGCGTATTTGTTCCCAGTGTTCGCCCAGTTGGTAGCCGGCGTAGGCTAATCCGGTACACCAGATAAAAGAGCCAGTAAAGGTATAGATGAGAAATTTAAGAGGGTGCATTCGGGCAATTCCGGCGGGGAGACTGATAAGACTGCGGACCACCGGTAGCAGGCGGCAAATAAAGACTGCCCAGCTGCCTCTCTTCGCGAACCACTGGTCAGCTTGAGTCAGGTCAGAGCGAGAGATGAGGACATACTTACCGTATTTCTCTAGAAGAGGGCGGCCGCCCCACACGCAGGTAATGTAGATAAGAATGGCCCCGATGGTAGAGCCCAAAGCTCCATAGCCACCAGCGACTAAAATATACGATATTGGCAGAGCCCTTTCTTTTATCAACATCCAGCCGGCAAGAGGCATCACTATTTCGCTGGGTAGGGGGACAAAGATAGTCTCGGTAGCCATGAGTGCTACGACTCCGGGCCATTGCATTGAGATGTAGATATTCTCGATGAAGTCGATGACGGCTTGTTCCGGCAACCCCACTTTGGCAGTCTAACAAACGGGAGTAGTCGCGTCAAGCCACAACAAGTAAATCTTGTCTTCTACCGTACGGATAGCTATAATGTGATTATGAAAATAATCGCGGCTATGCCTGCCTACAATGAAGCGAATTACATCGGTAGCGTGGTTTTGCAGGTCCGGCAGTATGCCGATGAAGTTATTGTCGCCGATGATGGCAGTAGGGATCGGACGGCTAAGATTGCTGAGCTTGCCGGGGCTACTGTTATCAGACATGAGCGAAACAAAGGCAAAGGGGCGGCTATCCGGAGTATACTAGCTGAAGTGCGGAAAAGGAATGCTGATATACTTGTGCTTCTGGATGCTGATTCCCAACACGATCCCGAAGAAATACCATTTTTTATCCGGGCAGTCTCCGAAGGTTCTGACCTCGTTATCGGTTCTAGAAAGATCGGGAGGCATAATGTTCCTCTTTACCGTAAAGTCGGGCAAAAAGTCCTATCATATTTAACCGGTGTCCTCTCGGAAGCAAAAGTTTCGGACACCGAATCCGGGTTTAGAGGGCTATCTAAGAAGGCGATATCCGTGATGCAATTTAAGGAGAGCGGATTCGCCATAGAAGCCGAGATGATATCTGAGGCTACGTCCAAGGGGCTCAAGATTGTGGAAGTCCCAATATCAGCCATATACACGAAAGACGGTTCAACACTGAACCCGATAAGGCATGGCTTCGGTAATCTCAACCGAATAATGGTGCTGATTTCGGAGAGAAAGCCCATGCTATTCTTTGGGTTGCTTGGCAGTATTTTGATAGTACTTGGAATCATTCCCGGTACCATAGTAGTCAAGACGTATTCCTCTTCGGGTGTGTTGCCTATGGGGACAGTACTAGTATTAATTCTCCTCATTACTATTGGGATACTGAGTGTCTCTACGGGGATAATCTTAGGTGTGCTCGCAAAGCGGATTGGCAACCACTTATGATTTCGGTTGTCTCGACGAGTTGGGACTACCATGGTGTTTTGTAAATTGTTTACAGCCTGCCAAAGACGGTCTGTCACAAATCGGACATCCAAAGCGATAGACCGCGGATGCTCATTTGATAGGGGTGGGTATGGGTAAAGAGTGGTTCATGTTGCTATATGGTAATTACACTAAATACATGGGTAGGACATAATGGTACTCAGCACTAGTTCTTGGGGCTAAATATATGTTGAATGGGCTACCACAACCCAAGAAAGCCTTAGGGGTCATACAGATTAATGAGAGACCCCTATTCCCAGTTAGTTGGTTATATAAGCAGGAGTATTGTGAATACCAAATCTACCTGGAGAATATAGCTGGGATCAAAGTTAAACCCACCAAGCAAATGGTAGCAGGTAAGCAGGCACATGAGAACCTCTACCAAGGATTTAAGAAGGAAGCTGTCCCAGTTTCCTTTGACGGGATGCTTCTTGAGTCAAAGAAAGTTCAAATCTTTAGTCGGGAGTTATCGGTGAAGGACTTGGGGCATGGTATCTATGGTTTTATCGATGAAGTCTTGATGACCCCTGAGACCTTTGTCGTCATAGATGATAAACCTGGTACTAAAACATACTTATCCAGTATAAATCAAGTGTTTGGTTATTGCTTAGCCTTCCAATCTGTAGTGGCACAGGATAATAGGCCGGTGGTGGCCGCATTACGTGAGAGAGGTACCGATAATATGTACTGGAGAGTGCCTTTTGATCTAGAGGCTGCAGGGTATATAACTGCCTTGATTGAACGTATTCATTTACTGCTTGTGGGAGAGTTGGAGTTTAATTCTTCCGATAACCCAAACAAGTGCCGTGCTTGCAGATTTAGAGAACGATGTGACCGTCTATGCTTATAGCACGTTAGGGTGGTACATGTGGGTGGTTCTATGGTTCTACTGACAAAATTTGGTAAGTCAACGGCTCAGAGACCACAGACAGGAGTACAATAATGCTACTGAAACAATTAAGGATTGACTGGCGCACTTCAAGCTGTATAGGCGATACAGACAGATGGTTTGGGATGTTTATACCAGAACGGATTTTAGCTATCTGCTATAATGAGGTGAATTATGGAAAACTTACTCAAATTATTCGAGGGTAGACTAGGTAGACTACATTACTTCCTAGGGGTTATTTTTATTGAAGGAGTTTCGGCACTCATTTTGACTATTGCTCCTAGTATAGTTTTGTCTCTATTGCTTACTGCCTTGACTCTACCAATAGCGGTTAGACGTATTCACGATATTGGTTTTCCAGGCTTTTGGGCAGTCGGAAGATTCTTAAGTTATTTCAGTTATTTTGGAGGAATTTATATTGCTATCGCTCTAGTCTTCGATTTATGTTTGTATATTATAAGAGGTACTCAGGGAGTAAATAAATATGGCGAGGCACCAAAGCCTGGACTTGGATTTATAGATGCAATCTTGAACAAAACAGAAGCATCTGATGGATAGTGATATAGAGTAGAATCAGTACCTTAGGTGTAATGTCGGTTATTCTTGGGATGGAGTTCTGCGGTAGTTACGGAATTAGGCTAGGTTGGTTATCGGCCGCAGTGGTTTGGGCATAAATTTACCCAAGAGACATCAGCTCTTGTGGTGGAGTAAAAAGTCCGGGTACATTGTAACGTTGCTAATCGGACGCTACGGATGGTATCTTCCTTAACGGTTATTCGGGGCATAAACACTTATTAATAATTTAGTTGGAAATAGTTTGTAACCAGTTTGCGGTTGAATTGTGGCGTCCCTGGAGAGATTCGAACTCTCGACCCACTGCTTAGAAGGCAGTTGCTCTGTCCGGCTGAGCTACAGGGACAATTGGTGACTTATCCTAATTTAGCATGAGCCAGAATGTAGGGTCAACCCCGATACCAACGCTTTGTTATTCTCTAACCTTGCTGGTTGTCGTGGGTTAGATGTTGTGCTATACTCTCTGCAGTCGGTCAATCCCGATGGCATAGGAGAAAGGGGGGCGTGAACTTTGCTAGAGACTACCAGTACCAGTAGTACAACCCTTAAACAACTTCTTGAAGCCGGGGCCCATTTTGGTCATCAGACTAGCCGCTGGCATCCGCGGATGAAGTCGTATATTTTCACAAAGCGTAATGGTATTCATATCATCGACTTGGAGCAAACGGTCAGCGCTCTGGAAAAGGCCTGCGCTTTCATTCGGGAGATCATAGCCGATGGTGGTCACCTCATCTTCGTTGGTACCAAGAAACAGGCTCAGGAGACTGTCCAGGAAGAAGCTAGACGTTGTGGCGCATATTATGTCAACCAACGATGGATTGGCGGTATACTGACTAATTTCTCCACAATTCAATCCCGTATTGACTACCTAGTCCGTTTGGAGGACCAGCAAGCCAAAGGGGAGTTTAGTCGCCTGCCGAAAAAAGAGGCTGTGAAACTCGGGGAAGAAATTATCCGGCTTAATCGACATATGGGTGGCTTTAAAGAAATGACGAGTTTACCTTCGGCTTTATTTATCGTCGACATAATAAAAGAAAGGATTGCTTTGATTGAAGCTAGGAAAGTCGGTGTTCCGGTAGTGGCGGTCACTGACACCAATACTAATCCGGATGAGATTGACTATCCTATTCCGGCTAATGATGATGCCATTAGAGCGATTAGGTTGGTATGTGGTAAAATTGCCGATGCTGTTTTGAGTGGTAAAGCCGGTCGGATGGCGATGACTTCAACGGAAGACGCGGCGTCGGGAGAAGCATCCGCCGAAGCCGGAGACACGGCGCTGGAAGAAGTACACGCTGAAGCACCCGCCGAAGCTAAGGACGCGATGTCGGAAGAAATATCCGCTGAAGCCAAAGACGCGGGACCTACTAAACCGGCTATTTCCGCTTGAGGTGAATAATCCAGACTTTCCTCGGGACCAGGGAGACAAGTTGAAGATTATCGTAGGTAATGTCAAGATATTAAGAGAACAGTCAGGGGCTGGTGTCATGGAGTGTCGCAATGCTCTCGTGGAAACTGACGGGGATATAGAAAAAGCCGCCCAGGTTCTAAAGGAACGAAACCTCTTTAAGGCGGAGAAGAAGAAACAGAGAGCGACGACTCAAGGGCTGATCGATACCTATGTCCACACTGGTGGGCGCATCGGTGCCATGGTTGAACTAAATTGCGAAACTGATTTTGTTGCCCGCACCGATGAATTCAAGCAATTGGCTCATGATCTGGCTATGCAGGTTGCTGCTATGTCTCCCCAGTTCATTTCGAAGGAAGAAATGTCGGCAGGTGTTGATATTACCGACCAAAGTGTCTGTCTGGCGCTCCAACCTTTCATTAAGTGTACCGATATGACTATTCATGACCTTATCAATCAGACCATCGCAAAGCTTGGTGAGAACATCAAAGTAGGCCGATTTGTTAGATTCGAAGTAGGTGAGGCTTAAGTCGCGGGGAGAATGCACTAAAAGATACAAATGATTAGCCCCAAATACAAGTGTGTTCTACTTAAATTGAGCGGTGAAGCCTTTGCCGGCAAGACCAGATATGGGATTGATACTGCCACCTTAAGGAAAATTGCTCGACAGATTAAGCAGGTAACTGAGATGGGAGTACGGGTGGCAATTGTCGTCGGTGGGGGTAATATCTGGCGTGGGGCCCAAGCGGAGCAAGATGGGATGGATCGAGCGACGGCTGATTATGCCGGTATGTTGGCGACGGTAATCAACGCCCTCGCTCTACAGGATGTGCTGGAAGGGGAAGGATTGACGACTCGGACTCAGTCGGCAATTAATATTCAGGCGGTAGCTGAGCCTTACATCCGCCGACGTTCCATTCGCCATTTAGAGAAAGGACGCGTCGTTATCTTCGCTGCCGGCACTGGTAATCCCTACATGACTACAGATACCGCCGCCGCATTACGGGCTATTGAGATAAGGGCCGAAGTTTTACTGATGACAAAATATGGTGTTGATGGTATCTATAATACCGACCCACGTAAAAATCCGAAGGCGACACGGTTTGACCGATTGACTTACCTTGAAGCATTAAACATGCGTCTGAAAGTAATGGACACCACCGCTATCTCACTTTGTATGGAGAACAAGCTAACGATAATTGTTTTCGACCTGCAAGCGCCACGAAGTATCGAAAAAATAATTTCCGGTGAGTCTATTGGTACAATCGTATCCACTGAGTAGTAAGATGGCTAGTCAGACTCTACGCGATATCCAAGACAAGATGAGTAAGACTACTGAGGGTTTGAAGATGGGGTTGGCTACCATCCGTACTGGACGGGCAACCCCGGCCATAATTGAGCATGTCAAAATAGACTATGCTGGGATATTAATGCCAATTCATCAGCTGGCGGGCATTTCGGTGGTGGAGGCCAGACTTCTCGTTATTCAGCCATGGGACAAAGGTAGTATTCGTAGTATCGAAAAAGCAATTTTAGCCTCTGATTTGGGGCTAACGCCGATTAGCGATGGTAATGTGATTCGTCTCAATATCCCGCTACTCTCGGAAGAGCGGCGACAGGAATTGATCAAGTCCGTGCGCCGTCGTGTTGAAGAAAGAAAGATTGCTATCCGGAATCTGAGACGAGAAGCTCTTGAGGAATTAAAGGTTTCGGAGAAAAATAAAGAAATTTCTGAGGATCAGCATAAGCAATCTTTGACTCAATTGCAAAAATTGACCGATACCTTTATTGCCAGCGTTGAACAAATTGGACGAGAAAAAGAAGCCGAACTCAGGCAGGTCTAAGATGAGTTCGAATAATAAACCGATGAACAAAGCAGCTACTACCGAGGAAATACTTTTGCTCCCAACCCACATTGCTTTGGTTCCCGATGGTAATGGCCGTTGGGCGGAACAGAATGGGTTGCCTCGGCTCGCCGGACATCACGCCGGAATCGAAAATATGCGTCGTATGCTTCGATACCTTAGTGAATACCCAATTAGATATGTCACTCTCTATGGTTTCTCTACGGAGAACTGGGGACGTCCCGAAGTTGAAATTGATGGGTTATTCGAGTTAGTCGAGAAATTTATAAATGACCACCTTCAAGAAATTTATGAGCTGAACATCTGTCTCTGCTACTTGGGGCGGCTCAAGGAACTGCCGCGTGGTTTACAGCAAGCCATCAATGGAGCTATCGAATTCACCAAGAATAATACCGGGATGATACTAAGTGTTGCTTTTAATTACGGGGGGCGTACCGAAATCATCGATGCTGTGCGCCGACTGGTTGTCGAGGGTGTAGCGCCACAGGAAATAGACGAAAAGTTATTTGAAAGCTACCTCTACACTGCCGGTTTACCTAATGTCGACCTACTGATTCGTACCAGTGACGCACTCCGTCTTAGTAATTTTCTTATCTGGCAAACCGTCTATAGCGAATACTACTTCACCAAAGTTCTCTGGCCTGACTTTACTAAAAAAGACCTAGACAAGGCGTTCCTGTCTTACAGTCAAAGGACACGGCGCTTCGGCCGATTGCAAAACCGGCAACAAACATGCTGAGAGAAAGGGTTACTACAGCATTAGCGATTGTTCCTGTGCTAGCCGCTGCCGTATGGTATGATGATTTCTTTCCCTGGTTTACCGTATTAGTGGCTATCTGGGGGTCATTGGCCGCTCTTGAATTCTATCGGTTGGTCAAGATATCCAAGACACCGCCGCTCACTTACTTCGGTCTAGTCTGGACTCTGCTCTTTGTTTTCAGTCGGGATTCGGATTTACTCGCTAGTTTGGTGCCCCACCTTGATCTTAATCTGTTGGCACCACTACTGTTGACTTCCGCTGTAACACTATCTCTCGTCGGCCTCCTCGTGCAGAAACCAAAGGAACTAGCTTTTAATAGTTGGGCCTGGACTATGGCCGGCATTCTCTATACTGGCTGGCTGCTCAGCTATTTAGTCGCGCTGAGAGGTGTCGACGACGGACGAAACTGGGTGTTACTTGCCTTCTTCGCCACCTTCGCTTCGGATACGGCTGCTTTCTTTGTCGGCCGGACATGGGGACGACGTAAAATGGAGCCGAGTATCAGCCCAGCTAAGACTTGGGAGGGCGCCTTCGCCGGCGTTTTTGGTGCCGTCATGGTGAGTCTATTCTTTATGCTGCCCACGCCGTTCCAAGTTAATCTGACCTACTTGCAAGCCATAATCCTTGGCTTGCTGGTCAGCGTTTTCGGGCAACTCGGCGATCTGGTTGAGTCTTTATTAAAGCGCAATATGGGTGCTAAGGACTCAAGCCGCCTAATTCCGGGACACGGTGGTCTCCTTGACCGTATGGATAGCGTTGTCTTTGCTGGTGTGCTGGTATATTATTACGTGATATGGGTAGCTCAGTAAAAAAAATAGTCATCCTTGGTTCAACGGGTTCCATTGGGCACCAAACATTGGATGTGGTTCGGAACTTCTCCCATCGGTTTCAGATAGTCGGGTTGGGCGCTGGGCAAAATACCGACTTATTGAGCAAGCAAATCAATGAATTTAAGCCTAGGTTTATTTGCCATGAAGACCGAAAGGTTCAGCTACCTGGTACCGGGTACGAGTGGCTGTCGCTCGAAGATATGGCCTGTCATCCTCAGGTTGATTTAGTGGTTATGGCCATTTCCGGTAAAGCCGGGTTAAACCCGACACTAGCTGCCATCAAGGCCGGCAAAACAGTAGCTCTGGCCAATAAAGAATCGCTGGTTACCGCCGGCGAGATTATTACCACTGAAGCCAAACGGAATGGTGCTCAAATTTTCCCCATCGACAGTGAACATAGTGCCATTTGGCAGTGTCTCCGGGGCGAAACCCAATCACCGGCCCAAATTATCCTGACGGCATCCGGCGGTCCTTTCCGTCGTTTTTCGCTTGCGGAACTGGAACGCGTTACTGTGGCACAAGCCCTCAAGCATCCATCATGGCAGATGGGGAAAAAAGTCACTATTGATTCGGCGACCCTGATGAACAAGGGGCTTGAGGTCATTGAAGCCCATTGGCTCTTCGATATGCCATGCGATACTATGCGGGTCGTTATCCATCCTCAGAGCATCATTCATTCTATGGTTGAATTCGCCGATGGCTCGATTAAGGCACAGTTAGGTCATCCCGATATGCGTTTACCAATTCAGTATGCCTTGTTTTTCCCCGAGCGCTTGCCCAACCCGCAACTACCCAAACTCGACTGGGACAAAATCAAGGAGCTAACCTTTGAGGTCCCCAACTTTGCCAATTTTCCTTGCCTCCAGTTGGCTATGGAAGCGGAGCGGCAAGGAGGTACTTATCCAGCGGTACTATGCGCCGCTGATGAGGTTGCTGTTGAACTTTTCCTGTCGCAACGTATTAAATTTTCCGATATCGCCCGGCTGGTCGAACGGTCATTATCTGGACATCAAGTTATCGTCCATCCAACCATCGAGGAAATTATCGCCGCTGATGATTGGGCAAGGAAAACGACTAAAGAATTTGCCGCCGGAGCCAGTCGATGCTAGTCACGCTCATATCTTTCTTCATCGTTATTGCTGTGCTGGTTTTGACTCACGAACTGGGGCATTTCATTACTGCCCGCGTCTCCGGAGTGCACGTGCTGGAATTCGGTCTTGGCTTTCCTCCACGGTTATTGACGATAAAACGGGGCGAGACCACCTATTCTTTAAATGCTATTCCGCTCGGTGGTTTTGTTAAAATGGCCGGTGAAGAAGACCCTAAAATGCCGAGGAGCCTGGCCAGTAAAAGTATCGGCACCAGATTTCTGGTGCTCGGCTCTGGCTCGCTAATGAATTTTTTACTACCGTTATTGCTCTTCTCTGCTGTCTTTATGCTTCCACATAACCAGATTATTGGGCAGGTGACCGTCGTGGAAGTCATCTCCGATTCGCCCGCAGGCAGAGCGGGTGTTAAGCTTGGGGATACCATACTTCAGGCCGACGACACCGCGATCGACAATGGTGGCGGCCTGTACCGCTACCTCCAGCTTAATCTGGGTAAAGAGATTACCCTACTTGTCCAACATCCGGATACTACCACTGAAAAAATTAAAGTCGTCTCACGTTGGAAACCACCGGAGGGTCAGGGAGCTACTGGCATAGTGATTATGACTTCAAGCCCGGAAGTGATTCGTCAACATTATCCCTTCTGGCAGGCGATACCAATGGGCGTTAGTGCCTCTATCGAAACCTTCGTTTTATTCAAGAATGGGATTGTTAGCATGATTATTGGGACGATACCGGCAGGGGTAACCGGCCCGGTGGGTATTGCCCAGATAACTGGGGAAGTTGCCAGGACAGGCATCGGCCCGTTATTGGAGTTCACCGCCTTTCTTAGTATTAATCTGGCTCTCATTAACATATTCCCCCTGCCTGCCCTGGATGGTGGCCGGATGGCCTTCGTCCTGGTCGAGTGGTTGCGTCGGGGTAAGCGCATACCGGCCAAAACCGAAGGGCTGGTACATCTAATTGGTTTCGCGACGCTGATTACCTTTATGCTACTGGTCACCTATCGGGATATTATTCGCATTATTGGTGGCGATAGCCTGATACCATGATACTCTGAACGGAATAGTAATTATGGACCCACGACGCATATCTAAACCAATTAAAATCGGTGATGTGACTATCGGTGGCGGCGCTCGTATTATCGTACAGTCAATGACTAACACCGATACCTCCGATACCAGGTCAACTATCTACCAGATAAAGCAATTGGAAGAGTGCGGCTGTGAGGTCATCCGCGTTGCTGTCCCGGATATGCAAGCCGCACAAGCTTTAGCAGAAATAAAAGAGAGAATCTCTATTCCTCTCATTGCCGATATTCACTTTGACTACCGTTTGGCGCTAGCCGCGCTCAAGGCGGGCGTTGATGGACTCCGCCTGAATCCAGGTAATATAGGTGAGCCAGAAAGGGTCAAGATGGTCGTCTTGGTCGCTAAAGAAAGAAAAGTGCCTATTCGTATTGGTCTGAATGCCGGTAGCCTGCCAAAAAACCTCGATCCGAAATTGACCACTACTCAGAAAATGGTCGCCGCCGCTTTAGAGCAGGTAAAGCTGCTGGAAAGTCTGGACTTTGATCTTATTAAGCTCTCGTTGAAAGCTTTCGATGTGCCGACGACTATTGAGGCGTATAGAGAGATTGCCGCAAGGACGTCTTACCCCTTGCATATTGGTATCACTGAAGCTGGCACACCGCGGACTGGCGTCTTTCGTAGTAGTATCGGTATCGGTACCTTACTGTATATGGGTATCGGTGATACCATTCGCGTCTCACTGACTGCCCATCCTCGGGAAGAGGTCTTCGCCGGCTACGAAATCTTAAAAAGTCTCAACTTGCGCCAGCATGGCCCTATTCTGGTTAGCTGCCCTTCCTGTGGGCGAACTGAGGTAAACATCATCGCTTTGGCGGAGATGGTGGAAAAAGAGCTAACAATGATTCTTAAGCCCATTAAAGTGGCCGTGATGGGTTGCATTGTTAATGGTCCCGATGAAGCTAGGGATGCCGATATCGGTATTGCCTGCGGTAAGGGCCGTGGCGTCCTTTTCCGCAAAGGGGAAAAAATTGGAGTGGTGGAAGAAAAAGACTTTCTCACGGCGCTGATGCAAGAGGTGGACAAGCTGTAGGGACGACAAGTAGTAAGATAAACCTATTGGCTATAAGGAAAAGTCAAGAGTGCCTTAGGAACAGAGAACTGGTTGTAGAGTTTAATAGTCTACTATGCGTTTCAGAAGGATTGCTCCAAGAGCTTTGCAGCCTCTCTTTTCATCAATTCGACTGGGGCTTTCCGACCAGTCCACATCTGAAAGGCTAAGGCTCCCTGCCAGGTCAGCATGTCTAGCCCGCCGATGGTTTTGGCGTTAATCATCTCCGCTTCTCTCAATAATCTGGTCTTGCTCGGATTATAGACAATATCGTAGACCACCAATTCAGGTCTAAGTAAATCAGCGTCGACTGGGGTTTCCTCGGTGTTTGGGCTCATGCCAGCATTAGTGGCATTGAGTAGAATATCGGCTTTGTTTAATACTTTAGCTAGATTTTCTCGGGTTAGTTCGAGGGCTTCTATCTTCTGACGGAAAGTCTGGGTGATTCGATTGGCCAGTTCTTTAGCCCAATCCAGTTCCTGTATTCGGTTAAGGATGACCAGACGAGCTTTTTTGTCTGCCAGGATGAAAGTGACAGCTCTTGAAGCTCCCCCAGCTCCGATGATGACAATGTTCTTATCTCTCGGCTCAATCCCATTTGTCCACATGCTCTGGAGGAGGCCGCTGGCATCGGTATTGTAGCCCCGTAAAACCCCGTCATTATTGACGATGGTGTTGACGGCGCCTATTTTCTCTGCTAAGGGGTCGAGTTCATCGAGTAGAGGGATGACGGCCACCTTATGGGGGATAGTGATATTTAGTCCGCGGAGATTCAGGGCTCTCATCCCGTCAATGGCTTTGCCTATCTCTTCTTTCTTCACGCGGAAAGGAACGTAGAGATAATCAAGGCCTAACTCGCGGAAGGCGGCATTGTGCATCACCGGTGACATCGAATGCTCTACCGGGTCACCAATCAGACCACAAACCTTTGTTTTAGCGGAGGTAATGAATTCTTTCATCTTACTACTTTAGTTTTATCTCCATTTTTTGTGCAGAGTCACAAAAAGTATTAGAAACCATCACTAAAGTAATTTAGGGAGCTATCATCTTATAGATCCTTCTCATTTCGCTAACGGTCATTTGCCCCTGGGCGGATTCTTTACCTTTCTCAATCGCGGCGTAAGTAAATTCGCCACCAACCAGCGGGCAGAGTATCCGGCTCATTAAGCCTAAAGGCCTCATGGCGGAGGCGATTATTTTTATGTCTGGGAACTCCTGGATAAGTTGCAAGATGGTCAGATTGTCTTCAAACTCTCGGGCGGTGGTAATTACCTTGCAGATATCGGCTCCGGCCTTAAGTTGCTTCCGCACGATGTTTTTCATTTCGTTAAGGGAGGGCGTTCTTTCGAAATCGTGAAATGACAAAAGACATTTGGCTGTCTTCTTAATAATCTTAACGATATTCTCTAGGTTCTTTGTATTAAGCTCAATATCGATAGTACCTGCCCCCAGTTCCGTGGCTTGGAGCAGTGGCTCGATTCTTCGGGCTTCGTTCTCCCGCCATTGGCCGCCCTCTGCGATCGTACGGTTACAGGCAATCCAAGGCTTGTTTAGTTGTCTCGGCAAGTGTTGCCAACCCTCATCGATGAGGTCAATGCGTACCTCGAAGAGGTCAACTGATGGCTCGGCTTCTTTTATTGTTTTCAGATCATCATTGACGATGACGGCGCAAATTTTGGGTCTCTCCATTATCCCCCAAGCAATACTTGTTCTACTAGCGATATTGGTACTTCGTCGGTGATAAATACCTCTCCGATAATTCTGGGCAAGACGAACCGGATTCTCCCCAGCAAGACCTTCTTGTCATGCTTCATCGCCTGGGTCAGACCGGCTAATTCCAATCGGGGGAGTTCGGTGGGTAGACCGGTCCGGGCAATAAGATTTTTGAGTCTAGTTATATCTGCGTTTGGGAGCATGCCCAATCGATTTGAGATTTTAGCGGCGGCCACCATACCAATCGCGATCGCCTGACCATGGCTTATCCCAAAATTAGAGACCGATTCAATGGCATGCCCTATCGTGTGGCCGTAATTCAGAATATTTCGCAAGCCTAAATCCGTCTCATCTTTAGCCACCACCTCGCCTTTAATTTTTGCCGAGCAAAACACAACGGTTTCCAGTATTCGCTCGTCAAACGCATTTATCTTTTCGATATTCCGTTCTAGATAACTGAAGAATTCGGCATCCCGAATGACGCCGTATTTTATTGTTTCGGCCAATCCGTCACTGAGTGCGCTGTCACTAAGGGTTTTAAGGACGGCAATATCGGCAACAACTAACTTCGGCTGGTAAAATACCCCGATCTTGTTTTTTAATTGGCCGTGGTTTACCGCTACTTTACCGCCAATACTGCTATCGACCTGCGCCACGAGTGTGGTTGGTATTTGTACCAATGGTACGCCGCGCAAATAGGTGGCGGCGACAAAACCGCCCAGGTCGCCGATAACTCCGCCACCCAAGGCGAGGATCGGCGTTGTCCTTTCGGCAAAGCAGTTGGTTAATTCTCGGTATAATCTACCAGCCGTTTCTAGGGATTTTTGCTCTTCTCCTTCAGGAACCTCTAGAATGGAGACCTTAAAACTACAATCGTCGAGACCCTGAAGTAGAGTTTTACCATGTAGTCTGCGAAGAGTGGGGTTAGTGATAATTATCGCCCTGTCACTGAAGCCTAATTCCTGGAGAAGTAGTCCGGTCTGCTTAAGTAGACCGGACCCGATAAGGAGCGTGTAGCTGCGCTTTCCCAGCCTTACTCTGGCTTTTTTCATTAGCTTATGCCTTAGTTTTCACTCCGGGTCGGAGTACTTTATGGATTCGTTGACAGGCAATGATGGTTTCTTTTAGTTCGTCGGGGGTAATCATCTGCTGGCCATCAACCAGAGCTTCGGATGGATTGTAATGCGACTCAATCATTAATCCGCCGGCGCCCGCAGCAATGGCAGCGCAACTCATACTGAAGATGAGGTCACGACGACCGGCGGCATGGCTGGGGTCGACTATAATGGGTAGGAAGGTTTCCTTTTTGATGGCTGGAATTGCCCCTAGGTCGAGAATGTAGCGAGTATAGTTCTTGCCTTTCCCTACCGGCACGATACCCCTTTCACAGAGAATAATGTCCTTATTACCCTCGGCGGCGATATACTCGGCAAAGGAGAGGAATTCCTCGATACCGGCGCCGAAATGCCTCTTGAGCAGGATCGGCTTGCCTTTTTTAGCTACTCCCACGAGTAAATCCTGATTATACATATTTCTGGATCCAATCTGGATAATATCTACATATTCCGCGATTAAATTAACTTGGGATTCCCCCCTGATCTCGGTGACTACGGGCATTTCAAATTTATCCCCGGCTTCCCGTAACCAGGTTAGAGCTTCCATTGCCAAATCTCCACCATCGGCACCTAGTCCCTGCCATGAATGTACTGATGTTCTTGGCTTAAAGACGCCGCCTCTCAGGACGTGGGCTCCGGCCCTTTTTACCCCCTCGGCAATTTTGAATAACTGGGCCTTACTCTCTACGGCACACGGTCCCGCGATGTAAACTGGCTCATTACCGCCGAACTCGATATCACCCACTTTGAC
>DCWM01000038.1 GCA_002335405.1 Dehalococcoidia bacterium UBA2162
CCAACAGGTGTCGGGAAGACAGAGCTGGTCCGAGCCTTATCCGAATTTATGTTCGGAAGTGAAGACACCCTCGTCCGACTGGACATGTCTGAGTTTATGGAAAAACACACTGTATCACGACTAGTCGGTGCCCCGCCGGGATATGTCGGTTTTGACGAAGGTGGGCAACTGACGGAGACTGTCCGACACAAATCATACACCTGCATCCTCTTCGATGAAATTGAAAAGGCTCACCCGGACGTCTTCAATATCTTGCTCCAAATATTCGATGATGGTCACCTGACCGATGCCAAGGGACGACGGGTTGATTTCCGCAACAGCATCATTATCATGACAAGCAACATTGGAGCGGAACTCATCCGCAAGGGCAGCAGTATTGGCTTTGTCTCACGTACCGATGAAGCCAAAACTGAACAACGTTCCTACGAGAGTATGAAAGAAAAACTACTGAGCGAACTCAAGAAGACCTTCCACCCTGAATTTCTCAACCGTATTGATGGCGTAGTCGTCTTTCACGCTCTAGCCAAAGAGCATATCCGTAAGATAGTCGACCTGCTACTCTCTCAAGTCGCTAATCAACTAGGCGAGAAGAATATCAAGTTAGAAGTAACTGATGCCGTAAAAGATTTTCTGGGGGAGAAAGGCTACGATGAGGTCTTCGGTGCGCGCCCGTTGCGCCGGGTAATCCAAAACATGGTTGAAGATAAACTCTCCGATGGTTTACTCCGCGGCCAATTCCGCGCTGGGGACACGGCCATCGTTGACCTGGAAAATGGCGAGGTTGTCACGCATCCAGCACCAGTCGAAGTCCTGGCCGGGAATAATAAAGTCTAGGTAAATTAAACAACAAAACCGAACAGAGCGGAACGGGGTGGGAAATTAAGATAACCACCCCTTTTGTTTAGGCAAAAGCCGCTGAGGAGCAATTAATTAAGGCCAGAGATTTAACATCTACTATTGAATATTGATTGAATGCAAGCAAACAAAGTTTGGCACCATCTAGAAGTCTCAGAGGTAATCTCCTCTCTTAATTCCAATGGCAACGGCCTGAGCCAGGAAGAAGCGAAACGCCGCGTGGTGGAATTTGGTCCCAACGAACTGGTAGAAAAACATAAAACTTCACCCTGGACAATCTTCCTGGAACAATTCAAGAACTTCCTCATCATCATATTACTAATAGCCGCAATCTTATCCAGTGTCCTAGGCGAGGCAGCTGACGCCATTGTCATCTTTATTATCATTCTCTTTGCCGCAATCCTGGGTTTTTTCCAAGAATATCGAGCGGAACGGGCTGTAGCAGCCCTGAAACGAATAGCTTCGCCGACGGCTACCGTCATCAGGGATGGGAAAGAGAGTGAGATATCGTCCCGAGAACTAGTCCCAGGCGATATCATCCTACTGCACACCGGCGGCCACACACCCGCCGATGCTCGAGTAATAGATGCAGTCAACCTCAAGTTGAGCGAAGCCTCAATTACTGGTGAATCCGAACCGGTAACCAAGACAACTACCCCCTTACCTGAGACAGTCAACCTCGGCGATCGAAAAAATATGATCTATATGGGCACCTCAGTAGATTATGGTCGTGGTACTGCCGTCGTTACAGCCACAGGCATGGCGACTGAGTTCGGCAAAATCGCCACCATGCTCCAGAAAGTGAAGGAGGAGAAAACGCCCCTTCAAATGAATCTTGACCGAACCGGAAAGCGAATCGCCATCGCCGCGTTGGCCACCACCTTCTTATTAGCCACCATCGGGATATTCCATGGCCACGCCCTACTGGAGATGTTCATCTGGGGAGTCAGCTTAGCCGTCGCCGCCGTACCCGAGGCTCTACCGGCGGTGGTTACTATCAGTTTAGCCATCGGGGTACAACATATGGTCAAACGCCACGCCTTAGTGAGAAAACTACCCGCCGTCGAGACCCTCGGTTGCACCACTGTTATCTGTTCCGATAAGACTGGCACCCTGACTCAAAACCAGATGACGGTGCGACGTATCTACGTCGATGGTAAATCAGTTGAAGTCAGCGGTGTAGGCTATGAACCGAAGGGAAATTTCCTCCTAAACGGCCAGATTTATGAGCCACGAAAAGATATTCATCTGGAAACCTTACTCCGCAACGGCAGCCTATGTAATGATGCTCGCTTGGTAATAGAGGATGGTCAGTGGCAAATAAAGGGAGACCCTACTGAAGGAGCACTGGTCGTGGCCGCAGCTAAAGCGGGGCTGGAGCCAGAAGATGAAGATAGCCGGTGTCCGCGCATTAATGAAATCCCTTTTTCTTCGGAAAGTAAACTTATGACGACGGTCCACCGAACGGCTGAAGGGCAGGTGGCCTACAGTAAAGGAGCCCCGGAAGTCATTCTTGAGCGCTCACAACACATCCTCCAGAATAGGAAGGAACAAGAGCTAAGGAGCACCGAGCAAGAAAAAATCCTCAGTACCGCCCATGACATGGCGGGCCAGGGACTACGCGTCCTGGGATTAGCCTATAAACCAATTTCTCAACCAGATGAAGCCATTGACCAGGCAATGGTCTTTGTCGGGCTGGTCGGGATGATTGACCCACCTCGAGAGGAGGTCAAAGATGCCATCAAACTTTGCCAACAGGCCGGCATCAAGTCGATAATGATTACCGGCGACCATAAGTGGACCGCCGTCGCTATTGCCAGAGAACTGGGCCTATTGAAAGACGGTTTAGCCCTAACCGGAACACAAATTGACCGATTGAGTAACCGGGAACTCGAAGACACGGTTGAGCATGTCGAGGTCTACGCCCGCGTCTCCCCAACGCACAAGCTACGCATCGTCGAGGCTCTGGCTAAAAAGGGCCATGTCGTCGCTATGACCGGCGATGGTGTCAACGACGCTCCCGCTTTAAAGAAGGCCGATATTGGAGTAGCTATGGGCATTACCGGCACCGATGTCAGCAAAGAGGCGGCTGACATGATTCTGACCGATGACAACTTTGCTTCCATCGTCGCTGCTGTTGAAGAAGGTAGAGGGATTTACGACAATATTAAGAAGTACCTGATGTACCTCCTCTCCTCCAATCTAGGGGAGGTACTAGTCATGGCCATCGCTATTATTTTTGGGGGACTACTGGGCACAGACGGGGCCTTACCCTTAATTGCTATCCAGATTCTTTGGGTAAATCTGGCGACCGACGGCTTACCCGCTATCGCCTTAGCCTTAGATCCATCTGTACCCGATATTATGAAGCGCCAGCCCCGACCGCGCACCGAGACTATTTTTACCCGCCCAGTAACAATCTTAATTCTTCTCGGTGGTGTCTGGAGCACCGTCGTCAATCTAGCGATTTTTGTCTGGGCACTTGGGTCAGGGAAAAGCCTGATTGAAGCTCAGAGCCTAGTCTTTGTGACTTTAGTTATTATTCAATTCTTTAAAGCTTTTAACTACCGCTCCGACCGACTTTCTATATTGGAGATTGGCATATTCAAAAACAGATGGCTGATTGCAGCTGTCATATCGCAAACCATTTTACTCCTATTCTTAATCTATGTTCCCTTCCTTCAGGGTCCATTCAATACCTACCCGCTCCCTCTGGTCGACTGGATAATAGTGGCAGTATCCGCCGCTACCATCTTCCCCGTCCTAGAGATTGGCAAACTGATGATTCGCCGCTCAGTTCGCCCTGCTACCCCAAAATTATAAAAGAAAGCCTATTTCAAAAAGCATGATTATTCATCCCATCCGGATCTCAACTAGAGTTTACCCTATACGACAACGAGAGGCTCTAATAACAGTTTTAATATTGTTTGAGATTTAGTGCTTAGAATTTAGTGCTTGAAGTGGTTGCACCGCTCTCGAAAATAAAGTAAAGTTACCCCGTGTCCAAAGACAATCGGCCAGAGCATAAGACAGTTTTTATCTGTCAGCAATGCGGGAAAGAAAGTCTGAAATGGCTAGGACACTGCCCTAACTGTCAGGAATGGAATAGCTTCGCCGAACAGACAGTCGTGGTCGCCACCTCATCCTTCCAATCGACCATTTCGACCGGTCTACCTCTCGAGCTATCTCAGATTGTGATCGAGGATGGAGAACGACTACCCCTACCCCTAAATGAATTCAACCGCGTGCTTGGGGGAGGCTTGGTCGCCGGCTCCCTCATCCTTATTGGCGGTGACCCAGGCGTCGGCAAATCTACCCTCCTACTTCAGGTTGCCGGTTTAGTAGCTCAAATACACGGTACGGTAGTTTATGTTTCTGGCGAGGAAACGCAGCGGCAGATTAAACTTCGGGCAGAAAGGCTGAACATAAAGGGCGAGGGGCTTTTCTTACTGGCAGAGACTAATCTTGAAGCCATCCTCAATCAGATTGAAGAGCTATCGCCGAACCTAGTGGTGATTGATTCCATCCAGGCGATTTTTTCCCCGGAACTGAATTCCACCTCAGGTAGTATTAATCAAGTACGAGAGTGCACAATAGGACTGATGCATTGGGCCAAACGGCACGCCGTACCTATTTTCTTAGTTGGGCATGTCACCAAAGATGGCTCCATTGCTGGTCCGCGTGTTCTGGAGCACATTGTTGATGTCGTCCTCTATCTGGAAGGGGAGACCTTTAGCCCCTACCGGCTATTACGCAGCGTTAAAAACCGCTTCGGTTCGAGTAACGAAATCGGCGTCTTTGAGATGAAAATACAGGGTCTGGTTGAGGTGGCCAACCCCTCACAGGCATTCCTATCACAACGGGGGAACGAAACCATCGGCTCAGTGGTAGTGCCAACTTTCGAGGGCAGCCGCCCTATCATGATCGAAATTCAGGCTCTAACCAGCCCAACCAGCTTTGGCTTACCCCGGCGCACCGCCAACGGTGTCGACTTCAACCGCTTACTGCTAATTACCGCCGTACTGAGTCGGCGAACCGGTCTGAAGCTGGGTAATCAGGATATTCTGGTCAACGTCGCCGGCGGACTAAAAATCAGTGAACCCGCCACTGATTTAGGTATTGCCCTAGCCATTATTTCCAGCTTCCGTAATACCGGTATCGACCCGCAGACAGCCGCGGTTGGTGAGGTCGGACTCAATGGTGAGCTTAGAGCCATCCCCCAGCTTGATCGACGAGTGAACGAAGCCACCCGCCTCGGCTTCAAGCGTTGCCTCATACCCAAAGCCTCTTCACGAATTAACGTTCCCCCAGAAAGCGAGCTTGTTCCCGTCAGTACGCTGAGAGAAGCGATACGAGTAGGATTGGTTATAGATAACCCAGAAAAATAAAGTTCTTAACTAAATTCTAGAGAACCAGACTGTAGAGATGCACTACTCCCCCTCATATCTGGCCACAGCCGTTGTTTTGATACCACCCCTCTCCCGGTATTCCACCTCCACCGTCATTGAGACTGGCTTAAGGAGTGCCACCAAATCTCTTAGGATACAGTTGACGGCGTGCTCCTGCAGTATACCTACATTCCGGTAAGAGGTGAGATAATATTTCAGCGACTTCAACTCCACCAGAGAGCAGCCGGGGACATAGCTCATTACCAGCCGAGCAAAATCGGGTAAGCCCGTCCAAGGGCAAACGGCAGTGAACTCATCAGTCTCATAAACCACCTCTGTGGCTGAGTCCGGATAGTCAAAAGGAATTACTTCCAGAATTGCCCGATCGATGGCGCCTTCCGACTGAGCATCAAATCGTCTTAGCGCATATTTATCTTCAACCATCCAGTCTTCCCCCTATCTTTAATATAGACTATCACAAAAATAATGAGATCTCCTCCGTTTCGCTAAAAGTCCCGGATAGTCAATTATAGAACAAATCGGACGAGTATGTTAAACTCATCCCAGCTTTAGTCAGGACAAATAACTTTAATCATGAAAAAAGACACTCAAGAAAAAGTCGGCGCCGTCATTACCGCCGCTGGTTCCAGCAAGAGAATGGGTGGGATAGATAAAATGTTCGCTCTACTCGACGGCCAACCGCTTCTGACACAAGTAATCGATGTTTGCCAGAGGTGCGATTCGATTGACCAGATTGTAGTTGTCCTCAGCCCACCGAATCTGGGGCGAGGACAGCAATTAGTCGCTGAACACAAATGGTCAAAAGTAAGCGATGTTTGCCCCGGTGGTCAACGGCGCCAGGATTCAGTGATGAATGGGCTGAATCGTCTCAACCACTGCCACTGGGTAGTCATCCATGACGGTGCTCGACCCTTAGTTACCACAGAGATAATTGAACACGGGCTAACCGCCGCCGCTGAAACTGGAGCCGCCGTTGCCGCCATCCCGGTAACAGAGACCATTAAGATTGCCGATAGGAGTCAATTGGTGCGAAAGACACTGGAGCGGCAACACTTATGGATGATACAGACACCGCAGGTATTTAAATTTGCTATAATAGAGAAGGCCTATCATTCCGACTTTAGTCGGAATGATGTCACCGATGACGCTGAGCTGGTCGAACAATCAGGTTATAACGTTAAGCTCTACATGGGTTCCTATGATAATATAAAGATAACCACCCCCAACGACCTAACTTTAGCCGAGATTTTGTGGGGCGATAATGAAGGGTAAAGTATGTATTGGTCTGGGTTTTGATGTTCATCCTTTGGTGCCAGAGCGGCGGCTAGTGCTAGGTGGAGTTGAGATACCCTTTGCCAAAGGATTGAGCGGCTGGAGCGATGCCGACGCTTTAACCCATGCCATCATTGACGCCCTACTCGGTGCCGCCAACCTAGGCGATATCGGTCAGCATTTTCCACCAGATAAATCAGAATACCAGGATATTTCCAGTCTCATTTTACTTGGTCGGATAAAAAACAGACTAAAAGAAAAAGGCTGGGCAGTCGGCAATATCGATGCCACCATCGTCGCCGAACAGCCAAAACTTAGTGATTTTATTGAGCCAATACGAGCACGCATTAGTCAGGGACTGGACATTCCGCCCATTAAAGTAAGTATCAAGGCGAAAACAACTAACCATTTAGGCCTGATCGGGCGAGGAGAAGGCATTGCCGCCTATGCCATTGCTCTAATTGAAGCCGAAGACTCTTCGAGGTGAAAAGGTGAAGGTTTTTAATACCCTTTCCGGACAAAAAGAGGACTTCCTGCCCCACGGCGATGAGGTCAGGATGTATGTTTGCGGGGTCACCCCGTACAGTGATGCCCACCTAGGCCACGCCATGAGCTATATCTACTTTGATGCTATCCAACGTTATCTCCAATTTCACGGCTATCGGGTGAAGTATGTGCAGAATATTACTGATATTGACGATAAAATTATCGACAGGGCGGCTCGGTTGGGTGTTCCCGCCCGCGAACTGGCCGAGCAATATATCAACGGTTACTTTGACGACATGGATGCCCTAAATATCCGCCGGGCGGACATTTACCCCAGGGCCACGGAAGAGATACCCGAAATGCTTAAAATTATACAAAGCCTGGTGACCAAAGGTTATGCTTACCCGGCGCAGGGTAGTATCTATTTCCGGGTCAAGAATGTCCCCGATTACGGAAAACTCTCCCATCGCAATCTCGATTCGATGACGGCCAGAGTCCGGATCGAGCCCGGAGACGAGAAGGAAAATCCGATGGATTTTGTCCTGTGGAAAGCAACCAAGCCAAACGAGCCTTCGTGGGATAGTCCCTGGGGGCCAGGACGACCAGGCTGGCACATCGAATGCAGCGCCATGTCGGTAAAATATCTTGGTGAGACCATCGACATCCATGGCGGTGGACAGGACCTAATTTTCCCACATCACGAGAATGAAATAGCACAATCGGAGAGCTTCACCGGGAAAAAACCCTTCGTCAAATACTGGCTCCATAATGGATTACTCCAGCTCGACGAAGAGAAAATGAGCAAATCGCTGGGTAATCTAGTAACCATCAAGGAAACCCTTAAAAAATATAGGGCCGATACCATCCGAATTTTTATTCTGCATTCTCACTACCGCACACCACTTACTTATGATGAAGGGACCTTAGAGGCTTCGGGCGTGGCACTCAGAGCTTTTAGTGACGCTAAATGGAAATTAAGCGAACCCTATGCTGAGATAAACCGTTCGATCTCAGAAGCTCAAGGTACCAAGACTGATGGGACTACCCCCGCTAATAAATACCGTAACCGCTTTATTTCAGCTATGGACAATGATTTCAATACACCACAGGCAATCGCCGTACTTTTCGACTTAGCTCAAGACATCAATCGCGCTGTTAACCTTAACCACGCGGATAAAGTTATCGAACATCGCAACATATTCATAGAGTTGGCTGGCGTACTTGGTCTAGTTCTTCCTGAGCCAGAAAGAGAGTCTCTAACTCTTGATATCAAGGAACTTACCGAAATCAAAGGATTAACGATAGCGCAAATCAAAAGAGAGAACTTGGAGTACCTTCTCGAAAAAACAACTACTAACCACAATGTTGAAAATACCGAAGGACATATAAACTACCTCAAAGAATTGAGGGATGCCTTACGCAAAGATAAAAAGTTCAAACTTGCAGATGAAATACGGACTAGACTGTACGGAGTTGGCATCGTTCTAGAGGATACCCCGAAGGGAACAGTGCCGAAGAGAAAACAGTGAACCGTAAACTTCAATAGCAGCACTGACGAACTTTATTCCATCGTAAATAAAAAAGGCACGGGCCAGCGATACTAGCCCGTGCCTTTTTTACGTATTCTAACTAGTTCAACCCAGGTTTGGTTTTACGGTAGCAATCGCTACAGTATACCGGACGATCACCACGTGGTTCGAAGGGCACTTCAGTCTCTTTACCGCATGTCGCACATACTACCGGAAACATCTGACGTCGAAAACCGGAGCCGTAGTTAGAGTCAGTTCCGATGCGCTGCGCTTTTCTCGCCTGACGA
>DCWM01000039.1:0-249 GCA_002335405.1 Dehalococcoidia bacterium UBA2162
AGCTAGTTGGTAGTAAGCCTCTCCCCGATAGTAATAGTAATTAGCCGTATTTGGGTCGAGTAGAATAGCCCTTGTGAAATCTACGAGGGCTTCATCAATCTGCCCAGCTTTGAAATTACTATAACCAAGGCCGAAGTAAGCCTTGGCTAACCCTTCGTAGTCTCTAGAACCAAGTTCGATGGCTTTTGTATATTCGATAATTGCCCTATCCCATTGCTCTTCTTCCAGATAGGTATTACCTAGTTCAAA
>DCWM01000039.1:663-3993 GCA_002335405.1 Dehalococcoidia bacterium UBA2162
TGTTGGTATTGGTGTTGTTGGTGACACTGCTGGTGGTTCGAGTGACGTTTCTGATATTGTAGGTGGGGTTGTTTGACTAACGTAAACCCCAAGAATGAGCGAAATCCCTATGAGTAGGATGGCAATACCCCATGGTATTTGCGTGTCATCACCCCTCAGTATTCGACGCAGATATACAAGAGTAAACGAAATTCCTATAAATAGGGTAGCAATGACCCATACCCATGTTATTTGCATTCCAATGTCCCTCAGCACCTGTCACAGGGCACAGGCACCCGTAATATTATACCACAAACTGCCTATAGTTTCGTTGATCAGTCGAAGCACTGGCAGACTGTAGTCTTCCTTACTCATAAAGAGTAGAAAATTACGCTAATTACCGAAGGGGGTCTCTTAATTTGCCCTCTATTTCCTCCGATAATTATATTTATTCTAGTCAAAGTTATTGTTGGTCTCTGTTTAGCTTTTTTGATTATAGCAGCAAATCACGAATGGCGGATGGTTTTTTCACTAACCTTACCTCAATACCCAACTTGGAGCGGCCGAAAGTACATTCGATAAAAGCTCACTAGCCTGCCGGATAATGTTTCTAGCCATCGACGGTAATATCATAGCTGTGGTCACTCCCGTTTCACGGAATTTCTTAATGGTATAGTCGCTCCATAAGGTGTCCAGACCATCCATATCAAAACCGTAAACCTTAATCAAGGCGTCATTATAGCTACTACCTTCATGAAAGATGTTTAACAGCTGAAACATCTTGGTCTGGCCGTAATTCTTGATGAGAAATTCAACTAAATTTTGACTTTGGGCATAGGCTTGCATAGCACTTTCGGCATAAGCGGAAAAAGGACTGGATAGGCTGCGTACTGAAATCAGACTGTTTTTGGCGATGGCTTTCTTGAGTAGATTAGTAAATTCGGCTTCAAGTGGCCCTTCGTTATACATGGCTAAACCTTCATTCAGCCAGGTCGGTAGCTCATTGTAGGGATTAAAAGTTACTTGGGCAATGACGAGATGTGTTAGTTCATGGGCAATCGCCCGCTTTATCGAGTCAGGGCGAGATGGCACTAGTCCGATAGTAATAGTACCGAAACTGGTAAAGGCTGTTCCCCCAGTCCATTCCCGGGGGTAAATCATTGCCCCTTGTAAATCCTGCGTATTGGCATAGAGATAGATTTTGGCTGCCTTCTTCAATTCAGCACCGGTGTCTTTAGCTAGTTGGGTTAGCGCTTGCCGGGCGGCCACCATCGTCTCTTCAGCTACGGATTTTTCCCCATGGTACCAATATATGGTTATTTCGTCCTCAGTCAAATTTTGCCAGGTATAGCGATTATCATCAAAACTGACTTTGATCGGGGCAGTGATCGCCCTGTCGCTCTGATCATTGGTTATTGTCCACCAGTATTCCACCGTTGTCCCCGGCGGTAGCCCTCCGGTTTTCCTCATATCCCATGTCCATTCAACCTTGATAGTGGTATCAGGAATAAACTCGATGAAAACCTCGCTGGTTACCTCGGCGAAACTGGTATGGTCGACAGTATAGTGCAGGCGAACATCGGTAATGTTGACTCTACTCTGTGCAGACAGATTGAAGTGAAGCCCATCCGGAAATTCGGTAGAGGTCGTGTTTCTGATGATGTTTAGTGCGTTCTGAGCTTGGATTGAGCTCGGGAAAAATAGAACGAGGGAGAGGCAAATGGTTAGGGTCAGAATAATGGTTTTTCTTATCATCCTTTCTCTTTACCGACCAGTGATCTGAGATAAGCGGTAATGAAGCCATCTAATTCCCCACTGAGAACTGCTTCAGTATTGCCGGTTTGATAGTCAGTACGGTGGTCCTTGACCATTTTATATGGGTGAAGCACATAACTTCTGACTTGGTTACCCCAGCCGGCTTCAACCCGTTTGCCTTTCAGCTTAGCTCTTTCCTCGGCTCTTCTGGCTACTTCCGTCTCAAGGAGGCGAGCCTGAAGAATCTTCAGGGCAATTTCTCTGTTCTGGTACTGGGAGCGTTCGTTCTGGCAGGTAACCGTCAGTCCAGTGGGTAGATGGGTCAACCTCACTGCCGTGCTCGTTTTCTGGACATTCTGACCGCCGGCGCCGCTTGAACGAAACATGTCCATCTTCAAGTCTTCCGTCCTTATCTGGACAGCCACATCATCTTCAGCCTCCGGCATGATCTCAACTAGGGCGAAGGAGGTATGCCGGGCATGGTCAGAATCAAAGGGAGAGAGACGTACCAGCCGATGGACGCCGTGTTCCGATTTTAGGTAGCCAAAGGCATAGTCGCCGCTCACCTCAATAGTTACGCTCTTTAGCCCGGTTTCTTCCCCGGGAGTGGTCTCTAGTATCTCTGATTGATAACCGCGTCGTTCTGCCCAGTGCAGATACATTCTTAATAGCATCTCCGCCCAGTCCTGAGATTCGGTGCCACCAGCACCAGCGTGAATGGAGAGGAGAGCGTTCCGATCATCATACTCACCGCTAAAAGCTATCTCCAGCTCCATCTTATCAAGATGAGTGGCGGACTCGGTGATTCTGGGTTTAATTTCGGTAATTAGGGATGGCTCCTCTTCGACCAGTGTTAAATCCTCGGTAATTTCGGCTATTTTACTCTCTAGATTGCGCCATTTCCCCACCAGCTTTCTTATCTCAGCTAACCGCCGCATCGTATTTTGGGCTTCGGTAGGGTCTACCCAAAAGTTGGGTTGAACTGACCGGTTCTCTAATTTAGTAATTTCTTCTTCCCGAGCCGTGATGTCAAAGACGCACCATTACTGAAGAAATCCTCACCCGTAAGTCCTGTAACTGCTCTCTCAGTTCTGACACCGATTGACCTCCTTTTGTCTATCTTACTACCGGGGAATAAGC
This sequence comes from Dehalococcoidia bacterium UBA2162, assembly GCA_002335405.1. Lineage (GTDB taxonomy): Bacteria > Chloroflexota > Dehalococcoidia > Dehalococcoidales > UBA2162 > UBA2162. Next base: position 3,538 of record DCWM01000039.1, read on the forward strand.
ACCCACTAATTAAAAATCTGTTTTAATGGACAGCTTCCGCGACAATATTCTTAATCGTCCCAAGATTGCCCGTGTTAGTGATGCTAATTCTGTATATTTACATTCCGATTATAGTATTTCTTCCGTCCAGTAACAACTTTTGTAATTAGTCTGTGTGATCCTTACAGACTCTTGCAAAGAATGTTCACTTGGTGTATGATTGGCTGAATTAGTTTTGGTTTAGGTTATCGTAGCTTCAACCAACCGCAAGTTATTTAAGCATTGGATGACCGGATCTAACTAAAATCTAAAAAGAGGAGGCCATCCAATGAGTTATGAGGAGAAGTCACTCCAGTGCGCCGACTGCGGAATTACCTTTATCTTCACTGCTGAAGAACAGGAACTCTTTGCCTCAAGGGGTTACACCAACGAGCCAAAGCGTTGTCCGCCGTGTCGTCAGGCGAGAAAAGCGCAGCG